>CALZAE010000017.1 GCA_945612235.1 uncultured Gammaproteobacteria bacterium | reverse complement strand
CCGATGAATTACGCGGTAAAGGTGTTGCGGCGGTGTTAGCTAAAGAGGCGCTGGCGTATGCCAAAGAACAGGGCTGCGCAGTGATTCCCAGTTGCTCGTATATTGCTGTGTATTTGCAGCGCCACCCGCAGTAATGCACGAAGACTGTGTATCGCGCAGATCTAAAAACGCCCAGTATGACTGGGCGTTTTCGTTTATCGCTAAAGTTATTTAGCTGCGCTGGCGCTTAGGTAACACATCTTTCAGCTTGTCACGCATGCTGCGAATGCTCTTCTCAGTCGCATCCCAATCAATGCACGCATCAGTAATAGATACGCCGTACTTGAGTTGCGTGAGGTCTTCACAGATCGATTGGTTACCCCAGCCGAGGTGGCTCTCAACCATTAGGCTGCTGATGGATGTGTTGCCGTCAGCAATTTGGTTAGTGATATTGTCCATCACTAAAGGCTGCAGAGCAGGGTCTTTGTTGGAGTTGGCGTGGCTGCAGTCCACCATGATGTTGGCTTTAATCTTTGCCTTAGCCAGCTCTTGCTCACAGACCGCAACGCTGACTGAGTCATAGTTGGGCTTGCCGTTACCACCGCGCAGGACCACGTGACCGTAGGAGTTACCTTTAGTGGTGACGATAGACACGCCACCCTGCTGGTTAATTCCTAAGAAACGGTGCGGGCTTGATACAGATTGCAAAGCGTTAATCGCGACAGTTAAGCCGCCATCGGTACCGTTTTTAAAACCAACCGCCGAAGACAAGCCTGACGCCATTTCACGGTGCGTTTGCGACTCAGTGGTGCGTGCGCCAATGGCTGACCAGCTGATTAAGTCTTGCAAATACTGTGGTGAGATAGGGTCCAGCGCTTCAGTGGCCGTGGGCAAACCTTTCTCAGCTAAGTCCAGTAACAGCTTACGACCAATGTGCAGGCCGTCTTCAATTTTAAAGGAGTCATCCAGGTAGGGATCGTTAATTAAACCTTTCCAGCCCACAGTGGTGCGTGGCTTTTCAAAGTACACACGCATCACTAAAAACAAAGTATCTGATACTTCATCCGCGAGAGCTTTTAAGCGATCAGCGTACTCATGCGCAGCTTTCAAATCATGAATAGAGCAGGGGCCAATCACAATAAATAAACGGTGATCTGTACCGTCCAAAATATCACGCACAACTTGGCGGCCATGCGACACAGTCTGTTGAGCTTGCTCGGTGAGTGGTAGTTTTTCTTTGAGTTGCTCAGGCGTGATCAGTGTCACGTTGGAAGCAATGTTTAAATCATCGATTGGTAAATCAGCCATCGTCGTTATTATCCCACTCGCAGGTCATAAAAATAAACACGCTGCACTGTCCTGTGCAGCACCATAAATTGATTATAAATGCTATAAACCATACCGCTTTACCAGCAGTAACGAAAGCCCAACATTGGTCCTAGTATAGGCCACATGACTGGAGAAGAGGCGATTTAGAGCGGATATAGAGGTGGTAGTTGGGTCTGGTCATCAGAATTCTCTGCAGTGCTAAACGATAGTTGCACAATGGCCAGCCAGAGTTCTTTACCTTGCCAGTGGCTGTTGCTTTCACTGTAAAGCGCACTGTTTAAAGTATCCAGTGCGTCGCTTAAGGTTTGGTCCCGCGCAGCCATATCGGCGAGTGACTCTGGGTGTTGGCGCGCCCAGGCATCGAGAGCTTGGCGGGTACTGACCGGATCATTGGATAAACAAGCGCGTTTTAAGTCATCGTGCAGTGAGCGCTGGCTTTGATTGTTATTAGCGATAATCACCGCAGGCTGATGACGGGCGCGCCACCAGAGAGTAAAGCCCAACAGACTTAACAGCATAAAAAAGCCTGTCAGCATTTGCCAAAACTTAAGTTGCTTTGGATTGAGTACCGACAGCGTGGGTGTGGATCCTAAAGTGGTAATCTCCAAAGGACTTTGGCTGGCAGGTAAAGCCGATATCAGCAAGGTTTGCTCGGGGAGTTGCGCGTATTCAAGCTGATCTGTTTGCGTGTTCCACCATGGCAGTTGAATTGCCGCTAATTTCTGGCTGCCAGAGTTCTGAAAAATCAAGGCTTGGCGTTCATCGCGCTGGCTTAATAAACCCTGCTCGGTATAACGGTGATTAAGCATAGGCTTGTCTACATACAGGCTGTAGTTAGCAGACTGAGTGCTGGGTAGTTCGGGCAATTGCGAGCTGGGTAAGCCTTGTGCTTGCAGGGTTAAAACACGAGTCACGGCGCTGCCTGCGGTGATCGAGCCATTGAGGCTGGGTGTCCACTCTTGCTTTAAACTGATGTTTTGCGCGGGTAGCCATAGCGCATCTGCAGGGTAACTGCTGGGAATGTCTTGCACTTGGATGGTAATGCGTGCTGATTTTACTTCAACTCGTTGGCCTGGTCGCGCGGTAAAAGGAGTGAGAGAGTAGGGGTTGTGGCCGGCTAAAGTGGCAGAGAAGACTTGCGCGGGTATATCAAGAGTGCCGCTTTGTTGCGGGAAAATAGCGTAGCGGATCTCAATTACACCGTGGCGTACACCGTTGATATGCTGCTCAAAGGTACGTGGTTTGCCCAGTTGTTCTACGCGGGCATTGTCCAGTAATAAAGGGGTGAGGTTACTATCAGCAAACAATGGGATGGCGTGATAGATGCGTAAAGTCAGGATCAGTTGCGCCTGAACATAAACCGACTCTTGATCGAGCTGAGTATCGATATAGACCGGCTCTAATGGAGTAACACTGTGCTCGGTTGCTTCTTTGACATACAGATTAATAGCTGAACTTTGCAACTGGCCTAAGCGCAAGGGTGGAATAATAACTGCGCCGGTGCGTTTAGGCTGCAAGGTCAGTACCCATTGAGTGACCTTACGCTCAGCCTGCGTTTGCGTGCTTAAGCGCTGGACTTGCTTGCTGGCCAAAATACTAAAGAGATTCTCTAGCGGCTTTAAGTCTGGGGTCAAAAATTGTGTGGCGTCATCTGATTCTAAAATCAGCTCGACACTTTCGCCTGAGTTGAGCTGAGTACGATCAACCGTTGCCTGGAATGTTGCCGCCTGCAGGTGACTGCAGCACAGGAGCAAGATCGCGCAGAGGTAAGAGGTCAGATAATGCGGCTTCACTGGGCAGTCTCCTGCATATTTTGCTCATATAAAAATTTGCGCTTGAGTAATTCACTCGGGTTATCTGGGATTTGCTCTAACCAGCTTTCCAAGTGAATCTGAGGTTGACTATCTTCAGGTTGAGCAGGTGTAGTAGGTGAGGGGCTGGTAAGGTTGCTGTGCGTTACTGTGGATTGTGTGGGGCTTGGCTCAGGTGTGATCTGGGTTACTTCTGTAGAATCCTGCTGTGCTGTGGTCGCCTGTGCAGTACCTTGAGGATCAGTTGCGGTAGTTGTGCTGTTTAAAGCACTGCTAGCAGCTTCACTGTCTTGCGCGGTTGCGCTGTGGCTGGTGTCGGACTGCTGGGCATCGAGAGTGTCTAAGTAGGCTTGCACTACCGCTAAATTGTATTGTGCAGCCAGCATCTCTGGGGCTTGGCTCAGAGCCTGAGTATAAGCGAGTACGGCTTGTGCAGGCTGGCCAGATAAAGCTAAAGCATTACCACGATTATAATGTGCTTGGGCGCTGTCAAATTCAGCAAAGAGTTGCGCTGCGCCTTGGTAGTCCTGGGCATGATAGAGCGCAGTGGCGCGCCACAATGGATCACGAAAGCGTTCAGCCGCTTTGCTTGGGTCGTGCTCAAGCAGTTGTGCGCCTTGTTGATCAGGACGCTGCCAGAGATCAGCAAACTCCAGTGCAAATGACTGCACAGGCAAGCAGCAGACCAAAATCAATAAAAGGCTGCCGCGGCGAGCCAAAACTGCTGTTAATAATAAGATGGGCAGGAGCAGCCAATAGCCTTGATCTTGTTGACTGGTTTGAGGCTGGCTGAGTGTTGAGCTTAGATTATGATCAGTGTGGGTGATGATGTGCAGCGCGGCTAAGTCACTCTCATCTGTACTCATCTGCTGATAAGGCGCACGGGTATCTTTGCCAAGTAACTGTAAGGACGTTTGATTGAGGCGGCTGATAATCACCGCGCCCGCAGCATCAGTGAGAAAGTGATCTTGGTCTGTGGCGCTGATGGGAGCACCTATTAGGGTGCCAACGCCCAGAATTTTGAGCTGTATGGCATGTTGTTTTAATTGCTGGGTAATCGCATTTTGCTCGCTGACGGAGACACCATTAGTGATTAAAACAATCTCGCCTGAGCCTTGCGCGCCCTGTTGCAATAAATCAATCGCGCGGGCCACAGCTAAATCAGCGCGTTGGCCGGGAACTGGCATCAGGTCAGGTTGCAGAGCTTGCAGTAAGTTGCTGCTGGTCAGTAAATCATTGCTCAGAGGGACCAAAGTGTGTGCGCTACCTGCGTAGACCACTATCGCGGTGAATGCCGTGTCGCGTTGTTCTAAAATACGCAATACCTTGGCGCGCACTTGATGCAAGCGACTGGGCGGCAGATCGTTGGCCAGTAAATCTGGAGTCAGTTGAATCACTACCACCATAGGTAAGGCTTGCGCTTGTGGCGCTGGCGATTCGAATGTGCTGTACCAGCTGGGGCCCGCTAGAGCCAATAACGCGCATAACCAAGCCCCAGCTAAAATAATTAAGCGCGTATAACGCTGGCGCGGGGCGTCCATATTCAGCAGCACGTGATGAAATGCTTGGGGCAACAATGTGCGCCAGTCATGTTGTGTTTTATGCACGCGATACAGTGCCCAAATTAAAAACACAGCAAGTGGCGCACAGAGCAGCCAATACAGGCGTATCCATTCTGGCCAATGTAGATTGAGCAGCGACATTAGTGCGCTCTCCTTGCGATGCTGGCCTTATACAGTGGGCGGTAAAGGCGATAGAGCATGAGCAGCATACTGAGCAGTAACGCCGCAGCTAAAGGCCAAGGGTACAACTCTTTTGGGTGCTGCTGAGGTACTTGATCGCTGGCGCTAGGTTCGAGTTGATCTAGACTGTTTTGCATTTCTTCAAAGCCTGCGCTATCAAATACATGAAAATATTGTCCGCCACTGCTGTGGGCAATCTCTCTGAGTGCCGGCTCATCCAGCTCCAGACTTGAGGTGTCGAGCTGGTCGTGTAAGTGCTGCATCTGCTGACTGCCGATACCTACAGTATAAATTTTAATCTGATAGCGTGCTGCAAGTTGTGCGGCGGCAGAGGGCGACATGACACCGCTGTTGTTAGCGCCGTCAGTGACTAAGATCAGTACCCGCTGTTGTGCGGGGTGTTCACGCAAACGCTTAATTGCTAAGCCAATCGCATCGCCGATGGAGGTGGTGTCACCGGCAATACCGGGCTGTGCTTCTTGTACCCAGGTTTGGATGCTGTGGTGGTCGTAGGTCAGCGGGGCTTGCAGATAGGCTTGGCTGCCAAATAAAATTAAACCCAAGCGATCGCCTTGGCGTTGCTCAATAAAGTTCTTCAGCCAGTATTTAACAAATTCCATACGTGAAATATAGCTGTCGGCTAAAGGCATATCGTTATAGAGCATGGAATTAGAGACATCCATGGCTATAAATAAGTCGCGACCCGTGCGTGGCTGCTCTTGTGGATCAGTGTGCCATTGCGGGCGTAGGCTAGCGAATACCAGCAATAGCCAGATCAGCGTATACACCAGTGCTTGGCTACGCCAGTAAGGTGCTTGTTGGCGTTGCTTACGCTGTAAAGCGTCCAGTTCCTGATAAAAAGGCACGCGCAACTCAACGCCTTGCTGGCGCACTGGCGGAGCAAACATGTAGACCAACCAAGGTAATGGCAAGCACAGTAATAGCCATGGCCAAGCACATTCAAACATGTTTACGAATCCAAATATCAATCGCTGCTTGTAATTGCGCGATGGACTTATCATCCAGACGGCAATCAGGCTGATAGGCACCTTGCACCAATACCATCCAGCGCGTTAAACCTGCAGCAGGGCAGCGGCTGTCTAAAAAAGCCAACCACTCACGTCCGCTGAGGGTATGACTGGCGCTCTCAGGATAGCGTATAGCGCAGATACGCTTGAGCAATTGGTTGAGTTGTTGCAACCATGGACCTGCTTGTTCACCATCGTAAGGTTTAGCCAAGGCATGCAGTTGTTCTAGGGCGCTCACGCGCAAGGGATCAGTGTCAATTGCGTGAGGTTTAGCTGTCACTGCTGTATTTCTATAGCGCACAATAATCATACTTAAAATGACGCACACACCAAGGATCCACCAGCCCGGTGCTGGCGGCCAAGGGCTGATGGGAGGCGGTAAAATAAGCGGCTGTAAATCTTCGAGTTTAATCATGGTGCGCTCTGAGCACTGTTGAGCTTGCGCAAACTGATGTTTTTCAACTGTGTAAGTACAGTGTGCGCTGTGCTTAAGGGTAGTAAGGGAGCATTGATATGTTGGGCGAGGGTTTGCCAAGCGTTTTGACAGGCTGCACCTTGCTGTTGCCACTGCAGACGTAGCTGAGTATTGCTGGCATCAATGGCTAAGCTGTGGGTACCCATACTAAAACGAGAGTGTTCTAAGCCCGGCAAGTGATGTTCTAGTGGGTCGGATATGGGCAGTAAAATCAGTTCACTGTGTGCGGCTAAGCGGCGTAATAAACGACTTGATTCATCGTTCAAGTGGCGCTCGTTACAGATTAAAATAATTAAGCTGCCGGTGCGGGCTAATAGCTGCGCTTGTTGTAGTGCTTGGGGTAAAGGATTACTCAGTACTTGCTCGGTGGGTTGTTGTAAGCGTTGATTGGCCTGCGCAATGGCTTGTAAAAAGTGCAGTACGCTGTGCTTGTTGCGTTGCACCGGAATATGCTGCACTTGGCTGTCGTCAAACACCAAGCCACCCACGCGGTCATTATGTTTAAGGCTGGCCCAAGCAAATAAGCTTGCAGCTTGAGCAGCGATCACTGATTTAAATGAGCCGGTACTGGCAAAAAACAGATGTAAACTTTGTTCCACCACGATAAAAGTGGGGCGCTCGCGAGCTTCATGGAACACCTTGGTGTGAACTTCGCCGGTACGAGCCGTCACGCGCCAGTCAATGCTGCGCGCATCATCACCAGCTTGGTAGGCGCGCACCTGATCAAAGTCCATCCCACGCCCCCGTAAACGAGAGCGGTGCAGGCCTAGCAAAGTGCTGCTTTGTAGTGGCGTGCTAAACAACTCCACTTGTTGTAAATAATGCCGCATGACCAGCATGTCCTGCAGATCAATATGGGTGCGACCTTGCATATCCATTAGGCGACCGCGACAACATCAAGCAAGTGCTGCAAAACCTGCTCTTTATCAATACCTGCCGCTTCAGCTTCAAAGGATAAAATAATCCGGTGGCGTAAAGCATCAAATAAAACCGCTTGAATATCTTCAGGGCTGACAAAATCACGGCCGGCCAACCATGCATGGGCGCGGGCACAGCGATCGATAGCGATTGAGCCGCGTGGGCTGGCACCAAAGCGAATCCAGCGCGCCAAGTCAGGGTCAAACTTAGCGGGAGTGCGCGTGGCGATAACCAGTTGCACTAAGTACTCTTCCATGGCATCAGCCATATATAAATTTAGAATTTCTTCACGCGCGGCAAAGATAGTGTCTTGGCTGAGTAACTGTGTTGGCTTTTGCTCGCCTTGTAAGGCGATATTGCGCGATTGTTGGAGGATTTTTCGTTCAATCTGCGCATCAGGAAAGCCAATTTTGACGTGCATTAAAAAGCGATCCAGTTGCGCCTCAGGCAAAGGGTAAGTGCCTTCTTGTTCGATCGGGTTTTGTGTGGCCATCACTAAAAACAAATCGGGTAGGGGGTAGGTGCTATTACCGACACTGACCTGATGTTCGGCCATGGCCTCAAGCAAAGCTGATTGCACTTTAGCCGGCGCACGGTTGATTTCATCGGCCAAAATCAGGTTGTGAAAAACCGGGCCTTGTTGAAATTCAAACGAGGTACTTTCTGGGCGGTAAATATCAGTGCCGGTAATATCAGAGGGCAGTAAGTCAGGCGTAAATTGAATGCGCTGGAAACTGGCCTCAAGCCCGTCGGCAAGGTATTTAATGGCTTTGGTTTTGGCTAAGCCAGGTGCGCCTTCAACCAACAAATGCCCGTCAGCCAACAAGGTAATTAACAAGCGGTCAATCAACCGTTCTTGGCCTAAAATTTGATTGGTTAAGTACTGCCGTAATGCAAGTAAGGCTTCATGAGGTGACATACTGTGCCTTTCTAAAACAGGATTCTTAATTGCAGTGTAATGCATATGCCTAGCCTATAGATATGCGACCAGGCTAGGCGTTGATTAAAAAGGTGCTGCACAGGTAAAGGCTAGGCGCTCCTGAGTCTGAGGGTGGGTAA
Organism: uncultured Gammaproteobacteria bacterium; assembly: GCA_945612235.1. Classification (GTDB taxonomy): domain Bacteria; phylum Pseudomonadota; class Gammaproteobacteria; order Pseudomonadales; family Pseudomonadaceae; genus Denitrificimonas. The sequence continues at coordinate 26,376 of CALZAE010000017.1, read as the reverse complement.
AGTTTAGAACATTAGAGTGCAAGCACAGACGTGGCGCGGCTTGTAGGGCTTGTTCATGTGCGTAGAGACCATCGCCTAATATAGGGTGGTCAATGGCGAGCATATGCACGCGCAACTGATGTGAGCGCCCGGTATAGGGTGTTAACTCAATGCGGCAATGATCAGCATGACGCTCAAGAACTTTCCACAGCGTGAGTGCACTTTTGCCTTGCTCGTGATCGACAACATGGCGAGGTTTGGTCGGCGGATCGTAGCGCAGTGGCAATTGGACCGTACCTTCGTCCTCAGTAAAATGACCCCAGCATAAAGCGATATAGCGCTTATCCACTTCACGGTCGTGAAATTGACGTGAGAGTTCGCGGTGACTGTCGCGGTCGCGGGCCAAGACGATGAGGCCTGACGTTTCCCAGTCTAAGCGATGCACAATCAATGCGTCAGGATAACCGTTGTCTTGCAGACGGGTTACCAGACAGTCTTTATTGTCTTCAGCACGCCCTGGTACTGAGAGCAATAAAGTGGGTTTGTTGACCACTAAAATGTAGGAGTCAGCATAGATGATTTCAATGCTTGATAGCGGCATAACCTACCCTATAAATACACTTGGCGGCCATAAAGGCCGCCAAGGAGTCAGTGCTGAGATACGCTAGATTTAGCGATCTGGCAGTGTAATGTTGAGTTCAAGAATCGAGCAGCTGCCTTGGTTTTCTAAGGCGACTTGTACGTGCTCTTGATCAATTTTTACATACTTACTGATGACTGCAACCAACTCTTTCTGCAATGCAGGGAGGTAGTCGGGCTCATCACGTTGGCCACGTTCGTGGGCGACAATGATTTGTAAGCGCTCTTTAGCAATGGATGCAGTAGGCGCTTTTTTACGAACTTTAAGAAAATCAAAAATACTCACTCTTTACCTCCAAACATGCGCTGGAGGAAACCTTTTTTCTGCACTTCCAGAAAACGGTGCGGCACCTCTTTGCCCAGCAGGCGGTCAACGGCATCGCTGTAAGCCTGACCTGCATCACTTTCTTCATCCAAAATAACCGGCACACCTTGGTTGGATGCTTTGAGTACGGCTTGTGACTCAGGAATCACACCAATCATTTGGATGGATAGAATTTCTTCCACATCTTCCACGCTGAGCATTTCGCCACGTGCGACACGCTCAGGGCTGTAACGGGTCAGCAGCAGATGCTCACTGATGGGTTCACGGCCTTCTTCAGCGCGCTTAGATTTGCTTGAAAGCAAGCCCAGCATACGGTCAGAGTCACGCACAGATGACACTTCAGGGTTGGTCACGACAATCGCCGCATCAGCTAGATACATAGCTAAGTGCGCACCTTTTTCAATACCTGCTGGTGAGTCGCAAATCACATATTCAAATTGCTCAGCCAGTTCGGTGAGAACTTTTTCTACGCCCTCAAGCGTTAGAGCATCTTTGTCGCGGGTTTGGCTAGCGGCCAGAATATATAAGTTTTCTAAGCGCTTATCTTTGATCAGTGCTTGATTCAGTGTTGCGTCACCGTTAATAACGTTAACAAAGTCATACACGACACGGCGCTCACAGCCCATAATTAAGTCGAGGTTACGCAAGCCAACATCAAAGTCGACAATAACTGTTTTGTGTCCACGCAAGGCTAGGCCAGTGCCAATTGCAGCGCTGGTGGTGGTTTTGCCAACGCCGCCTTTACCTGATGTTACAACGAGAATCTTAGACAAGCGGATCACCTTATGAGTTGAGTAAAGGGTGGTTGATATAATAATTATAAAGTGTTCATCATCACAAAGGTATAGATCAAAGTGCCGAGATCTCTAAGTGTTGATCATTTAAACCTGTTTGCGTGGCTTTCCCCCATAAGGGGTCGCGACGTAAATCTTCTGCTAATTTGTATTGGCCGGCAATTGAGAGCATTTCTGCGCCCAATTGCTGGCAAAAAATACGTGCATCCACATTACCATTAATGCCAGCCAATGCACGGCCGCGTAAAGGGCCATACACATGGATGTTGCCATCTGCTAAAAGTTCAGCGCCGGCACTCACTGCAGCCATAACAATCAGGTCAGTATTCTTAGCATAAATCTGCTGGCCACTGCGTACAGGCTGGGTAATAATTTTAGCTGGAGTGTAGCTCGACTCTGGTGTTTGCTCGGGTGTCGGTGCGATTTCAAGTAAGCGCTCACGTGCACCGCTAGGAGGCATGCCAGAGAGGCCTTGCTCTTTAGCAAAAGCCAAGTGATCAGCCTGTTCTGAGCGTATGGCTAAAGGGTGCAAGCTATGTTTACGGCAGATACTCAGTAAGAGCGCAATATCCAGCGATTCAGCCCCGCTGGTGCATTTATCCAGCGCTAGAACAATAGGAGCATCTTGAAAAAACTGAGGTGCTTGTTCAACTTTTGCAGCCAACTGCGCATCCAAGCACTCAGGGTCATTGGATGAAAGTTCTAAAATCGTAATAGCAAGCATGCTGCCTTTAAGTTGAAAAACAGGTGCTTTCTCAAGAAGATCTAAGTGATTCATCGGTCGCTCTATGAAAGGTCAATGTTAAAAGATGTTTATATCGTTAAGCATGGCAGGCTGTAAATGAATAAGCCATGTAGAATACGTGTTTTTACGCTGTTTGGTATGTTAAGTATGAAGCATTCAGGGTTCGATATCGCCTTTTTACATCCGCGCTATTGGCTATTGTGGCTCGGACTGGCTGGGTTATGGCTATTAACACAATTACCTTATGTGGCTTTATTGCGTTTGGGACGTGTTTTAGGTGCATTAATGCAACGCTTTGCGCGCAGTCGCCGACATATTGTCACACGCAATATTGAATTGTGTTTCCCACAGCTCAGCGCGGTTGAGCGTGAGCGCTTAGTACGAGAAAACTTTGCTTCGATGGGCATCGCTTTTTTTGAGATGGCTATGAGTTGGTGGTGGCCCAAGAAGCGCTTAGCTGGCTTGGTGCAAGTGCAAGGCTTGGAACATTTGCAAGCCGCCCAGGAGCAAGGTCAAGGCGCGATTTTAATGGCAATTCACTTTACCACCCTAGAAATCGGTGCGGCCTTATTAGGTCAGCAGCATACGATTGATGGTATGTATCGCGCGCACAAAAACCCAGTATTTGATTATGTGCAGCGCCGTGGGCGTGAACGCCATAATGCTGATGCCCATGCGATTGAGCGCGAAGATGTGCGTGGCATGCTTAAAGTACTGCGCAAAGGGCGGGCGATTTGGTATGCGCCTGACCAAGACTATGGTGCCAAGCAGAGCGTATTTGTTCCGCTGTTTGGTGTGCTGGCTGCTACAGTGACAGCAACCAGTAAATTTGCCAAATTGGGGCGGGCGCAGGTGATACCTATGACGCAAACACGTTTAGCCAGTGGCCAAGGCTATTTAATTAAAATTGAGCCACCCCTGCAGAACTTTCCTGGTGAAACAGATGAGCAGGACTGTATTCGACTAAATAAGTGGATTGAACAGGCTATTATGCAGCAGCCTGAGCAATACTTGTGGGCCCACCGCCGTTTTAAAACTCGGCCTGAAGGCGAGGCAAAGTTGTATTGAATAAAGCGCAATACAGATCAGCACCAGCAGGATTGGTAGATGCTCAGCCTGCGACAACTACAGGTTTGATTTTATCCGGTGGCGGTGCGCGAGCAGCCTATCAAGTGGGTGTGCTCGCGGCGATTGCCGACTTGCTGCCTGAGTCTGCGGATAATCCTTTCCCAGTGATTGTCGGTACCTCTGCTGGCGCTATTAATGCGGTGGGGCTGGCCTGTGGTGCATTGGATTTTCAGCAAGCAATCCGCACCCTGCGCTCGGTGTGGCAGAGCTTTAGTAGTGATTTGGTGTATCGCACGGATTGGCTTGGTGTGATGCGACAGGCAGGGCGTTTTGCGGGTCAGCATTTGCTTGGGCTGGGGCGTGGTGCTGATCCAGTTGCCTTGTTGGATAATGCGCCTTTACGAGAGTTGTTACTCAAAGAGTTGGATTTTTCAGGTATCAATTTAGCGGTCGCCAAACGTAAATTGCATGCGGTTGCGGTTACAGCTTTTGCCTATCAGTCGGGACAAGCAGTGACCTTTTACCAAGGCCGCGGCACGATTGATCCTTGGCAACGCCATCGGCGCCATGGTTTAGCTACGCGTTTAAATATCGAACACCTAATGGCCAGTTCCGCGATTCCTTTACTCTTTGCTCCAGTGCGTGTGGGTCGAGAGTATTTTGGTGATGGTGCTGTACGCCAAGCTGCCCCCATCAGTCCAGCATTACACTTAGGTGCGAATAAAGTGTTAGTCATAGGTGTGCGCAATCAAAGTCAGGAAGGTTCCAGCATACCCATGACCTCACGCCCGCCGAGCTTAGCGCAAATAGGTGGGCATCTATTAAACAGTACCTTTATTGATAACTTAGAGTCGGATCTGGAGTTACTAGGGCGTTTAAATACCTTTGGCAGCATGCTGCCTGACATAGAACGCAAAAAGCATTTAGGTTTGTCGCCCGTCGAAGTGCTGGTGATCTCACCTAGCAAAAAAATTGATGATATTGCTGCGCGGCATCGACATCAGTTGCCTGCTTCTTTGCGTTTGTTTTTACGCGGGCCCGGTGCAACACGCGCCAGTGGTGGTGGGGTGCTGAGTTATTTGTTGTTTGAGCGGGGCTATTGCAACGAATTGATCGAGTTGGGTTATCAAGATGCTATGAGTCAAAAAGATGAGCTGTTAACCTTTTTAGGTTACAGCCCATCTGCTACGGAGACAGATTAACTACCGTCTGTGTTTTTACCGCTGCTGCGACTGGCTACTTGCTGGGTGCGACAATTTAAATAGATTGAGCTTTGCAGCCATTGCTGGTCAGGATACCAAGAAAACATAAACTGACCGCCTTTGAGCTTGTCGATCACTGTGCGCGCGATTTCTGGACGTACAGCAGGGCAACCTTGGCTGCGACCAATACGGCCTTGGCTTTTAATCCAAGCTGGGTTCACATAGTCGGCAGGGTGAATCACAATGGCTCGCTCACGCGCACGATCATTAAAACCGGGCTCTAAGCCATCCATGCGCAATGAGTAACCATGTTTGCCTTGATAGCTTTCTGAGGTGCGAAACAGGCCGATACTTGATTGGTGGCTGCCATTGGTATTGGAAAAGCTAGTCGCGAAATTATCACCTGAGCGATTACCGTGCGCGACAAAGTCATTGATTAAGAGTTTTTTACTGTGCAGATCAAAAATCCATAAACGCTTTTCGCTGGACGGCAAAGAGAAATCAATAACCGCCAGACGCTTGGCTGGTTCAGCACCGTTACTGAGCGCGCATTGCATCGCGCTTAGTGCCGTAGATAGAACCTGACTATCAAGTGACGGTGCAGCCTGTTTGAGGGCGTTGGTGAGTTGAACTGGTGGGGTAGCAGCTGTGGCTGAGAGGGTGCAGAAACTGGACATGGCCAGAAAAAAAGAACGAATCAGAAATGGACGAAGCATATAGATACTCTCGTGACGGCACATCAATGTGCTAGATAAAAATGATAAGTTTGAATATAAGGCTGCGCCTGTATCTGTGTTCTACTAATAATTGTGATACAACGGACTGAGTCAACGTCTCGTTTAGTGCGCAGCGAATTCAATAAAGCGCACATCCTAACAGCTCATTGAATGGATCCAAACCCTTGCTTAGAAAACATACCTGGCTAGCTATAGCCATCATTGGCATCACGCACACGACATTCAGTTGGGCGCAAAGCAGCACGAGCGTACAAACATTGGCTCAAACGCTGAATGAGTTACCCAGTGCTTGTACTCAATCAACTGCAGACCGTTTGTCGGATCAGTCGATTAAACGCCTGCAAGCATTCTATCAGGCAACTGGCGATACACTGCTGTGGCAGGATGCCGCTCAACGCCAAACGCTGGCACAGATGTTGCGCGATACCCGTTACGACGGCTTAGAGCCCAACAACTATCAGTTGCAGCGTAGTACTGCATTGGTACAGCAGGGCTCACCGATAGCTCAGCAGTGCCATGACGTACTGATAAGTCATGGTTATTTACAGGCTTTACAGCATTTGCGCGATGGCGTGTTGGATGCCGACAGCACTGAGCCTTATTGGTATGAAGAGGGTATTAAAAAGCCCGTACGCAGTTCTATTATTGAGTTAGCGGCGAGCGGCCTACAAGACTTGCCGCAGGCCTTTGCGCAAGCGCGTCCCCAGCTACAGCAGTATCAAGCATTGCGAGAAGTGCTAAAAAGTAGCTATATTTTATCGCAAGCGGATTGGGGTACTGTTGCCTCTGCGGGTAAGTCACTGCGCGTGGGTGATCGAGATGCTCGGGTGCCCAGTTTGCAACAGCGCCTAGAGCGTGCAGGTTATCTAATCGCGCCAGAGCAATCAGAGCAACAGCTTGATGTTGCAGTGGTAGAGGGTGATGTTGTGCTTGCGCAGCCAGAGACAATTGATCCTTTGCTTTATAGTCAGCAGTTGGCTGATGGTGTGAAAGCCTTCCAGCAAGATCATTATCTCGAAGATGATGGCATTGTTGGGCCTGCCACTGTGCGCGAGCTTAATATCAGTCCTGAGCAACGTTTGCAGCAAGTACGCGTCAATCTTGAGCGTTTGCGCTGGTTGGATAAGCAATTAGATCCTACGATGCTGGTGGTGGATATAGCTGGCGCACGTTTGTTGTTTTTCCGTGACGGTAATATTGTTTGGCGTACGCGCACACAAGTGGGCACTGTGCGCCGTCAAACGCCCTTGCTTAAGTCGCGTATCACTCATTTAACCATTAACCCTACCTGGACTGTGCCGCCGACTATTTTGCGTGAGGATAAAATCCCAGCGATCCGTCGTGATATTGGTTATTTGGCGCGCAGCAATATGAGTGTGCTGGACTATCAAGGCAATGTGCTTGATCCGTACAGCATTAACTGGCAATCACCGCCAGGTTTGATGCTGCGCCAAGGCCCAGGTCCGAGTAATGCTTTAGGCTTGGTGGCGATTCGCTTTGCTAACCCGTTCTCGGTGTACTTACACGATACGCCCAGTCAGCATTTGTTTGGCCGCGCTTCGCGTACTGTGAGTTCAGGTTGTGTGCGAGTGGAAGATGCGCAGAAGCTGGTTGATCAGTTACTGGTGGGTGCTACAGAGCAAGAGTTGGCGCGGATTGTCCAAATTCAAGACAGCGGTAAAACACGTAATGTGAATTTACCTCAGCCGGTACCGGTGTTGTTAGCCTATTGGACGGTCGAAGTGGATATGGATAATCGCTTGCGTTTTCGTAATGACAGCTATGGCCATGACCAGAAGATCGCTACCGCTTTACAAGCTGCGCAGCGTTAATGCTCGAGTGAGCTGATAGCGCTGCAATAAAAAAAGCCGCTGCAGGGTTAACCCCAGCAGCGGCTTTGTTGTTGATGCTTACCGATCTTTTGTGTTGCTTTCGGCATCAAAGTCGAATGAGCGTTCCAGCCATAGCGCATTGATAATGGCCATGCTGCAGGCCAACAGTACGCCTAAAATCCAAGTGAAATACCACATATTAAACCCCTTTTATCATTGACTGAAGCTGAGTTGCTGCTTCAGTTAAGCCAGTGTCTTGCTTGGCTTATACACAGTGCCAAGTGTGAGCTGGCACTGTTATTGGTTGCTTTATTAATACATACCGTGGGTATTGCTTTCAATATCAGAGACTTTGACCACGCCCCACATTTTGATGTAACTCCATAAGGTGTAAATCAAAATCAATGGTACAAAAATAGCTGCAGCAACAAACATAATCCCCAAGGTTTTATGGCTCGATACCGCATCCCACATGGTCAAGCTCGACGCCGGGTCAATGCTTGATGGCATCAGGAAGGGGAACAGAGCAAAACCTGCAGTACATAATGCGCCAACAATCATCAGTGATGAGCCTAAGAAAGCAAAGGCAGAGCGCTGAGTTGTCGCTGCTAACAGAGCAATCACACCACCAGCAATACCAAGCAGCGGCGCAATGCGCATGATGGGGTACTGGCTGTAGTTGGCCATCCAGCCTGGATTGTTTTGCGCAACCACTTTACTTAACGGATCAATCGCGCCGTTGAAATCAATCACCGACATCACGCTGTAGCCCTGAATGCCCAACCAGAGCCATAGGCCAGCACCAATAAAGGTGATTAAGAACATTAAGGCAAACAGTTGTGCAGCACGACGTGAACGGATAAACACTTGCTGGTCGGTACGCATCATCAACCAAGTTGCACCATGGGTGGTTAACATTGCAACACTGACTAAACCGACCAGAATGCCAAAGGGGTTAAGTAGGCCCCAGAAACCACCGGTGTAGGTGATGCGCATGGTGTCATCGAGCATAAATGGCACACCTAGGAACAGGTTGCCGAACGCCACACCAAAGACTAACGAAGGTACAAAGCTACCTAAGCACAGTGTCCAGTCCCAGCGTGCGCGCCAGTTTGCATTCTCCAGCTTGCTGCGGTAGTCAAAACCCAAGGGGCGCGTGAACAAGGCAAAGAGTACGATCAGCATCGCCCAGTAAAAACCTGAGAACGAGGCAGCGTACACAATTGGCCACGCCGCAAATAAAGCACCTGCAGCCGTCACTAACCAAACTTGGTTACCTTCCCAATGCGGGCCAATGGTGTTCATCACTACACGACGTTCGCTGTCAGTACGACCAACGAAAGGCAGTAAAATCACTGCACCTAAGTCAAAACCATCGGTTAAAGCGAAACCAATCAGCAGTACGCCAACCAGCACCCACCAGATCAGTTTTAGAGTTTCGTAATCAAACATTTCGTCACTCCTTATGCGTTCTTATTCGCGTCTTGCTCGAAGTGGTAACGGCCAGTATGTAGGCAGCTTGGACCCTTACGTGCAAAACGAACCATTAAGAACATTTCAATAATAATTAACACAGTGTAGATGGCGGCGATTGTAATAATCGAACCCCATACATCTGCTGTAGTGAGTGATGAAGCGGAGAGGAAGGTTGGCAGTACTTCACCAATCGACCAGGGTTGACGACCCACTTCGGCAACATACCAACCTGTTTGCACACCCACCCAAGGCAGTGGTAAACAGATTAAGGCAAAGCGTAGCAACCATGGCTTGTGCTCTTGGTTGTGCTTGGTCGAAGCCCAAAAGGCTAAGACAAATAGCAACAGCATTAAGAAGCCCGCACCGACCATCATACGGAATGCCCAGAAAATACTGGGTACGTGCGGAATGGTATCGGCAGCCGCCAGTTTGATTTGCTCTTCAGTCGCATCAGAAATATTTTCTGTATAACGCTTGAGGAGTAAACCGTAGCCTAAGTCTTGCTTCACTTCGTCAAACAATGCGATGTTTTCTGCAGTGCGATCACCGGCACGCAATACAGCTAGGCGCTCATTGGCGATAATACCGTTACGGATACGCACTTCGTGCTGGTCAATTAAATCCTTAATACCAGTCACTTCAGTGTCAAGTGAGCGCGTGGCAATAATACCCATGGCATAAGGAATCTTAATTGCGTAATCAGTGCTCTGCGTTTTCATATTGGGCAAGCCCACTAAGGTAAATGCCGCAGGTGCTTCTTCGGTGTGCCATTCAGCTTCGATGGCGGCGAGCTTGGTTTTTTGCACGTCACCAATTTCGTAGCCTGACTCATCACCTAAAATAATCACTGAAAGAATTGACGCTAAACCAAAGGCCGAAGCAATGGCAAACGAGCGACGGGCAAAGCCTAGGTCACGTTTTTTCAGTAAGTACCAGCTGGAGATGGCTAGAACAAAGATTGACCCCGTTACATAACCTGCAGCCACTGTATGCACGAATTTAACTTGTGCAACAGGGTTGAAAATCAACGCCGCAAAGTCAGTCACTTCCATACGCATGGTTTCGTAGTTGAACTCAGCACCCACTGGGTTTTGCATCCAGCCGTTGGCCACCAGAATCCACAGTGCGGAGAGGTTCGAACCAATAGCAACTAACCAAGTAACAGCCAAGTGCTGACGCTTGCTTAAACGGTCCCAACCAAAGAAGAACAGACCAATAAAGGTTGACTCAAGGAAGAATGCCATTAAGCCTTCAATGGCTAAAGGAGCGCCAAATACATCACCGACATAGTGGCTGTAGTACGACCAGTTGGTACCAAACTGGAACTCCATGGTCAGGCCGGTAGCAACCCCGATGGCAAAGTTAATACCAAAGAGCTTACCCCAGAACAGCACCATGTCTTTGTACACTTCTTTGCCGGTTAAGACATAGACTGACTCCATAATCGCCAGCAAAAACGCTAGACCAATGGTCAAAGGTACAAAAATAAAGTGATACATGGCTGTCATCGCAAATTGAAAGCGAGACAGTTCAATAAGAGATTCCGAGATCATTGTGCATACCCCCGGGGAATGGTTGATACCGATACTGCACTCCACAAATCTGTACAGAACACGCCTGCTAGATGCTGTGAGTTGCGCTGGTAGTGAGTAAAGCGATGCATATTAAGCACTCTTTTAACATATACGACATTCGTATTATGTCACTTATTGCTGCGTTAAAGACAACTAAACAGCGGTGACTTGTTGTCGCACTATGCAGTACTGCATAGCAGTTATCTCATATATGGGTAAGAGATCAAACAGTCATAGTGATGAGCAGAGCAGGGGGATGTAGCTAAGACCGCTCGCTTAGCTTTAGCTAACCGAGCGGAGAGGGGATTAGTGATTAGTGTTCGTTAAGATTAAACGCTGTGAGAGTGAAGGTTGGGACGCCAATATCTTGCATCAACTGTGAGCCTTCCAGTTCAGGTAAATCAATAATGGCGGCCACTTCATAAATACTTGCGCCCATACGACGAATTAAGCGTGCTGCTGCGATAAAGGTACCACCGCTGGCAATGATGTCGTCAATTAACAGCACTTTATCGCCTTCTTTTAAGCTATCAGCGTGCACTTCTAAGACGGATTGCTCGTAATCGGTATCATAAGGCTCGCTTAATACATCAGCAGGTAATTTACCTTGCTTGCGAAACAGCACCAAGGGCTTATTTAGCTCGTAGGCAATGGTGGAGCCAAGTAAAAAGCCGCGCGACTCAATGGCACCAACGTGAGTAAAGTCGCTGCCCACATAGCGTTGCACTAAACTATCAATCACCATGCGCATGGCTTTAGGTGATTGGAATAATGGAGTGATATCTCTAAAAATAATGCCTTTTTTAGGGAAGTCAGGAATAGGTCGAACTAGGGATTTAATTGCAAATTCATCAAAAATCATTGAGTGATCCTCTCTAGAACTGATCAGTTATCTAAGTTGCCGCCTGCTAATGCACAGATTTCAATCAAATTAATTAAATTGATTTCTTTGCCTTCTGCGATTAATAGTCCATTTTGTTGGAAGCGAGTAAAGACTCGCGACACTGTTTCTACAGCTAAACCTAAATAGTTACCCATCTCGTTGCGCGACATGGCCAGCCGAAACTGCTGTGGTGAATAGCCACGAGCCCGAAAACGGGCAGAGAGGTTCACTAAGAAAGTCGCGATACGCTCATCAGCATTCTTTTTTGATAGCAGCATCATCATTTGCTGATCATCACGAATTTCACGGCTCATAATGCGCATCAATTGCCGGCGCAATTGCGGTAGGTTGGCGCTGAGTTCGTCGAGACGATCAAAGGGGATTTCACAAATGGATGTGGTTTCTAGAGCCACCGCTGAGGCTGGATAAAACTCAGAGTCCATACCGGATAAGCCGACCAGTTCACTGGGTAAGTGAAAACCAGTGACTTGTTCTTCGCCATTGTCCGTGACGCTGAACGTTTTTAAACTACCTGAGCGCACAGCGTATACAGAGATAAAAGGATCGCCTTGACGAAAGAGGAACTCACCCTTTTTTAATGGGCGGCCACGTTTCACAATGCTATCAAGTGAATCTAAATCTTGTAATTCTAAGGACAGAGGAAGGCAAAGTGTGGCCAGACTGCAGTCTTTGCAATGCGCTTGGTGCGGGCTGCGCACACTGATTATTTCTGCCATACACATTGTTCCTGATCAAAAGGGTAAATCAATATTTAGACTTAAGATTACCTGAGCGGACACAAAGCTGCCACTTTGTTTGCAAAGTGGGTCGTGTGCTGCGGGGCAATAGCATCCAATGGATTCTTTTGATGGGGAGAAAGTTAGATAACCTGTGTCATAGCTGCGCTGCTTTCCGGCTTTGCAATCTGTTGCTCAGCAAAGACTTGGCACACGGCTAAAGTAAATAAGCGCCCCGCTGGGGTCATGTGTAAAGCATGGTCGCTCAATTGCAGCAGGCCATCGTGATGCATTTGTTGTAATTGCGGCCATTGCTGCGCAAAGAGTTGCTTGCAATCAACGTTGTAATTTTGCTGGATGGCTCGAAAATTAACAGAAAACTGACAGTTTAAGCTGTCAATGACATATTCACTGACGCTTTGCTCTACCGAGGAAATAACTCCGTATGCTTGAGGCAACTGCTGGTTGGGGTAAGCATTTTGATAAGCGCTAATGTCTGGGGTATTGCGGTAGTGTAGAGCACCGATACGGCTGATGGCGCCTGCACCAAAACCTAAAGTGTCTAAGTTGGCGTAGGTGCTGTAATCCTGTAAGCCGCAGTGCAAAGTGTCATCTTCTTGTGCAATCGTATAGTCATCATCGGCTAAAGCAAAATTACCCATGCCAATATATTGATATCCGGCAACTGTAAGTTGTTCAAGCGCGGCGCGCAGCATATGTGCAATATCTGTTGAGCTGGGTAAGTCGTGCGCAGCAATGTGTTGTTGTATTGGGTGTTGATGCGGTTGATGCAAAAAACCTTGCAGGTGCACGCGATCAGGTACCAACTTGAGTGTTTGCGCGAGTGTTTGCGCCCATGATTGGGGTGTTTGCTTGGGCAGTCCGTAGAGCAGGCTGATACTGACATGACGAAATTGTAGGGTGCGTGCGGCCTCGACAATTTTTTGCGTTTGCTCAAGGTTGTGTAGACGGTTGATTGCGCGCTGCACCAGAGGATCCAATGCATGCATCATGATATTTATGCAGTTAAAACCAATATCACGCAGGACACCCATGGTTGCCCAGTCTGTTTCGCGCGGATCAATATCAATGCTGTAGTGACTAAAATTATTCCTGACAAGATTGAAGTTGTCTTGCAGGCAATGCATCAATTGTTGCAGTTCAGGAGGGTTCAGAAAAGTGGGTGTACCACCGCTGACATAGAGTTCGTTAATGGGCTGGCTGGGATGAGTATGCTGGGCCAGCAGACGAATTTCGTGCTCTAAACTCTGTAAATAAGCACTGCTACGGCTACGATCTTTAGTGATAGTGGTCTTTTTACTGCAGCAATAACAAGCGTTAGCACAAAATGCCATGCTGATATTGAGAGCTAAGGGTCTCTGTAAACTGCGACTGGTGCGCAAGGCGCTGTAGCGTTCAAATGTGCTGATAGGTTGCTGAAACTGTTCTGCTGTTGGGTATGAGCGATAAGGTTTATGCAGACGATGGTATCTGTTAAATAGCTCAGTGCTCCAACCTGTACTCGTAGCCATAACCATTGCCCCTGTTGACTCATGTTTTGCATAAGTATAGGGGCTGTTGGGTTATGGCCTGTTGATCTGTATCAGGCGCAGTAGGGGCCAAGAAGGATTGTTAGTGGCCCATCAGCCAGTGCTGGTGAGGACCGGGTAATGTCCATAGACCATATAGAATCACCATAGCACCGGCGGCATAACGCACATTTTGTTTGCGCAAGAAGGCTGTGACCCGTTCGGCTGCTAAGCCAGAAGCGAGCAGCACGGGCCAAGTGCCTAAGCCAAAGGTAAACATTAATAAAGCACTGGTGGCTGCATCGCCTTGGCTGGCCGTCCAAAATAAAGTGCTATACACCAAGCCGCAGGGCAGCCAGCCCCATAAAGTACCTAGCAGAAGCGCATGACCCGTGCTTTTTACCGGTAACAGACGGCCGGCAATAGGCTGAATGTACTTCCATAGGTGGCGGCCGACTTTTTCTACATGAGTTAAGCCATGCCACCAGCCGGCCAAATACAGACCAAGGCTAATCAGCAGCAAGCCAGCCACTACACGTAAGGCGGCAGCGACGGGCGTTTGTTCCACTGCCCAGCCAAGTAAGCCAAATAAAAACCCCGCTAAGGCATAACTGCTGACGCGGCCTAAGTTATAGGCAACAATCATACGCAAGCGTTTGTGTTGTTGCTCCTGTGGAATGCTCAGGGTTAAGGCTCCCATTAAGCCACCGCACATACCTAAACAGTGGCCGGCACCGAGCAAACCAAGAATAAAAGCTGAGGCAAGCAGGGGTAATAAGTCAGCCATTGTGCTGTTTGTCCTCAGGTGCGTCTGCAGATTCAGTCGGGTTGTGCTTCATGCCTGCAGTATGCATTGGATCTTCATCGTCAAATAAAATGCTGTGTGCAGGGCCATCAAGGTCTTCATATTGACCGTTATCCACAGCCCAAAAAAACAAACGAATTGCCAAGGCTACAATTAAGAGTGCGGCTGGAATCATGACATAGAGAGCGGCCATTATATGCCTCGCTAAAATAGAGTTAAGCTGGCTCAGCTAAGTGAGTCAGGCGCAGCGCATTGAGCACCACCAACAGTGAGCTGATCGACATCCCAAAGGCTGCCCAGCCAGGAGTGACCCAGCCGATTGCCGCAAAGGGGATGACTAAGCCATTATACAGGGTCGCCCAGCCGAGGTTTTCAATAATCACGCGGCGGGTTTTCTTAGCGACTGCTAAAGCGCTGACTAAACTACCTAAACTATTGGACAGTAAAATAGCGTCTGCGGTGGTCTTAGCTAAATCAGTGGCGCTGCCCATAGCAATACTAATATCAGCGGCAGCCAACACCGGAACATCATTGACACCATCGCCGAGCATTAATACATGACGGCCTTGGCTGTGTAGCTCTTTGAGCACTTGCAGTTTGTCATCAGGTGTGAGGCCGCCACGGGCGTCATCAATCTGTAGTTGCTGGGCAATCTGCTGCACCATGGGTGAACTATCACCGGATAATAATAAAACTTGCCAGCCGCGGGCACGGCAGGTTGCCAGGAGCGCAGGGGCGTCGTCGCGAAGTTTATCGTCTAAAGCAAACCAAGCGAGTGCTTGCTCAGTATCGCCAAGCAATAGCCACTGGCCTTCTTGGCTGGGCATGGCTGGCGCAGGGTAGCCGCCCAGTTCGCTTACATAATCAGGCCGACCAATGCGCAAATGGCGACCGCTGACCTGACCTTCCAGGCCTAAGCCTGGTGCGCTACTCACATCTAGCGCTGCCGTTGTGGTGCGACCAAAGGCGCGAGCAATAGGGTGTTCAGAGTGGCTTTCCAGTGCTGCAGCGAGCTCAAGGCATGCGGTTTCGCTTAAATCAGTCATTGGCTGAATCTGCTTGAGTGTCAGCTTGCCTTCAGTCAGAGTGCCGGTTTTATCAAAAATAACGGTATCAACTTTTTGCAAGCTTTCTAACACATGCCCTTTAGTGATCAGCAAGCCCAGCTTATGCAAGGAGCCGGTTGCTGCGGTCAGTGCAGTGGGCGCTGCCAGTGATAATGCGCAAGGGCAGGTGGCGACTAGCAGTGATAGCACAATCCAAAAAGCGCGTGATGAGTCGATTTGCAGCCAGATTAAACCGACGATTGCGGCAATAATTAACACGCTGATTAAAAACCACTGCGCAACCTGGTCTGCAAGTTCGGCTAAGCGTGGTTTAAGCGATTGTGCGCGCTCTAATAAACGTACTATGGCTGAAAGCTGCGTATGCTCACCTAGGGCGAGTACATCAATCGTCAATGGGCCTTCGATGTTGAGTGTGCCGGCAGCCACGCTATCGCCTGGCTGTTTGGCTAAGGGTAGGTATTCACCGGTCAGCAATGATTCATCAATACTTGAAGTGCCGGAGCTGATGCGGCCATCGGCTGGAATTAAGTTGCCAGGCGGCACTAAAAGCTGGTCGCCTTGTTGTAATTCACTGAGCAAAATACGCTCGCTACTGCCGTCCGCATTCAGGCGTAAACAAGAAGCAGGCAGTAGATTGACCAATTGTGAGGTCGCGGCTGAAGTGCGTTCGCGTGCACGCCGTTCTAAATAGCGTCCCGACAATAAAAACAGAGCAAACATACCTGCAGCATCAAAATACAGGTCGCCTTGACCCGTTAGAGTTGACCAGATCCCAGCGGCATAGGCACCGGCAATGGCTAAAGATACCGACACATCCATGGTGAGGTGGCGGGTGCGTAAATCACGCCAAGCGCCGTAGAAAAACTCAGTGCTGCAATAAAATACAATAGGCGTGGTTAAAATCAAACTCACCCAACGCAGCAAGCGATCCATAGCTTCGGAGAGGTCTAAATTAAACTCAGGCCAAGTGGCCATGGAGGCCATCATTACCTGCATCCACAACAATCCTGCTACACCGAGTTTACGTAGGGCGCGGCGGTTGTCGGCCTGCATTTGCACACTGACAGTATCAGGCTGCCAAGGGTGAGCGGCATAGCCGATATGGCGTATGGTTTTGAGCAATTCAGATAAGGCAATTTGCTCGAGATCCCAGCGAATCGAGAGGCGGTGATTGCTGAGGTTAAGCGAGGTGTCAATAACACCAGGCAGTTGCTTAAGATGCTTCTCGATCAGCCAGCCACAGGCTGCACAGGTAATGCCTTCAATCAGTAGTTGGGTTTCACTGATATTGCCAGAGGTGCTGACAAAAGGTTTTTGAATGTCTTTACGGTCGAGTAACAGTAACTCATCAGGCAAAACACCGGGCAGTGCTTCTGGGTTGGCTGATGCTTCACTGCGGTGCAAGTAATAGCTTTCCAAGCCGCCAGCAATAATGGCCTCGGCTACAGCTTGACAGCCCGGGCAGCAAAAAACGCGCGATTCTTTAAGCACAACAGCCGTAAAGGCCTCACCTGTTAGAACAGGTAAGGCGCAGTGATAACAAGATAAAGGCGCAGCCATAATAGTCAGCTATCAATAAGTGAAACAGCTTACAGTGTCAGATCAAAACGGTAGGTGATAGAGGGCTATCACTCGCCGAGTTTGATGCTTTGTCCGCTGATTAAGGTGTGTTCTTCAAATAAGCGCCATTGAGCGCCATCTTCTTCACCAAGAATCTCGACAAAACGTCGGCCTTCGATATCTTCTTGCAGTAAGCCACGATATAGATCGTTGTTGGCGGGTTGCAAAATGATCCGGCGGTCACGTGCTTGTTGAGTCGGGGAAATCAAGTTGAGAACAATTTGTTGAGGGCGGCTATCGCCAGAAACAATCAGCTCGACTTGGCCAATATCATTATCGAGGCTTAATGTACCGCCAATATTGAGTTGGTCAGCGAGTTGTTCGCGCTCTAGCGAGGTATTAATACCTTTACCGACATCATAGTAGTTATCCACTACTAAGCTGTCGGCATTACGGATGGCAATTGTCAATAAAGACAGCCCGAGCACCACAGAGAAACTGAGCATACCAATGATAAACCAAGGCCAAAATTCTTTATACCAGGGTAAAACATTGTCTTCGGGCTGCATACAATATCCTTTAATTAACGAAGGGTGGGGCCGAGAAAACGGCTTTCAGTTGTTCTATGAATACTGCTGTCATCTTCAGAGTGAACTCTAAATTCAATCTGATTGGTGCTTGAAGGAATATCTTCAGGATCAACTGACACAGACACAGGTACAGATAAAATCTCACCGGCTGCAGCAGTAACGTGATTTTTGCCTTCAAGCGTTAGGCCGTTGAGACCGCTGGCTTCAATGACGTACAGGTGAGCTTTTTGATCTTTGTTCATGATCTTAATGGTGTACACGTTTTCAATACGGCCCTCTTGGTTTTCACGATAGGGGGTACGGTCTTTGATCACGTTAAACTCAACTAGAGTACGGTTGAAAACGGTATAACCAAACAGGCTGCTCATCACCAGTAACGCTAAGGCGTAACCAATTAAGCGTGGGCGTACAAGCTTGGTTTTTTGTCCTGCCAGGTTGTGTTCTGTCGTGTAGCTGACTAAACCTTTAGGGTAGCCAACTTTAAGCATGACATCGTCACAGGCATCAATACAGGCTGCGCAGCCAATACAGGCGATTTGTAAGCCGTCACGGATATCAATACCAGTTGGGCAGACATGCACGCACAACTTGCAGTCAATACAGTCGCCTAAACCTTGTGCTTTGTAATCGCTACCTTTTTTGCGAGGGCCACGATTTTCACCGCGCTCGGGATCGTAAGAAACAATCAAAGTGTCTTTGTCAAACATCACGCTCTGAAAGCGTGAGTAGGGGCACATATGCACACACACTTGCTCGCGCAGCCAGCCCGCATTGAGATAAGTCAGTAGGGTGAAGAAGCCAACCCAGAAATAAGCCCAGCCATCTGCTGCGCCAGTAATAAGGTCAAAAGGTAGTTCACGGATAGGTGTGAAATAACCTACAAAAGTAAAACCGGTCATAAAACCGATACTGATCCACATTGTATGCTTGATAGCTTTACGTGTGAATTTGTTAACGGACATTGGAGCTTTATCGAGTTTCATACGAGCGTTGCGGTCACCTTCAGTGACTTTTTCGCACCACATAAATATCCACGTCCAAACGCTTTGTGGGCAAGTGTAGCCACACCAAACACGTCCAGCAAATACGGTGATAAAGAATAAACCGAAGGCGCAAATAATGAGCAGCCAGGATAGCAACATAAAGTCTTGAGGCCAGAAGGTGGCACCAAATACATAGAATTTTCGCTCGGGTAAGTTCCACCAAACAGCTTGGCGATCGCCCCACTGCAACCAAGCAGTACCGAGAAACAGAGCGAAAAGAAAGAGGCCGGAAACAATACGAATATTGCGGAAAATACCAGTGAACGCACGTGTATAAATTGTTTCACGTTTTGCGTACAAGTCTGTACTGGTCTTTGGTGGGGTAATGTTTTTTACAGGTATTTTTTCAGTCATCAGGTTGTACCAGTGCTGTTTTTGAAATATCCGGCCAGTGAAACTGGCCGGAATATACTTAGAACTGCCTTGTATGGTACGCCTGCTGAGGATCCAGCAGAGAGTGACAGCATGTCGCAGGCATCAATTACTGATCTTGCGACTCATTTGATAGGCTGTATACATAAGCAGCTAATAAGTGAACTTTGTCATTGCCTAAGAAGTCTGCTTGTGCAGGCATCTGGCCGTTACGGCCATAGCGAATGGTTTGTTGAACTTGAGCAAAGCTCGAGCCGTATAACCATATTCTGTCTGACAAGTTAGGTGCGCCAAGTAAAGGGTTACCTTTGGCTTCAGGGCCGTGACATGCTACACACATAGTGTTGTAGGATTGTTGACCTGCCGCAAGGTCGAGACCTTCAGGGTTCTTCAAGCCAGACAAACTACGCACGTAACCAGTAACGTTTTTAACACCTTCGTTACCCAGTGCAGCTTCCCAGCCAGGCATTGCTGCCATACGACCGTTAAGGATTGTGGCTTTGATTGTTGCAGGCTCGCCGCCCCAGATCCAGTCGTTGTCGGTTAGGTTGGGGAAACCGTGTGCGCCTTTAGCGTCAGAGCCGTGGCAAACAGAGCAGTGCGAAGCAAACAAGCGTCCACCCATTTTTAAGGCATCTTCATCTTTAGCTACATCTTCAATCGACATCGCAGCATATTTAGCAAAGATAGGGCCGTATTTTTCATCGGCTTTAACCATTTCGCGATCATACTGCTTAGTTGATGTCCAGCCGCCTTCATAACCTGGCAAGATACCTTTCCAGTTACCCATGCCAGGGTAGAGTACAAGGTAGCCCACAGCAAAAATGATGGTGCCGACAAACAGCATAAACCACCAGCGTGGTAGTGGGTTGTCAAACTCTTGGATGCCATCATAAACGTGACTAAGGGTTTGGTCTGTTGTATCACTGCGTTGACCTTTACGTGTCGCAAAAATGAGCCACGTTATGGCCAGAATAGTACCGCTCGTAAGAACTACGACGTACCAATTCCAGAAAGAAGTCATGGGTTGTTGCTCCTGGATGTGTCTGTATTCGGCTCGCTGTTAGAGCTTGGATCTTCGTCAGCGAAGGGTAAGTTTGCAGCATCATCAAAACTTGATTTGCGCTTACTGTTGTAAGCCCAAAATACCATTGCGATAAATGCTATCAAAAGGAGTAGCGTGCCTGCGCCGCGAAGAAATCCAATGTCCATTAACGTTACCGTTTGCTCTTAATAGATGTACCAAGTACCTGCAGGTAGGCTACAACAGCCTCCATTTCGGTCTTGCCCTGAACTGCTGCAACCGCACCTTTGATATCATCATCGGTGTAAGGCACGCCTAACCAGCGCATGGCTTCGATTTTGGCAACAGTGTCTTTACCATCTAATTTGTTTTCTACTAACCAGGGGTAAGCAGGCATCTTAGACTCAGGTACAACGTTACGAGGGTTGTAGAGGTGGGCACGGTGCCAGTCATCAGAGTAACGACCACCAACGCGCGCCAAATCTGGCCCGGTACGCTTAGAGCCCCATAAGAATGGGTGCTCATAGACGCTTTCGCCTGCTACAGAGTAGTGGCCGTAACGTTCGGTTTCAGCACGGAAAGGGCGAATCATCTGTGAGTGGCACTGAACGCAGCCTTCACGGATATAGATATCGCGACCTTCCAACTGTAGAGCTGTGTAAGGCTTTAGACCTTCCACAGGCTCATTCACCAAGTCCTGGAAAAATAAAGGTACGATTTGTACCAAACCACCAATACTGACTGCAATCACCATAAAAAACGCAAGTAAACCAACGTTTTTTTCAACGCGTTCATGATTTTTCATTAGTGAGCGCCTCCAACAGTAAAGCGTGCATCGGCATTCGCTTTCTCAATGTCTGACGAGCGTACAGTGCGCCATACGTTGTACGCCATAAACAGCATACCGGTTAAGAAGAATGCACCACCAATCATACGTACCATGTAACCGTAGTGACCGGCTTCTAACGCTTCCACAAAGGAATACGTCAGTGTGCCGTCTTGGTTAATTGCACGCCACATCAGGCCTTGCATAATACCGTTGACCCACATTGAAGCGATGTACAGTACGGTACCGATAGTTGCTAACCAGAAGTGCGTATTAATCAGCGCGATACTGTGCATTTGGTCGCGGCCAAATACGCGAGGAATCATGTGATACATCGAGCCAATGGTAATCATTGCAACCCAACCTAGAGCACCAGCGTGTACGTGACCAACGGTCCAGTCAGTGTAGTGCGATAGGGCGTTTACAGTTTTAATCGCCATCATCGGACCTTCAAAGGTCGACATGCCGTAGAAGGCTAGCGATACAACAAGGAAACGTAGGATGGGGTCAGTGCGCAGTTTGTGCCATGCGCCCGACAGCGTCATCATACCGTTGATCATACCGCCCCATGATGGAGCCAATAAGATCATCGACATTGCCATACCTAAAGACTGAGCCCAGTCTGGTAAAGCGGTGTAGTGCAAGTGGTGTGGACCGGCCCAGATGTACAGAGAAATCAATGCCCAGAAGTGCACGATTGATAAGCGGTACGAGTAGATTGGACGCTCAGATTGCTTAGGTACAAAGTAATACATCATACCCAAGAAACCAGTGGTCAAGAAGAAGCCAACAGCGTTATGTCCGTACCACCACTGAACCATGGCGTCTGTAGCACCTGAGTACAGCGAGTAGGACTTAAACCAAGTCACTGGAATCGACATGTGGTTAACGATGTGCAGCATGGCAGTTACGATGATAAATGCACCGTAGAACCAGTTACCCACATAGATATGTGATGTTTTACGTTTGGCGATAGTGCCAAAGAAAACAATCGCATAAACCACCCAAACAACACCTAGTAGAATAGCGATTGGCCACTCTAACTCTGCGTATTCTTTAGTAGTTGTATAGCCCAATGGAAGCGTAATCGCTGCCATAACAATCACGGCTTGCCAACCCCAAAAGGTAAACGCAGCAAGGGTGTCAGAAAACAAGCGAGTTTGCGATGTGCGCTGCACCACATAATAAGATGTGGCAAACAGTGCACTACCACCAAACGCAAAAATCACTGCGTTAGTGTGCAAGGGACGTAACCGGCCGAAGCTGGTCCACGGAAGGTTAAAGTTTAGTTCTGGCCATACTAATTGCGCTGCAATTAGTACGCCAATGCTCATACCTACAATACCCCAGACCACCGTCATAATGGCGAACTGGCGTACAACCTTGTAGTTATAAGCATTCTCTTGGATTGCTGTGCTCATGCTTAGACTTCCACGGGTAATGGATTTATTCGGAGTTAAATCACCAACAATTATGGGCAATGCATATTGCCATTGCAATCAGTACGTCTTCATCGCACCTGAGTAATCAACACAAAAGTGCTGCAGGTCATTTATATTTTGCACAAATGGCAAAATATAAAAATATATAAGCATGCGTGTCGAGCGTAGCTAGCTGTCCGATACTGTCAGTGTGGCTGCTATCTTAGCCCAAATTCTTTGAAAAATAATACAAACGGGCAGCAATAAGACTATATATGGATAGATTGTGTGGAATTTAAACTCTAAAAGATGGTCATGGTTATTTTTAGCGTGGTTATGTCAGTGTTTTACCGGTGGTTGGGTTAGTGTCTGTGCATAGGTAGTGTAAGTTTTAAGTGGAATAGTGTTGTTATAATGTTGCGCTTGGTGCGCAGAGGGTAATATGAGGTGTGGGTGTAACAAGGTTGGGGTGTTTGTTTTTATATCTTATTTAAATGTTTTGTTTTGATGGGTGACCTCTGGTGTTATATGCAAAAGCGTCGCACTCTTTTTGTACTTTAATATGCGCGCATGGCGCCGGTGCGCCGATGGATAGCGAGTTTATGGAGGCGATGACACGGTATTTGTTAGCGCAAAATATCAGTGTTGTGCGTTTTGAGTTTCCATATATGGCCCAGCGTCGCCTTGATGCTGTGCGTCGACCGCCCAATAAGACGCAAGTGTTGCTCGATACGTGGCGCAATGTATACCAGCAGGTGCGTGCGCAGATAGATGAGCCTATTGTATTGGCGGGTAAGTCTATGGGTGGGCGCATGGCCAGCATGCT
Source organism: uncultured Gammaproteobacteria bacterium (assembly GCA_945612235.1). Lineage (GTDB taxonomy): Bacteria > Pseudomonadota > Gammaproteobacteria > Pseudomonadales > Pseudomonadaceae > Denitrificimonas. The sequence goes on along the minus strand of CALZAE010000017.1, from coordinate 3,322 downwards.
AGCGGATGAATTACAGGTGCCGGCATTAGTGTGCTTAGGCTATCCGTTTTATCCGGCGCGCAAGCCCGAGAAACCACGTATCGAGCACTTGCTAGCGTTGCAGACACCAGCCTTAATAGTGCAGGGCGAGCGCGATGCGTTAGGGTCGCGTGAGGTTGTGCAGGAGTATCAATTATCATCGGCCATTGTTTTTGAGTGGATGACGATGGCCGATCATGATTTAAAGCCTTTAAAGCGTTCAGGCTCTACTCAAGAAATATATTTACAGCAAGCAGCGGCTACAATTGCCGCTTTTATTAGGCGGCAGTTGTAGTCTGCGAGTTGCTGTTAGCGGTATTGGCACAGGTAGGCAGTGTCAGTGCTAACTTTAATTAAAAAGCTGCTGTGAGCCTCGACGGTAAACTGTGCGCCTGTCGCTATGGTTTGCCAGTCATCGTTGGGGCTAAGTTTTATTTGTGCGCTGCCACTGATGATGTGCATGATTTCTGTGCAGGATGTATTAAAAGTGTATTCGCCAGCTGACATGACGCCAACGCTGGCTGTGTTGGTCTGGTCGGTAAAGCCGATGGATTTAACCGCGCCTGCAAAATATTCGTTTACCTTGAGCATGAGTTTAACTCGTCATTTAAAAAGATCTGTAGCATAGCTCTGTGGCATGCTGGCGTCACGATTTAATCCGCGAGGTGTTGGCTCTGCATTCAGGTTAAGTCAGGCTTTAGCGCTAAGAATAATTTTAATTACAGTTGTGAGGTGAAGTATGGCTCGTGTTGCATTTATTGGTTTGGGGGCGATGGGCTACCCGATGGCAGGCCATCTGGCTAATAAAGGCCATGACGTCACTGTATTTAATCGCACTCTGGCAACAGCGCAGCGTTGGGCGCAAGAGTATTCAGGTCGTGTTGCGCAAACGCCTGCGCAAGCGGCGCAAGATGCTGAGTTTGTGCTGTGTTGTGTGGGGAATGATGATGATTTGCGCGCCGTTACTGTGGGCGAGCAGGGGGCTTTTTCAACTATCGCCGCCGGCAGTGTGTTTATTGATCACACCACTGCTTCTGCGCAGGTTGCACGCGAGTTAGGTGCTGCAGCGCAGGAGCGCGGTTTTGCATTTTTAGATGCGCCTGTATCCGGTGGTCAATTGGGTGCGCAAAATGGTGTGCTGACTATTATGGTCGGCGGTGATGCCGGTGCGTATCAGCGTGCTGAGCCTATTTTAGAATGTTATGCGCGTATGCAGCGTTTAATGGGTGATGTGGGCAGTGGTCAATTAACTAAAATGGTCAATCAGATTTGCATTGGTGGCTTATTGCAGGGCTTATCTGAGGCGCTGCATTTTGCTCAGAGCGCTGGTTTGGATGCTGAGGCTGCAATGGAGGTCATCAGCAAAGGTGCAGCGCAATCTTGGCAGCTAGAGAATCGCTATAAAACTATGCTGGCAGATGAGTTTGATTTTGGTTTTGCGGTGCAGTGGATGCGTAAAGATTTCTCTATTGTCTTTGATGAGGCGCGTCGTAACGGCGCCAGGCTGCCTGTGACTGCTTTGGTTGATCAGTTTTATGCAGATGTTGAAGCTATGGGTGGTGCGCGCTGGGATACTTCAAGTTTAATTGCGCGACTGCAGAAAAATAAGCAGTGATGGGGAGTGCTGGTATGAGTTTCGATCGAGTGTTGCGCTAGTGGAGTGCCGAATGGGTTGTGGTGCATGTTGTATTGCGCCATCGATTCACACGTCAATGCCAAATATGCCGCATGGTAAGAAAGCGGGCGAGCGTTGTTTGAATTTAAGTGATGATAATTTGTGCCGCTTGTTTGGCTTGCCTGAGCGTCCTGAGTTTTGTGGTGCGTTTCAGGCGGAAGACAGTGTCTGTGGTAAGACTCAGGTTGAGGCGATTCAGTTGATTGGTTGGCTTGAGGATGCAACTGCTTAAAGCAATTAAAAGTGCTGAGTCGCATCAATAAAAAAGGCTGCTCATTGCTGGGCAGCCTTTTTTGTGTACCTCTAGAGTAAATTAACGCTTATCTAGTGGTGAGTAGTCGCGCTTTTCGTAGCCAGTGTAGAGCTGACGAGGGCGGCTGATTTTGTATGGGCTTGAGAGCATCTCAGTCCAGTGTGAAATCCAGCCTACAGTACGTGACATAGCAAAGATCACTGTGAACATACTGGTTGGAATGCCGATGGCTTTCAGGATGATACCTGAGTAGAAATCGACGTTCGGGTACAGGTTGCGCTCTTTGAAATACGGATCATTCAATGCGTATTCTTCGAGTTTCATCGCAAGATCCAGCTTAGGATCCTTGATGCCGAGCTCGGCAAGCACTTCGTCACAGGTTTGCTTCATAACTTGTGCGCGAGGGTCGAAGTTCTTGTAAACGCGGTGACCAAAGCCCATTAGTTTGAATGGGTCGTTTTTGTCCTTTGCTTTAGCAATAAACTTCTCGATGTTCGATGCATCACCAATTTCATCCAGCATCGTTAGAACGGCTTCGTTAGCACCACCGTGCGCAGGGCCCCATAGTGCAGCGATACCCGCAGCAATACATGCGAATGGGTTGGCGCCAGTAGAACCTGCTAAGCGTACAGTTGACGTTGAAGCGTTTTGCTCGTGGTCAGCGTGTAGGATAAAAATACGGTCCATGGCTTTAACAAGAGCAGGGCTGAAGCGCTTGATGCCTGCAGGCGTGTTAAACATCATGTGCAAAAAGTTCTCAGAGTAGCTGAGGTCGTTGCTTGGGTACATGATGGGTTGGCCGATTGAATACTTATATGCCATAGCAGCGATGGTTGGCATTTTGGCAATCAGGCGGTGTGCTGAAATTTCACGGTGCTTTGGATTGTTGTTGTCCAAAGAGTCGTGATAGAAGGCTGATAAGGCACCAACGATACCGCACATTATTGCCATGGGGTGAGCGTCGCGACGGAAACCATTTAAGAATGATTTCAGTTGCTCATTAACCATAGTGTGCTTGTTAATGGTATCTACGAATTCTTTTTTCTGTGCAGCGTTTGGAAGCTCGCCGTGCAGTAACAAGTAGCAGGTCTCTAAATAGTCAGACTTTTCTGCTAGTTGCTCAATTGGGTAGCCGCGGTGTAATAAAATACCTTTATCGCCATCGATATAGGTGATTTTAGAATCACATGCTGCAGTCGACATAAAGCCTGGATCGTAAGTGAAGTGATCGCTTGCAATAAGGTTGCGAACATCAATTACGTTTGGACCCAGTGTACCAGTCAGTATTGGCAGCTCTACGGGGGCTTTGCCCTCGATGATCAACTGCGCTTTTTTGTCAGCCATTGTGGCCTCCTAGTTATGCTTGGAATCATCAC
>CALZAE010000016.1 GCA_945612235.1 uncultured Gammaproteobacteria bacterium | reverse complement strand
ACGCCAACCACAGATGATGTGCGTTTACCTAAAGTGCTGAATAACAGCTCGGGCTTTGTCTATTACGTCTCAGTGGCGGGTGTGACAGGTACAGGCTCAGCAACCATGGAGCATATCGAGGAAGCGGTCGCGCGTTTGCGCCGGCATACCGAGCTGCCTGTGTGTATTGGTTTTGGTATTCGTACCCCTGAGCATGCCGCTAATATCGCGCGTTTAGCAGACGGTGCAGTGGTGGGATCGGCTTTTGTAGGCTTGATTGAGAAAGCGACCAGCCCAGATCAGGCGGTAGAAGGTGTTTTAGGACTGTGTCGTGAGATTGCTGATGGTGTTCACCATGCGCGTGAATAGCGCACAGTGAACGAGCGCCCTATTACGGACGTGGGCCGAATAGCTCTAAGAGTTGTTCGCCCTGCGGAGCACCGGGGTGCATTTGCATCATGCCGGTTTCATCCAGTTGTAAAATAGCGGGTGTACCGTTTACGCCTAGCAGGCGCATCAGTTCCTGGTTGTCTTCGATTTGCTTCAATTGCTCAGCTGCAACTTTGATTTCTTTAGCTGGGCTCTTACCGCTTTCGTTGCCTTTGAGAGCTGCTTTAGGATCTTTAGCTGAGAGCAAGTAAGCCGCTTTCTTTTGGCTGCCCTCGCCCAGTGTACCGACCATCACGTGACGTAATTGTACTTTACCGCCATCAACCCATGGACGAGCATCTTTCCAGAGGCGTTTGCAGTATGGGCAGTTTGGATCAGTGAATACGTAGACAGTTTTTTCTGCTTTATCAGAACCATCAGCAATCCAGTTGCTGTTCTGTAGCTTTTCCCACATTACTTTACTTTGTGGGCGGCTGACCTTCTCTTCTAGTACTGCGCCAGTTAAGTCTTCGCCTTTGGCATCTAACAAACTACCAATCAGGGCATGCTCACCGTCTGCGGTGACGTACAGCGCTAATGGACGGCCGTTGTACATGGCGGTGTAACCAGTCAAACCGCTGGGTGCATCAAACTTGTCTAGGACTTCAATACCACGCTCGCGCATGGCTTCAATGGGCGCTGGGTAATCTGCTGCCTGTGCCAGCATTGGCAGCGTCAGCAAGGCTAAAGAAGGTAAGATTTTTTTTAAGGTCATGGTTGTTCCTTTAAGCTAAGGTTTTGGTTTTCTGGACTGATGTGACGTAACGCGTGCTTTAAACTGGCATGCGATAGCTCACCTAAATGATTGTTCTTCAATTGTCCCTCAGCGCTATAAAACAGCGTAGTGGGTAAAGATAACGAGCCAACAGCTTGACCTAAACGCCCGCCGGTATCGAGCAGGTTATTGCGTAAGGTCAGTTGTTGTTGCGCTAAGAATTTTTCGACCAGAGCTTGTCCTTCGCCTTGGTTGACAAATACAAAACGAATATCGGGGTTGGCCGTCTGTGCTGCAGCGAGTACAGGCATTTCACGACGACAGGGTGGACACCAGGTTGCCCATAAGTTTATCACTAAGGGTTTGCCAGCTAAATCTTGTAAAGATAATGGACGCCCTTCTATATCACGTACGGCGATATCAGGGACTTGTTGGCTACTTTGTAAGGCGCTGACGACCGAGACACTAGCGCCCCACACCACTAAACCGATACATACACCTATGCCCAGGGGTACACGTAAGTTGGCTTGGCGCCAAGCTTTATATACGCCGACTAAAATAGCCGCAACTAAGCCCGGTAATAATAAAAAGCCACCGTCACGAATATCAATAATTTGTACCAAGCTATCGTATTGCTCTGAGTATTGAATCACAAAAGCAGTACGGGCAATGATTGCACCGATCAGCAGCATATTAAATAAAGCGGACTCGGGGTTCGTGCCCCGCTTTTTACCAATCAACCAACCACTGAACCAGGCGATAAAAAACGCGCCATAGAGCAGCGCTAAATCCATTGGAATAGCTAATGGGCCTAAATTAAAACTCAACATTAATCATCCTTCTGCGCACTGGTGAGGTGCTGTAAAAACTCATTGGCTGATACTTCGCCAGTGATGCGTTGCGCGCGTTGCTCTGTCCCTTGCGGGTCAAAAAACAAAATCGTGGGCGGACCCATAATCTGCAGATCTTTCATCAGCTTCTGTTGCTCGGCAGTGTTTAAGGTGACATCCGCTTGCAAGAGACGCACATCAGCTAAAGCTTGTTGTACATCTGCTTTGCCAAACACGGTTTTCTCCATAATCTTGCATGAGACACACCAGTCTGCATAAAAGTCCAAGAGAACCCACTTGCCATCTTGCTCGGCTTGTTTGAGTTGGGCTTGCAGTTGTTGCATATCAGAAAAACGCTGCATGCTTTGAGCACTATTAGTAGAGTGACCTTGCACACTTAAGTTGCCTAACGGGTTAAAAGGATCATCAGCACCGGTGGCTGAACCCAGCAGCATAATCCCGCTCCAGATACCCAGCAACAAGGCTAAGTAACGACTGATAAAGCGCCACTTGATGGTTTCGTTGAGGCTCAGTTGTACGGCAATTGCCAAGAACAATGCACCCCACAGACCGACAAATAACGAGTCATCCAAAATTGGACGGGTCACAATAATGGCCGTGGCTAATAAGGCATAACCAAAGATGCGATTCACGCTTTGCATCCAGTTGCCCGGTTTAGGTAACCAGCGCATACCAATAGTAATCGCTAATAACAAAGGTAAGCCGCTACCCAGACCTAAGGAGAACAGCGCTAAACCGCCACGTACACCGTCACCGCTTTGTGCAATATAGAGTAATGCACCGGCTAATGGTGCTGTCATACAAGGGCCAACTAATAAGGCTGACAGTGCACCAAGGCTGGCCGCACCTAATAGACTGCCACCTTTGATTTTCTGGTCTGCACCTTGTAAGCGCTCACGAATAAAGGCGGGTAACTGTAGGGTGAAAACACCAAATTGCGCCAAGGCTAAGAGGATAAAAATAACTGCAAAGGGAATCAGCAACCAGGGTTGCTGTAGCGCTGCTGCAAGATTACTCCCGAGGTTGGCCGCTACCACACCTAAACCGGCATACACCAAGGCCATAGGCAGCACAAAGGCTAAACCTAAACGCGCACCGTGCCAACCGCCGCTTTTTGAGCCACCAATCACACTGGTGAGAATCGGCAGCATCGGTAGCATGCATGGAGTAAAGGCCAGTAAGAGACCCATCATAAAGAATGCAGCCATATTCAACAGCAAGCCCGAACCGGCTAGGCGTTCAGCAATGGATTGGTCTTCAGAGAGATTGGCGTTAGCTGAGAGCGCTTGCGTGCTAGTACTGGCTGCATCACCACCCACTGTGACCGTTTGCGGTGGATAACACAGCCCCGCATCAGCGCAACCTTGGTAAGTCACTTCTAAGGGGCGTTGCACATCAGCATCGAGAGTTAATTGTAATAACTGACGGTAAATCTGCGTATCACCAAAAAAATCATCGGAGTGAGGAATACCTTCTGGGTAGTCAATGGGAACAGTCTCACCATTGGCATCGGTAACCCCGAATCGGTGACGGTATAAATAATGTTTGTCAGCAATCTGCCACACTAAAATATTGGGTTCGACATCGTCCATCATCTCAAAGCGAAAGGCTTCTTCGACGGGTAAGAAATCTTGCTGATTGCTGGTGAAAGCCTGCGTTAAGCTACTGAACAATAGCAATAACGCAATAAAAGTAGCGCGCATACGTGTTCTTCCTATTGAATTTATAGCCACTATGCGGCCATCTCATTAAGACAATATTAACGCTTAAGTTATGCTGAAACTATTGTAGGCTGTGTTTTCCTTGCTATTAAGTGTGTATAGCCTTGTTAGATTAATTATGTTGCGGTTGGGGTTAGCGGATTTATGCATGTTTTATTGGTTGAAGATGACCTGTTAATTGCGCAAGGCGTCTTGGCCGGATTGCAGTTGCAAGGTTTTACTGTGGATCATATGGCGCATGCGGCTGCCGCTGAGCAAGCGCTGCAGTTGGGGCATTTTGATGCGATGATTCTGGATTTGGGTTTACCTGATGAAGATGGTTTGCAACTGTTAACACGGATTCGTGGCCAAGGTAAAGATTTACCGGTGCTGATTTTAAGTGCGCGTGATTCTGTGGTGCAGCGCGTGGCGGGCTTGCATGCAGGTGCAGATGATTATTTATTAAAGCCCTTTGATCTGCGTGAGCTGGCGGCGCGTTTGCACAGCTTATTGCGGCGCAGCAGTGGCCGCAGTACCCACTTGATTGAGCATCATGGTTTGACCTTTGATCCCAGCACCCGTGAAGTGACTTTGCATGAGCAGCCGGTGATCTTGTCGCGTCGAGAACAAGCTCTGCTCAGTGCATTATTGCAAAATCCTGGGCAGATTCTTAGTGCTGAGCAATTACAAGACAGCCTCTACGGCTTAGGCGATGGTGTGGAGAGTAATGCTATTAATGTGCACATCTATAATTTACGCCGCAAGCTCGGCAGTGATGTAGTGAAAACTGTGCGTGGTTTGGGGTATCGCATTGGAGTACCGCATGAGCCTGCGTAAACGTTTACTGCTGATTTTAGGTGGCACTTTTATTGTGCTCTGGAGTTTGGCGGCGTTGTGGTTACTGGGTGATTTACGCCGTGAAGTGACCGTGGCTTTGGATGAACGTCTCGCCTCCTCTGCACGGATGGTGGCAGGCTTATTAGAGCAATTACCACAACCACTGCCTTCGCATAATTCCAGCCCACTCAATGCTGTGGAGCTAGGGCTACAAGGTGGTTTGATGTGCCAAGTGCGCTCGTTACGTGGTGAAGTATTAGTGCGTACGCCGAATATGCCGCAGGCGACTTTGGCTGAATATGGCGAAGGTTTTCATGAGGTGAGTATTGGTGATGAGCGCTGGCGCAGTTTCACCTTAAAGCGCAAGCACTTATGGGTCACTACGGCAGACCGGGTTGATGAGCGCGAAACCTTACAATCAGCCATTTTAATTGCCGCTGCCCTGCCTGTAGCCTTGGCGCTTCTAGGTAGCTTAGTGTTGATTTGGTTTGGTATTGGTCGCGGTCTATCACCTCTGCAAACCTTGCGTTCGGTATTAGCACAACGTGATGCTGAAGATTTACAGCCGGTGCAAGTGCCACGCTTGCCTAAAGATTTGCAGCCTTTAGTGACCACGCTCAATCAATTATTTGCCCGTATTGCTGCAGCGTTAAATCGTGAGCGGCGCTTTACCAATGATGCGGCGCATGAATTACGCACACCTTTAACGGCAGTCAAAATACATTTGCAAGTCGCGCAAATGAGCTCAGGTGATGTGGCGCAGAAGGCTTTGCAGCAAGCTGAAACAGCGGTGGACAGAATGCAAAGTGGCCTGGAGCAATTGCTGTTATTAGCACGGGTGGAAAGCGCGCAAGATTTTGAGAAAGATGGGCAGGTCAGCGCGCAAAGCTTAGCGCGTGATGCCTTGGCGGACTTAATTGCGGCACCTGGTTATCAGCGTATTGAAGTAGTGAACGAGTTGACCAGCGAGGTGGCGGTTGCTGTACCTGCATCGTTGGCGGTGGCGTCGCTGCGCAACTTATTGGATAACGCTTTACGCTACAGTCCAGCTGATTGCCCTGTGGAATTGTATATGGCCGTGGAGAATCAGCGTTTGTTGTTACGTGTGCGTGATGCGGGTGCAGGTTTGTCTGCTGCAGATATTGAGCAGGCCAAGCAGCGCTTTTGGCGCACAGCCAGCACGCCAAGCGGTAGCGGTTTAGGTTTGGCGATTGTGCAGGCGGTGACTGAGCGTTACGGTGGCGAGCTGCGTTTGCAAGCAGCTCCCAGCGGTGGACTGGATGCCCTACTCTATTTCCCGCTGAGTGCTGCACGCTAAACTTATTGACTGGCAATAATTTGCTGGCGCTCGTGTTGCTTAGCTTTTTTATAGCTCAGCGCTGCGGCTGGAACTGGAGTAATAGCGCCAGTTTCCAGCCACTTCTTTAAGCGGTTGGCATCTGCCATATGGGTGTACTTACCAAAAGCATCGAGTACCACAAAGGCTACTGGGCGCTTATTCATCTCGGTGCTCATGACTAAGCAATGCCCAGCACTGTTAGTAAAGCCGGTTTTACTGACGTTGATTTTCCAGTTGTCTTTACGTACTAAGGCATTGGTATTACGAAAACCTAAAGTGTAATTAGGCTTAGTAAAGGCCACAGTTTTTTCGCCCATAGTGCTGAACTGGCGGATCAAAGGATAACCTTGTGCCGCTTTAACCATGCGCACTAGGTCTTCAGCGTTGGCAACGTTCTTTTCTGATAAACCAGTGGGTTCAACAAAGTGTGAGTGCTGCATGCCCAGAGCTTTAGCTTTGGCGTTCATCGCTTGAATAAAGGCCTGATGGCCGCCTGTGTAGTGATGGGCAAGACTCGCCGCCGCACGGTTTTCTGACGACATTAAAGTAATCAGTAACAGGTCATGACGACTGAGTTCACTGCCTAAGCGCACACGTGAGAACACACCCTGCATTTCTTTAGTGTCGCTGATAACGATGGGCAGCTTTTCAGCCAATGATTGCTGAGCATCCAAAACCACCATTGCTGTCATCAACTTAGTCACTGAGGCAATGGGTGCGACAAAATTAGGATTACTTGAGTAGAGGATTTCATTGGTTTTTAAATCCATCAACAAGGCACTGCCTGCGGCAAGTTCTTGTTGCGCTGCTACTTTTTGTGTTGCCGGTGCCGCATAGGTTTGACCAACAAACACGCAGGTGGCCAAGAGACCTGCTTTAATCAGATGGGAAATATTCACAGATGCTACTCAAATTTAATGGTTTTACGCATATCAGCGTAGGTGGCAGTCCTTGCGGTTAACTGGACTTAGACAGCATCATGACACAATCAATTCACTGCGCTCTAGCGATAACAGTTGTTTTTTCATTACAGAATATGAAGCTAAACTTAAGGCGAAGTTGCTGAGGTGTCATGTGCTTGCAGTATATCGTGGCACTGAGTGAGCAATAGAAACTCTTGAGCAATAAAAAACCGCCGCACCCTATAACAGGTACGACGGCTTGAGTGCTACTGCGCAGTCTTAGAAGTCTAAGTTAGATACTGCTAAAGCGTTCTCTTCAATAAAGGCGCGACGTGGTTCCACATGGTCGCCCATCAGCGTATTAAAGATTTGGTCCGCAGCAATGGCATCATCAATGGTCACTTGCAGCATACGGCGCTGACTTGGATCCATAGTAGTTTCCCATAATTGCTCAGGGTTCATTTCCCCCAGACCTTTATAGCGTTGTACGCTGAGGCGGCGACTACCTTCTGCCAGTAACCAGTCCAGCGCCTCTTTAAAGGTACTGACCGCTTGCTTGCGCTCACCGCGCATGGCGTAGGCGTCCTCTTCGAGTAAGTTGTTGAGCTTGTTACCTAGCTCAGTCACTGTGCGATAGTCGTTACTGGAGTAGAAGTCATGATTAAACAGAATATGGTTGGTTAGGCCATGGGCTTTAATCTGGATTTCTGGCAGCCAGTAGTTTCTTTCGTTGTCGTGACGCAAACCTACACTGTAAACCTCACCGGATTTTTCCACGTTATCCATACGTGCTTGCAGTGCATCTAACCAGCTTTGCATCGCAGCTTTATCGGTCAGTTGCTCAGGCTCAACGCGTGGCAAATAGAGAAAATGCTCAGTGATTTCTTTTGGATAGAGGCGCGATAAACGGTCGAGTGTTTTTAATACTGAGCGGTATTCGTTCACTAACTCTTCTAGTGCTACGCCGGATAAACCCGGTGCATTAGCATTCACATGCAAGCTAGCATCTTCCAGAGCTGAATTAGTTAGGTACTCATCCATCGCTTCGTCGTCTTTAATGTACTGTTCTTGCTTGCCGCGCTTCACTTTATACAGTGGTGGCTGGGCAATATAGATATAGCCACGCTCAACCAGTTCAGGTAATTGGCGGAAGAAGAAGGTCAGCAACAAGGTGCGAATGTGCGAGCCATCGACGTCAGCATCGGTCATGATGATGATGTTGTGGTAGCGTAGTTTTTCAATATTGTATTCATCGCGGCCAATACCACAGCCTAGAGCGGTAATTAACGTACCCACTTCTTGCGATGAAATCATCTTATCAAAACGTGCTTTTTCAACGTTAAGAATCTTACCTTTAAGTGGCAAGATGGCCTGGGTCTTACGGTTGCGGCCCTGCTTGGCTGAACCGCCAGCAGAGTCCCCTTCCACAATATACAGCTCAGATAGTGCTGGATCTTTTTCTTGGCAGTCAGCGAGCTTACCCGGTAAGCCTGCGATATCTAACGCACCTTTACGGCGTGTCATTTCACGAGCTTTACGTGCTGCTTCACGCGCACGTGCGGCATCAATCATCTTGCCAACAATAGCGCGAGCTTCAGCTGGGTTTTCTAATAAGTAATCAGCAAGGTGCTTACCCATTTCCTGCTCAACCGCAGTCTTTACTTCAGAAGATACCAGCTTGTCTTTAGTTTGTGAGCTGAATTTCGGGTCAGGAACTTTCACTGAAATAATTGCAGTCAAGCCTTCGCGAGCATCATCACCGGTGGTGCTGACTTTATCTTTTTTACCTAAACCTTCCGCCTCAATGTAGCTGTTGAGGTGACGTGTCAGTGCGGTGCGGAAACCGACTAAGTGTGCACCACCATCACGTTGTGGAATATTGTTGGTAAAGCACTGTAGGTTTTCATTAAAGCCATCGTTCCACTGCATGGCGACTTCCACGCCAATACCGTCATCTTCACGCTGGGTGGAGAAATGGAAGACTTGGTTAACTGTGGTTTTGTTGGTGTTTAAGTACTCAACAAAGGCTTTTAGACCACCTTCATATTTGAATAATTCTTCTTTGCCCGTGCGCTCATCCTTTAAATAGATACCTACACCTGAGTTGAGGAAAGATAATTCGCGGATACGTTTAGCTAGTATTTCCCAGCTGAACTGAATGTTGGCAAAGGTATCAGCTGAGGGCTTAAAGTGAATGCAGGTACCAGTTTTATCTGTCTCACCAATCGGCGCCATAGGTGCTTGTGGTACACCATGATGATAAGTCTGCTCCCACACTTGACCTTGGCGGCGGATGGTCATAATCAATACGCGTGAGAGTGCGTTCACTACTGACACACCTACACCGTGTAGACCGCCTGATACTTTATAGCTGTTGTCATCGAACTTACCGCCAGCGTGCAGTACGGTCATAATCACTTCGGCAGCTGAGATCCCTTCTTCTTTATGGATATCAACCGGAATACCACGACCATTATCCTGAACAGTGATGGACTCGTCGGAGTGAATGGTAATGGTGATTTCATCACAGTGGCCGGCGAGGGCTTCATCAATAGAGTTATCCACAGTTTCAAAAACCATGTGGTGTAACCCGGTACCATCGTCCGTATCACCGATATACATACCTGGGCGTTTGCGTACTGCGTCCAGACCTTTTAACACTTTAATATTGCTGGAATCGTACGTTTGTTCTTCGCTCATGCGTTCACTCCTGAAGGTGTTATTTGGCCATGTTCCACGTGGAACAATGAGACTGGTGTATCCGTTCGCCAGCCCGAGCTCATTATATGTTGGTCTACACAGGTGATAAAAACCTGGCAGTTCAAGTCGTCGAGTAACTTGCAGAGCGCTAAACGATGTTGCTCATCCAGCTCTGAAGGTAAGTCATCAACGAGGTAAATACATTCGTTGCGTCGTGCCTGAGATAGCAAATAACCTTGTGCAATTCTCAGCGCACAAATCACCAGCTTTTGCTGACCGCGGGAGAGAATATCAACAGCGTTGTTTTTCTCTATCCGTACTCTAAGGTCGGCGCGTTGCGGTCCCGCTTGTGTGTAACCGAGCGCCCTATCGCGCTCTAGGTTTTTATTCAGTACGTCTTGCAGTGAATTGCTTCTATCCCACCCACGAAAATAGCTGAGCGTCAGGCCAGGTAAATCCAGTAACTTGGCTAACGTCTCTTCAAAAACAGGTTTCAGTTGGGCGATATACGCTTGACGTAACTGGTCAATTTCATCGCTGGCTAGGCAGAGTTCATGGTCCCAAGCAGCAATAATAGATGCGTCCATTATACCATGGCGCAGGCATGAATTTCTTTGCTTAAGACTGGCTTGTAAGCGTTGCCATGCAGAAATAAATTGATGTTCCACGTGGAACACTCCCCAATCCAAGAATTGCCGGCGTAGTTTGGGTGAGCCTTCGAGCAAGCGAAAACTATCAGGGTTGATGAGCTGCAAAGGTACCAGTTGTGCGAGCTGTGCAGCGCTCCGGGCGTTTTGGCCATCAATACGGATGCGTAACTCAGATTGGCGGTCGCGGCTGATACCCAGCTTGCTGCGGCTACCATCGTCACGTTGGATGTCAGCAAAGACGGTACAACTGTCTTGCTCATATTGAATCATCGGCTGCAGGCGTGTGCTGCGAAACGAGCGCGCCATTGCCAGCAAGTGAATGGCTTCCAGTACACTGGTTTTACCGCTGCCATTAGCACCGTAGAGAATATTGATGCGTGGAGAAGTGACCAAGGTCACCGGCAGCAGGTTACGGATGCCGGTGATTTGTAATTGGCTAATCGCCATCAGTCAGTACTGATTACAGGCGCATCGGCATAACAACGTAAGATGCACCGTCGTTGTCAGCCTCTTGAATCAATGCGCTGCTGTTGGAGTCGGAAAGCACTACACTGATTTGCTCAGATGACGTAGCACTCAGTACGTCTAATAAGTAGGTGACGTTAAAGCCGATTTCTAAACTGTCGCCACTGTAGTCAACACTGACTTCATCTTCCGCCACTTCTTGCTCTGGGTTATTGGCTTGGATTTTGAGTAAGCCCGACTCAAGCTGCCAGCGAATACCACGGTATTTTTCGTTAGACAAAATCGAGGCCCGACTGAGAGCTTCACGTAAATTTTGGCGGTCAGTAATCACGGTTTTATTACCACCACGCGGCAGTACACGCTCGTAATCAGGGAACTTACCGTCGACCAGTTTGGAGATAAAGGTGAATTCAGCAGTGGTGGCACGAATATAATTGCTACCAAATACTACATCTACGTTGCTGGCGTCATCCGTCATTAAACGGGCTAATTCCAGCACACCTTTGCGTGGCACAATCACTTGGTGCTGAATATCATCACTGATGTTGGCAGGGACTGAGCACAATGCTAGACGGTGACCATCAGTGGCGACTGCACGTAATAAGCCTTGTTTGGCTTCGAGCATTAAACCATTGAGGTAGTAACGTACATCTTGTTGCGCCATAGCAAAGCTGGTGCGCTCGATTAAGCGCCGCACATGGCCTTGTGACACAGTGAAGCTTAATGAACCTGGTGTTTCTTCCGATGATGGGAAATCAGCAGCGGGTAGCGTGGTTAAAGTAAAGCGGCTACGCCCTGCTCTAATCATTACTTTTTGGTCATCAACTTTAAAGTCAATCATAGATTCTGCAGGTAAATTTTTGCAGATATCCATGAGTTTGCGTGCAGGTACGGTGATTTCGCCAGGCTGTGCTGGCTCATCTAAAGTGATACGCGCAACCAGTTCAACTTCGGTATCAGTACCGGTCATTGCTAAGCTCTGGCCATCAATAACGAGTAGTACGTTAGATAGCACAGGCATGGTTTGCTTGCGTTCGACAACGCCGGCCACGAGTTGCAGCGGCTTTAATAAGGCTTCGCGTTGGATAGTGAAGTGCATGGTTAGTCCTTGCTTAAAAGTGCTGGCACTGCTTATGTGGTTAACGTGCGCAGTAGGTTTTTATAATCTTCGCGGATATCTGCATCGGTTTCACTGAGCTCGGCAATCTTGCGGCAAGCATGCAATACCGTCGTATGATCACGACCACCAAAAGCATCACCAATTTCAGGCAAACTATGATTGGTGATTTCTTTCGACAGAGCCATGGCCACTTGGCGTGGACGGGCTACCGAACGTGAACGACGTTTGGATAAGATATCCGAAATTTTAATTTTGTAATATTCAGCAACAGTGCGCTGGATATTATCAATACTGACAAGTTTATCTTGCAGTGCTAACAAGTCTTTTAGAGACTCGCGAATTAATTCAACGGTGATTGGCTCGTTAGTAAAGTGCGAGTGAGCAATCACTCGTTTTAATGCACCTTCTAATTCACGTACGTTGGAGCGAATGCGTTGAGCAATAAAGAAGGCGCAATCGTGTGACAATTGCACCCTGCTTTGCTCAGCTTTCTTCATCAGAATGGCGACACGTGTTTCTAACTCAGGCGGCTCAACTGCAACAGTTAATCCCCAACCAAAACGTGATTTTAAGCGCTCTTCCAGACCGTCAATTTCTTTTGGATAACGGTCACTGGTCAAAATAACTTGTTGGTTACCTTCAAGCAGTGCGTTAAAGGTATGGAAAAACTCTTCCTGTGAGCGCTCTTTTTTAGCAAAAAACTGAATATCATCAATAAGTAACGCATCAACTGAACGGTAATAGTTTTTAAACTCGTTAATTGCATTGTTCTGCAAAGCCCGCACCATATCGGCAACAAAGCGCTCCGAGTGCAAATAAATCACTTTGGCGTTAGGGTTCTTCTGCAGTAAATGATTACCAACCGCATGCATCAAGTGTGTCTTACCTAAACCGACACCGCCGTACAAAAATAGCGGGTTGTAGCCATGCTTAGGGTTATCAGCCACTTGCCATGCTGCAGCACGCGCGAGTTGGTTGGATTTACCCTCAACAAAACTGTCAAAAGTAAAAGAACGGTTGAGTGCGCTGACATGTTTAATCGTACCCGCACCTTTGGCTGGTGAAGGTACATTACGCTCAACACTGATACTTGCCGGGCTATTGCCCTGTGCGGACACATGCGCAGCGGGCTGTTGGCTTGGCATAGGCTGAATGGGTAGTGGCGCTTGATAAGGCTCTGGCGCACTGACTGGCGTGCTGGCAACGGGGGTTGCCACAGGAGCAGGTTGTGCTGGACTGTTGATGCTGGTGCGCGTTTTAGCCTTGCTACCAATTAATAAAGCAATAGACGGAGCTTGACCGTTATTACGCTCAGCCATCAGCTCGAGTAAACGGTTGATATATTTATCGTTGACCCAATCTAATACAAAGCGGTTGGGTGCGAAGATATGCAGCTCATCACCAACGGCTTCAACTTGTAATGGACGGATCCAGGTGTTGAAATGCTGAGCCGGCAGTTCATCGCGTAAAAAGTCGACAGACTGTAGCCAAAGTTCGACAGACACAGAGATCCCTCAAGTAAAACGTGGAATAACAATCTGCTATTGTAACGCCCAGCAGCAAAGTTATCCACAGGCTGGTAAAAAAACTACCAAAGCTGCTAAGGCCTATAATGTCATAGCCGAGGGTGTGCGGCAGTGGCTCAAACGATATAGTCAGAGTGATAAATATGATAACACTGGGTGAGTTGTTTGCTTGGTTATTGGTGGGGCTGGCCATTGCGTGGTTCTGGCGCGGGCATGGTGTGCGTGAGCGTGCGTTACTTTTTGCGCGTCAGCATTGTAAAGAGGCTGGCGTACAGTTATTGGATGGTAATGTGGCGCTCAAAGGTTGGCGCATTATTCAAGATGGCAAAGGTCAAAAACGTTTAGCACGCCTGTATAACTTTGAGTTTACCGTGACCAGTCATGAGCGTTTAAGTGGAACTGTGGCGATGTTTGGTCGTTTTTTAGCCAAAATTGAGATGCAAGCCTATCCCATGCCAGATAGCAGTGAGAGTGGTGATGCTGCAGTGGTTGAGCATTGTACGCCGCCGCAAAAGCCTACCAGCGAGAATAATGTTATTGAATTACAGCATTGGCAAAAAAACAATAAGCGCTCAGATTAAAGACTGTCTTTCAAGACCGGCCTTCCAGCGCTCGATTTGTTGAGTTGCACTTACTCAGCTTCTAAAGTGAAGCCAATACGCTGCAGCCAGTCGGCTTCTTTTTGGAAGTCAGCCAAGGTCAGTGGATTATTATCCAGCCAGTTTTCTGCAAAGCGAATATGTAAGCTGTTTTGCCCTGCAATTAATTGCAATTGGGGGACTTCTTGAGTGCCGCGGATATGGTGCAGTAAAATCGCAAAGCGCAATAAAATACACAAGCGTAATAACTGCTGCCCTTCTTCTCCAAACTCAATAAAGCGCTCTTTAGGGATATTGCGACGGTGGCCGCGCACTAATAAGGCCAGCATTTGTTGATCTTGGCGGGAGAATCCAGATAAATCTGAATGCTCAACCAAATAAGCACCGTGTTTATGGAAATGGTAATGGGCAATATCTAAACCGACTTCATGAACACGGGCTGCCCAGCTGAGCATATCGCTGTGCCAGTCCTCATTGAGTTGCCAAGCCTCAGCCACTTGCTCTAGTGCTTCTAGTGCTTTGCATTCAACTTTTTGTGCGTGCTCAAAGTCAACGTGACTGCGTTCCATCAGTGCGTGAATTGAGCGCTCACGTACGTCTTCATGTTGATGACGACCAAGTAAGTCGTAGAGTACACCTTCACGTAACGCACCATCACAAGGAGCGATTTGTTCTAGATCTAAAGCATCAAAGATCGCTTCAATAATGGCTAAACCTGCAGGTAAAATGGCACTGCGCTCAGGTTTTACACCAGCTATTTCAATTTTATCGATTTCGCCCAGTTTAAATAAAGTACGTTTGAGCCACATCAACCCTGCTTTGTTAATTTCACCACTGCTTAAACCCGCCGCACCAATTGCTTGCGCGACTGAGCGGATAGTGCCTGATGCGCCTACGGTATCTTGCCAGCCCATGCGGCGTAGGCTTTGTTCTAGCTCCATCAATTCTAAACGTGCTGCGGTATAGGCTTGGGCGTAACGTGCAGGCGTGATTTTGCCGTCTTTAAAAAAGCGCTGAGTAAAACTGACGCAACCCATTTGCAGACTGCCACGCAGTTGCGATTCAAATTGTTGGCCAATAATAAATTCGGTACTACCACCACCAATATCGATGACCAAGCGTTTACCGGGCGCATCAGCTAAAGAGTGCGACACACCAAGATAAATGAGACGAGCTTCTTCACGGCCCGAAATCACATCAACATCGTGCCCTAAAATCTCTTCTGCACGCTCAATAAAGGTCTGGCGGTTATGTGCGACACGTAGCGAACTGGTGCCGACAACACGCACAGCGCCTTCAGGTAAGCCGTGAATCAACTGGGCAAAGCGCCGCAGGCAGTCTAAGCCGCGCTCAATGGCGTCGTCCTGTAACTGCAAGTCAGCTGTAATACCAGCAGCCAGCTGCACCTTTTCACCAATGCGTTCAAGAATTCGGATTTCCCGCTGATCTGTTTTAGCCAGCACCATATGAAAGCTATTGGAGCCAAGATCAATTGCAGCAATCAGGGGGAAGTGTTTGGGCGCAGAGTTGGGCATGCCACTATTCCAGAAAAATAATACTCCTATCGTGCCATGCTACGACGCATTCGCCAATTTAAATCACCTCATCAAGGTGCAAAGTAAGGCAGCAAAGAAAAATACAGTAACGCAATGCTGCTTTCGTTAAAGGTTAAGGCAGGCTATGATTATTAGTACGTTAATTAATATCAACCTTTACGGAGAGGTTTCATGAGCGATAACATTACTAATATCAGCGACTCAAGCTTTGACCAAGATGTATTGCAAGCTGACGGCCCTGTGCTGGTTGACTACTGGGCAGAGTGGTGTGGTCCGTGCAAAATGATTGCACCGGTTTTAGCCGAAGTTGCAGTTGAGTTTGCCGGTAAAGTTAAAATTTGCAAATTGAACATCGATGACAACCAAGCAACGCCACCTAAGTACGGTGTACGTGGTATTCCAACGCTGATGTTGTTTAAAAACGGTAACGTGGAAGCAACTAAAGTGGGTGCGTTATCAAAAAGCCAATTGGTTGCTTTTTTAGAAAGCCATATCTAATTGCTGCAACAATCGCTCTATACGCTCGCCTAGTGTGCATTTTCTTAATCTGCACACTAGACGCACGCATGCGCAAGTGGTAGATTAAATTTCTGTAGCTTTACTGCGCTACAACTACAAGTTTGCATGCCGTCGCCGATCTCTTATGCGGCTTTGAACAAACAATCGATTGTTCTCCTCGCGGTACGCCTCCTAAGCCAAGCGCTTACTCATTTCTTCTAAATTAAATCATCGTCATTCCCTATGAATCTGACCGAATTAAAACAAAAACCCGTCGCTGAACTGCTTGAACTGGCTGAACAAATGGGCCTAGATAATATGGCTCGTTCACGCAAGCAGGATATTATTTTCTCACTCCTCAAGCGCCATGCGCGTGGTGGTGAAGAAATTTCTGGTGATGGCGTTCTCGAAATACTCCAAGATGGTTTTGGCTTTCTGCGCTCTGCGGACTCGTCATACCTTGCCGGCCCGGATGATATCTATGTATCGCCGAGCCAAATTCGCCGTTTTAACTTACGAACGGGCGATAGCATTATGGGTAAAATTCGCCCGCCTAAAGAAGGCGAGCGTTACTTTGCTTTACTTAAGGTCGATGAAATTAACTATGACCGCCCAGAAAATGCTCGTAATAAAATCCTGTTTGAAAACCTCACACCGCTGTTTCCGACTAAACGTCTAAAAATGGAAATTGGTAATGGCTCCACTGAGGATTTAACGGGTCGGGTGATTGATTTAGCTGCACCTATTGGTAAAGGACAGCGTGGTTTGATTGTGGCACCGCCGAAAGCCGGTAAAACCATCATGCTGCAAAATATCGCTTCAAACATTACCCGTAACAACCCTGAGTGCCATCTCATCGTTTTGCTGATTGATGAGCGCCCAGAGGAAGTAACGGAAATGCAGCGTACTGTACGCGGTGAAGTGGTTGCTTCGACCTTTGATGAGCCACCGACCCGCCACGTGCAAGTGGCTGAAATGGTGATTGAAAAAGCTAAGCGTTTGGTAGAACACAAAAAAGATGTGGTGATTCTACTCGACTCTATTACGCGTTTAGCCCGTGCTTACAACACTGTGATTCCAAGCTCCGGCAAGGTGCTCACCGGTGGTGTGGATGCACATGCTCTTGAAAAGCCCAAGCGTTTCTTCGGTGCGGCACGTAATATCGAAGAAGGTGGCTCATTAACCATTATCGCAACCGCTCTAGTTGAGACCGGCTCGAAAATGGACGAAGTGATCTACGAAGAGTTTAAGGGTACCGGTAATATGGAATTGCAACTTGAGCGCCGTATTGCTGAGAAGCGCGTGTTCCCAGCGATTAATATCAACCGTTCAGGCACCCGTCGTGAAGAGTTATTAACCAGCGAAGATGAGCTGCAGCGCATGTGGATTTTGCGTAAATTGTTGCATCCTATGGATGAATCAGCAGCCATCGAGTTCTTGCTGGACAAACTCAAAGATACTAAGACCAATGAAGAGTTTTTCATGTCGATGAAACGCAGCAAATAACCCTCGTTTAGTACTACAAGCGCTGAGTGCTTAGTCGCTCAGCGCTTGATCTGCTACGGACATACATCATGCAATATACTGATCTTCGAGACTTCATCAGCGGCCTTGAGCAGCGTGGTGAACTCAAGCGTATACACACTCCCATCTCCCCTATTCTAGAAATGACCGAAATCTGTGATCGTACCTTGCGTAAAGGCGGTCCGGCTTTGTTATTTGAAAACCCTGTTGGTTTTACCACTCCCGTATTGGGCAACCTTTTTGGTACGCCTAAGCGTGTAGCAATGGGCATGGGTGCTGAAAGTACGACTGAGTTACGTGAGATTGGTAAATTGCTGGCAGCGCTAAAAGAGCCTGAGCCACCTAAGGGCTTTAAGGATGCTTTAAGTAAACTGCCGATGTATAAAAAAGTGCTATCGATGGCGCCAAAAGTGCGTCGCGATGGACCTTGTCAGGAAGTGATTATTGAAGGCGATGATGTTGATCTGAATGCTTTGCCAATTCAAACCTGCTGGCCCGGCGATGCGGCACCGCTGATTACTTGGGGATTAACCATCACCAAGGGCCCGCATAAAGAACGTCAAAATCTGGGGATTTATCGCCAGCAAGTTTTGGGTCGCAATAAAGTGATTATGCGCTGGCTCAGTCACCGTGGCGGTGCGTTAGACTTTCGTGATTGGTGCAAAACCTATCCTGGTCGTCCCTACCCTGTGGCTGTAGCTTTAGGCGCTGACCCTGCAACCATTTTAGGTGCAGTGACGCCCGTACCTGATGCTTTATCTGAGTATGCTTTTGCTGGTCTATTGCGTGGTTCGCGGACTGAGTTGGTTAAGGCTATTGGCAGCGACCTGCAAGTGCCTGCGCAAGCTGAATATGTTTTAGAAGGACATATTTACCCAGGCGAAATGGCTGATGAAGGTCCTTACGGTGATCACACCGGTTATTACAACGAAGTGGATAGCTTCCCCGTCTTTACGGTGGAGCGCATCACCCATCGTAAGAACCCGATTTATCACAGTACCTATACCGGCCGTCCACCGGATGAACCGGCGATTTTAGGTGTGGCGCTCAATGAAGTCTTTGTGCCGATTTTGCAAAAGCAATTTCCAGAGATCATTGATTTCTATTTGCCGCCTGAGGGTTGCTCCTACCGGATGGCAGTCGTCAGTATTAAGAAACAATACCCAGGCCATGCCAAGCGCGTGATGCTCGGTGTGTGGAGTTTCTTGCGCCAGTTTATGTACACCAAGTTTGTGATTGTGGTGGATGACGATATCAATACCCGTGATTGGAACGATGTAATTTGGGCTATTACTACGCGTATGGACCCCACTCGCGATACGGTATTAATTGATAACACCCCGATTGATTACTTGGACTTTGCCTCACCGGTTTCAGGTTTAGGTAGCAAGATGGGGCTGGATGCCACCAATAAATGGCAAGGTGAAACCTCACGTGAGTGGGGGACAGTGATTAAGCAAGACCCCGCAATTACCGCGCGTATTGATGCGATGTGGTCAGAATTAGGTATCGATTGATAACCATTATTGATTGTTGAATCATGCACACAAAGGAATTCAGCTACAGATGAACATCACATTACAGCCGTCAGGGCAGACTCTTGAAACTCTGCAGGATGAGAAAATTATTGATGCGGCACGTCGACTCGGTTTAGATGTGCCATGCAGTTGTCGCAACGGTAATTGTCATATCTGTACAGCGCAGTTGCTCAGTGGTCGTGTGCGACAAGGCGATGTGGTGCTTGAGTCAGGTGAGGTGTTGACCTGTTTAGCTGAGCCGTTGACTGATTGCGAGCTGCAGTGGGATGGCGTGTTGGCCGCTCACGAATTACCTAGTGTAAAAGTTGCCTGTCAGGTGGAGAGTGTCACCCCTTTAGGCGCAGACGTATTTTCTTTGCAGTTGCGTCTGCCTGCGGGTAAAGAGGTGCGTTACCACGCAGGTCAATATCTGCTGCTAGAGCGTGAAAATGGTGAGTCGAGTGCTTTCTCCATAGCCTCTGCACCACAGCAAGGCCGTGAGCTAGAGCTGCATATTCTCGCGCGTGACAATGCAGCGGTAGATTTATTGAAGTACTTGCAAAAAGAGCGCGTGGCACGTGTGCAGATGCCTTTTGGTGATGTGCATTTAGCCGGTGCTGATGAGCGTCCACTGTTGTTGATTGCTGCGGGTACGGGGCTGGCACAGGTGCACAGTATCGTTGAGCATTGTCGTGCGACGGGTTTTAGCTTGCCGATTCATGTGTACTGGGGCTCACGTGTCGCGGATGATTTTTATGCGTTCGATGCCTTGTCAACTTGGCAGAGCATGAGCAATCTACACTTTCACCAGATTGTCAGTGAAGACACAGGTTGGACTGGGCGCACCGGTATGCTGTATGAAGCTGTTTGCAGTGATATTCAGCATTTGACTGATTATCGTGTGATTGCCTGTGGTTCACCCGCTATGGTCTATGGCACCTTTGATGCGTTAGTCGCAGCTGGTATGCAGCCTGAACAAATGCTCGCAGATGCCTTTGCTTACGCTCCACGTCCTGCGTAACTCCCACACCTTAGTCTGCGTGCGCTGTGGCTGATTCTTTCGCCAGTAGCGCTCGCTTACGCTCAACACCCCAGCGATAGCCAGAAATCCCGCCATCGGCACGTAAAATACGATGGCAGGGAATCACCAAGGCTAATGGATTAGCGGCACAGGCATTCGCCACTGCCCGCACTGCTTTAGGCTTATCTAAACGTTTGGCTACTTCAGTGTAACTGAGTGTTTTTCCCACAGGTATCCTTTGCAACACCGCCCACACGCTTTTCTGAAAATCGCTGCCTTGAATATCCAGTGGAAAATTCATAGGTGTTAATGGTGCAGCTAAAAAATCAGTGACTTGTGTTAACCAAGACTGCAGTGCTGGATCATTCTTGCTCAGTTGTACTTTGGGGAAACGTTGTTGTAAATCGGTATACAGCTCTGCAGGTGTATCGCCCAGTAAAATCGCACAGACTCCCCGTGTATTACGCGCCAGTAAAATGGCTGCAAATGCAGTGTTAACGGTCGAAAACTCAATATGCCCTACTGATGATTTTTGCATACACACTCCAATCTAGTGTTGATAAAGCATTGATGCAGTGATGTGAGCCGCTGTCTAAATCTTACCTGAAAGCGTGCTACTGAGGCGTGTCGTCAGGGGTGGTGAGTGATGAGCAGGCTCATATCACGCGACAGCACTGCAAACTGAATGGCTATTGCGCTAAAATGTATTATAGACATGGGCTGACCAGCTCCAATTGTTTCCTTTATATCGACTGAGATTGAGAGATGACTATGAGTGATAAACCAACCCCACCTGAAGATTATGAATGCTGTGAAAGTGAGTGCTCGCCTTGCGTTTGGGATATTTATTACGATGAAATGCGCGAGTGGCAGGCTGAGCAAACAGCAATAAAAAATGCGGCGCAACAAGCGAGTCAAAGTGAAAGTGGTGCTGAGTAGTAGCACCCAATCGCAGTCAACTGCCAAGTCCTATACACATAACTATGTCATATAAAAACAGAGGCTAATAAGCATAAATATTCACAATTGATATGCGTTTTTCCCTAGAAAAAAGGACTACACTTTGGCACCTTTTTCATCTGCTCGCAGGGAACTCCCATGACAACCGTTCTGCTGGTTTTAGCGTTTTTGGGCTTTGTATCAATTGTTGCTGAAGACTTTACAAAAATTGATAAAGCTAAAACGACTTTGTTTTTCGGCACGCTGGTTTGGGTGCTGTATTTTATGGCTCCGCCCAATGGACTGACCACGCTCGAGTTGATGGACTCGCTGAATGAAAACCTCTTAGAGATTGCCACGCTCTGGTTGTTTTTAATGGCGGCCATGACCTTTGTTGCTTATGTGTCGCATAAGGGTGTGATTGATGGCATCGTCAACAAGGTGATGCCGACACATATGACAGAACGGCGCCTGATGCTGGTTACGGGTTTGTTTGCGTTCTTCTTCTCCTCTATGGCCGATAACATTACCGCCACTTTGGTGTGTATTACGGTATTGGTCAGCCTCAAACTCAATACTGAAAAACTACTGCGCTATATCGTTCTGGTAGTGTTTGCAGTCAACTCAGGTGGTGCAGCGCTAATTACTGGTGATGTGACTACGCTGATGATTTTCTTGGCGGGTAAAGTCAAAATTGCCGACTTGGTATTATTAAGTTTACCGGCCCTCGCTGCAGTATTGTTTTTAGCCTTTATACTCTCGCGCTCCCTCACGGGCGAAGTGGTGCTGGTCAAGCGCGAGATTCATATTGCTAAAGGTGATCAGATCATCGCTGGACTGTTTTTGGCCACGATTCTTGGCACCATTGGTGCCAACGTTGCCTTCGGTATTCCACCGGTCTTGTCGTTTTTATTTGGCCTAGGCGTGATGTTTATGGCCGTGCATTTCTTAAATAAAGACGAAGCCGTTTTAGAATATATTCGTAAAATTGAGTTTGATACGCTGCTGTTTTTCCTAGGTGTATTGCTCTTGGTGGGCATGCTCAAAGAACTGCATGTGTTGGAGCACTTCCCTACCCTGTACGAAAAGCTACCAGTGATTGTGGCCAACTATGCTGTGGGCTTATTCTCGGCCTTAATTGATAACGTGCCATTGACTGCGGCATTGCTTAAGTCAGGTATTCATATGACTGAAGGCGAATGGTTGACCTTGACCTACTCGGTTGGTGTAGGCGGTTCTTTATTGGCGATTGGTTCTGCTGCAGGTGTCGTGGCGATGAGCAAAATACCTGCACTGAGCTTTATTGCTTACTTGCGTTATTTTGTTTATTTGCTATTGGCTTACACTGTAGGTTTTTTAGGTGTGGTGGCGGTCAGCTATTTGTTATAAGTCTGCGTTATGTGAATGAAGCCAGCCTTGCGCTGGCTTTTTTTATACCTGAGAATTGAGTGTGAACAGCCTGTGCAACTGCCATGTACATGGCGTTGAGCAATGTGGCTTGGCTGCTGATGGGTTGCATTTTAGACTGCCTATGCGCTAAGAGTACTCTTTGTGTGTGGCGGTATAGTTTTAGTGTTTTTTGATCTAAATCACTGAAAAGGTTCACACTCACAGCATTGCCCTTTAAGCTGTGCGGCCTTTTACAGCGGCGTATCGTAAAACGCCAGATGTTAAACGTGACTTTTATAACCGTGCATGCAAAAGACGCGGTGCTTAAATGCCTTAGAGCGGAGTTTTTATGAGTGAAGGTTTTGTTGTGGTTTTAAACAGTTATTACACTTTGATTGCCGCCACGGTTGTGTTGTTGGTAGGGCGAATGCTGGTTAAACGTGTGCGTGTCTTAAATGATTTTAATATTCCTGAGCCGGTGGTCGGTGGCTTAATTGCTGCGTTGCTGGTGTTAGCTTTACATCAATTGAATGGCTTTTCTATTCAGATTGAAAAAGGTCTGCAAGATGGTTTTATGCTGATGTTCTTTGCCTCAATTGGCCTCAGTGCCGATTTTAGTCGGCTTAAAGCAGGTGGCTTGCCACTGATTTTATTCACGACAGTGGTCGCGGGTTTTATTGTTGTACAAAACGTTGTAGGTGTCAGCTTAGCTACGCTGTTGGGCTTAAAACCATTAACCGGTTTAATTACCGGCTCGGTCACACTGGTCGGTGGCCACGGCACTGCAGCGGGTTGGGGGCAGATTTTTGAAACAGACTTTGGCATCCAAGGTGCAGTAGCTTTAGGTATGGCCTGCGCTACCTTTGGTTTGGTGTGTGGTGGTTTAATTGGTGGTCCAGTTGCGCGTCGTTTGATGAAAAAAGTGCAAGCTCCAGGCGAAAGTACGGATATTGAGCCGCGTGTGACCTTTGAGCAGCCACAACATCAGCGCATGATTACCGCAGATACTGCGATTGAAACCTTAGCGTTGTTTGCAGTGTGTCTGGCCAGCGCCTCGTACTTGTCGAGTTTTATGGCTGAGCACTTCAGTGATTCGAACTTTGTGGTTCCAACCTTTGTTTGGGCGTTGGGCTCAGGTGTGGTTGTACGCAATGTACTGTCGAGCATTTTTAACGTCAGTATTTTTGATCGCTGTGTGGATGTCTTCGGTAATGTGTCTTTGTCTCTATTTTTAGCTATGGCGTTGCTGAGTTTAGAGTTATGGGTGATTAAAGACTTGGCTGGACCATTAGTAATCATTTTGAGTGTGCAGGCTATTTTATTGGTGTTGTTTGCTGTTTTTGTAGTGTTTCGTGTGATGGGCAAAGATTACGATGCAGCGGTGTTGGCCGGTGGTTTTTGCGGTTTCGGCATGGGGGCAACACCCACTGCCGTAGCGAATATGCAGGCGGTGACTGATCGTTTTGGTCCATCACATAAGGCATTTTTAATCGTGCCGATGGTGGGCGCGTTCTTTATCGATATCCTTAACGCGACCATTTTGTCTGCTATTACTTCTTTGTCGTTCTGGAACTGATCGTCTTTCTCTAGTGGTTTTATTTAAGCGGTTGTGCTGATTGGCCAGCCGCTTTTTATGTATGGCGTGCGACTTAAGTCTAAGGCGTGGATTTACTGCGATCACTGATTAACGTTAGCCTGATTCAGAGACATCCAGTAAAGTCCCACCATCTTAATTTTGGGTGGTAGACAGATGATTGCTCAACTGCGTGTTTTTTTTGATAACTTCACTTTGATTTTGATTGCGGTGGTGTTGGCGGCAACCTTCATTCCTGCTCATGGTATCGGTGCGACGATTTTCCAGTGGCTGACGAATTTTGCCATTGCTTTATTGTTCTTTTTGCATGGTGCCAAGCTCTCGCGTCAAGCGATTATTGCGGGTGTGATGCATTGGCGTTTACATATTCTGATCTTTGCTTGCACCTTTATTTTATTCCCTATTTTGATGCTGTCGTTACAGCCCTTACTGCGACCTGTATTGGGTGATGAGTTGTGGGTGGGAATGCTGTATTTAGCAGCGCTACCGGGTACGGTGCAGTCGGCGATTGCCTTTACCTCGATGGCGCGCGGTAATATTCCTGCAGCGGTGTGTGCGGCATCGGCTTCAAGTTTAGTAGGAATTTTAGTCACGCCTTTCTTGGTGAAGTGGATGTTGGGTGCTGACGCAGGCACCACGGGCATGTTGGAGGCGGTGCTGCGGATCAGTCTGCAATTGTTGTTGCCGTTCTTGTTGGGCCATTATATGCGACGTTGGATTGGTGGTTGGGTTGAGCGTAATAAAAGCTGGCTGAAGAGCGTGGATCAAAGCTCGATTTTGTTGGTGGTGTACACGGCCTTTAGTGCGGCGGTGATTGGTGGTTTGTGGACTGCTGTGCCGCCTAGGGCTTTGTTGGTGCTGAGTGTGGTGTGTTGTGTGATTTTAGCCATAGTGTTGGTGGCTACGACCTGGCTGGCGCGTGGCTTGAAGTTTAATAAAGAAGATGAAATTACTATTGTGTTCTGTGGCTCAAAAAAGAGCATGGCGACGGGTATTCCAATGGCTTCGGTGTTGTTTGCCGGTGGCGCAGTGGGGCCGGCGATTTTGCCTTTGATGGTGTTTCATCAGATTCAGTTGATGGTGTGTGCGGTGCTGGCGCAAAAGTATGCGCGGCGTTGTAAGGATGAATCTGCTGAGTGTGAGTATTGATGTTGGTGTATTTAAAAGCGCTGCGGTAACTGTGCATGACGCACCGCGCTGATGCTGCTTTTCCCTCCACGAGCCCATCCTGGGCTCAAGTCGGGCGCTACGCCATCCATGGCTGCGCTTGTCGCAGCACCAGCGCGGTGCTTGTTGAAGAGTGATGGTGTTGGTGAGTTTTATATATGGCCCCAATGAGTCTTGATAGGTGGTGTGAACTCTTTCTGCTTAAGATTAAGACTCATGTTGTTGCTGGTTTTTTGCTTGATGCTGCTGTAGTGCTAGCAATATATCTGGTCAATGAGTGCTTCGGGGTGGGTGTGGTGAGCGGAGCCATGGATGGCGCAGCGCCGGAGTTGAACCCTGGATGGGTTCATCGACGGAATAACACCTGCCCCGAAGTACGGCATGCACATTAGGCTCCAGCTTTATAAGCTCCAGTACGACAAGCAAAGCACGCTGATCTAGAGTTCTACCCTGTGCGGTTTTCCAGTACGCGCAAGGCAATACACATCCACCAGAGCGGCGCCATGCTTCAGTAACAAAGCACTAATAATCGAACAGGTCGTACCCGTTGTCAGTACATCATCAACCAAAATAATATGCCGATCTTTAACTTGCTCAGGTTGTGTGAGTTCAAAGGCATTATGTAGGTTTTCACGACGTTGCTTGGCATTGAGGCCTTGTTGGCTAATCGTCTCGCGAGTGCGGCGCAGCAGTTGTTTGGGGTTATCTAAACTCAGTGTTTTACTCAGCCAATCACAGATCATTTGTGCTTGATTGTAGCCACGGCTGCGTTGGCGGCGCTTGGCTAAAGGCACCGCCAGAATCAAATCAGGCCGTTGCCCGCCTTCGTCAAAGTGGTAGCGCAGGTGTTGCGCGAGCAAGGTACTGAGGAGTCGTCCGTAGGGCCAGTTCTGTTGATATTTAAAGCGACTGATTAGCGTATCAACCGGGAAAATAAACTCAAATGGCGCGATAACTTGGCTAAAAGATGGCGGATTATTACTGCAGTCAGTGCATAACGCATGCGCATCGGGTATGGGTAAAGCGCATTGTCGGCATTGGCGCTCTAGCCAAGGTAAGTCGTTTTCACAGGCCTCACATAAAGCCATTGCGCGCAGGCTCGGTTCATCACAAAGCAAACAGGATTGATTGTTTTTCAACCAATGGTAAACCTTGTGGATTATATTGGGTTGACAAGACATGGCGACTCCCTGAAAATTCTTGCTATGCATCCTGCATGCCTAAAGTTTAGCAGTCGGCCGCTGAATCGCTAATATAAGTGAACGGCCCATAAGAAGGATAATCCATGAACGCCAGCTCTAACCCTGTGACCCGCCACAATTGGACACTTGCCGAAGTGACTGCATTGTTGCAGCAGCCTTTTAACGACTTGATGTTTGAGGCGCAAACTGTGCACCGTCAGCATTTCAATGCTAATCGCGTGCAAGTCTCGACGCTGCTATCGATCAAAACCGGTGCTTGCCCAGAAGACTGTAAATACTGTCCGCAGTCGGGTCACTACAACACGGGGCTGGATAAAGAAAAATTGATGGAAGTGCAGAAGGTGCTCGAAGAAGCTCAGCGCGCCAAAGAGATTGGTTCCACGCGTTTTTGCATGGGCGCAGCGTGGAAGCATCCGTCAGCGAAAGATCTGCCTTATGTGCTGGAAATGGTCAAAGGCGTGAAAGCCATGGGCATGGAAACCTGCATGACTCTGGGCAAATTAGACGCAGAGCAAACTCAAGCATTAGCAGAGGCAGGCTTGGATTATTACAACCATAATCTGGATACCTCGCCTGAGTTCTACGGCAATATTATTACCACGCGCACCTATGCTGAGCGCTTACAAACCTTAAGTTATGTCCGTGATGCAGGGATGAAAATCTGCTCAGGCGGGATTTTAGGTATGGGTGAATCCATTGCTGACCGTGCTGGTTTATTGATGCAGCTGGCTAATCTGCCTGAGCACCCAGAAAGTGTGCCGATCAATATGCTGGTGAAAGTCGAAGGCACACCGCTGGAAAATGCTGAAGATGTGGATCCCTTTGATTTTATCCGCATGCTGGCTGTAGCGCGCATTATGATGCCTAAATCCCATGTGCGTTTGTCTGCAGGCCGTGAGCAAATGAATGAGCAGATGCAGTCTTTAGCCTTTTTAGCGGGCGCTAACTCGATTTTCTACGGCGAGAAGTTGCTGACCACGGCCAATCCACAAGCGGATAAAGATATGCAGTTATTTGCGCGCCTCGGTATCAAGCCCGAAGCACGTGAAGAGTACGCGGATGAAGTGCATCAGGCGGCGATTGAACACGCCATTATTGAACAGCGTGATTCATCCTTATTTTACGATGCAGCAACACATTAATTAGATAATTAGAGCGTGCAGGCTGTATAGCGTGCCGCTCTTGCCTGTTTTTTCTTTCGATAACTTTCTGCTTGGATTGCCATGAGCTTTGATCTTGCTGCCCGTTTGGCTGCCCGTCGCGCTGATAATCTCTACCGTCAGCGGCCCTTATTACAGAGTCCGCAAGGGCCTGTGGTGCAGGTCGATGGCCAAGAGTATTTGGCTTTTTCGTCCAATGATTATCTGGGCCTAGCCAATCACCCACAAGTGGTGGAGGCCATGCAGCAAGGTGCCGCACGCTGGGGTGTGGGCGGTGGAGCCTCGCATTTAGTGATTGGCCATAGTGAGCCGCATCATCAGCTTGAACAGGCGCTGGCTGAGTTCACTGGTCGTGAGCGTGTGTTGTTACTCAGTAGCGGCTATATCGCTAATTTAGCAGTGATTACCGCGCTGGTGGGTAAAGGTGACAGCGTGCTGCATGACCGTCTCAATCATGCTTCTCTGTTGGATGCAGGCTTGTTATCTGGAGCGCGTTTTAGCCGTTATTTACATAATGATTTAAACAGCCTGCAGCAGCGCTTGCACAAGGCACAAGGCAATAGGTTATTGGTCACCGATGGTGTTTTTAGTATGGACGGTGATTTGGCGCATTTACCTGAATTGGCGGCACAGGCTAAAGCGCATAATGCCTGGCTGATGGTCGATGATGCCCATGGTTTTGGTGTGCTGGGTAACACGGGCGGCGGCTTGGTTGAGCATTATGGCTTGAGTACTGAAGATGTCCCAGTGTTGGTGGGGACTTTGGGGAAATCCTTTGGTACTTCTGGTGCTTTTGTTGCTGGTAGTGAAGAGCTGATTGAGACGCTGATTCAGTTTGCGCGTCCTTATATTTATACCACCAGCTCGCCACCTGCTGTGGCTTGTGCGACTTTGGCCAGTTTGCATTTATTGCAAACTGAGCATTGGCGGCGCGAGCATTTGCAGCAGCTGATTGCGCAGTTTCGTCAGGGTGCGCAAGCCTTAGGTTTGAACCTGATGGACAGCCCTACCCCGATTCAGCCGATTATTATTGGTGATAGCGGCAAAGCTATGGCGATCTCCGCGCAATTGCGTGCGCAAGGCATTTTAGTCGGTGCGATTCGCCCACCTACGGTGCCGGCTGGTAGCGCGCGTTTACGCATTACTTTGACCGCTGCGCATAGCTCTGAGCAAGTGCAGCGTTTATTGGATGCCTTGGCCCTGTGCCAGCTGGAGGCGGCGGATGAGTAAGCAGATTATCTTATTGCCCGGCTGGGGTTTGGGTATCGAACCGTTACAGCTTTTAGCGCAAGAATTGCGCGCTGCCTTACCTGACTTCAATGTACAGATTCAGCCGTTACCCAATATGCAGGGGCAAGATGCAGCTCAAGTGCTGCAGCAACTTGATCAGCAATTGCCCAGTGACTGCTGGTTAGTGGGCTGGTCGTTAGGCGGTATGTTAGCCAGCGCTTTAGCCGCACAGCGCCAATCCGGCTGTGCCGGTGTGATCAGCTATGCCAGTAATGCCTGTTTTGTCGCACGCGCGGGTTGGTCAGTCGCCATGCCGGTTGCGACTTTTACTGATTTTCGTGCCTTGTGTGCGAACGATCCTAGCGCCTGTTTAAAGCGCTTTGCCCTACTTTGCAGTCAAGGTGCCGCAGAGGCGCGTCAGCTGTCACGTCTATTACAGGTCGCGGCACCAGTGGATGAATTAGCCAGAGCCTTGGCCGGTTTGGATGTGCTGGCCGAATTAGATAATCGCCAAGCCATCCGTAGCTTTACTGGGCGGCAGTTGCACTTGTTTGCTGAGTACGATGCGCTAGTGCCATCCGCTGCCGCCAAAGCGGTGAGCGAGCTCAATGCACAGGCTCAGGTTGAGATATTGGGCCGCAGCCATGCTAGCAGTGTGGCTGAGCCACAGTTGCTGGCGCAACGTATCGCTCGTTTTATTCAGGGTGCAGAACATGCTTAAACGCCCTGCTCCACAGCCTTGCAAGCAGACTGAAAAGCAGCACGTAGCTGCGGCGTTTTCCCGTGCGGCCAGCACCTATGACAGTGTGGCTGATTTTCAGCGCGCAGTCGGTACGCGGCTCTTGAGCTTGCTGCCTGAGCCTTCGCAAACAGCGGTGCAGCACTGGCTGGATATGGGGTGTGGCACTGGCTACTTTTGTCAGCAATTACAACAGCGCTGGCCTCATGCTCAAGGTATAGGTCTGGATCTGGCTGAAGGTATGTTGAGTTTCGCCCGTAACCGTTGCCCAGAGCTGAGTTATATCTGTGCGGATGCTGAGCAACTACCGCTGCAAGATAATAGCCAAGATCTGGTATTCAGCAGCCTAGCCTTGCAATGGTGTAGCGATTTCTCATCTGTGCTCAGTGAAATTAAACGAGTACTCAAACCAGGCGGTGTATTGCTGTTTAGCAGTCTAGCTGAGGGCTCTTTATTCGAATTGCGTAACAGTTGGCAGGCTGTGGATAACTTAGCCCATGTGAATCAATTTAGGCCTTTGAGTCTGTATCAGGATTTAACTGCGAACTGCGGTTTACAGGTGCTGGATGTGCATTGTCATACCCATACTTACCATTACTCCAAGATGCGTGAGCTGACCCATGAACTTAAGCACTTAGGTGCTGATCATGTGCAGGCTGGGCGTGCGCAGGGTTTAGTGGGTCGACAGGGTTTGCAGCGTCTGTTGGATGCTTATGAGGTATATCGTCAGCCGCAGGGTTTACCAGCCACCTGGCAGGTGATTTACGGCATGTTACGCAAAGAGGATTAACCGATGCCACAGGCGTATTTTATCACTGGCACTGATACCGATGCGGGTAAGACGACTATTACCGCTGGTTTATTGTGTGCCGCTAAACAGCAAGGGCGCACTACTTTAGCCATGAAGCCGGTTGCCTCAGGCTGTGAGATGACCCCGCAAGGGTTACGCAATAGCGATGCCCTCGCGTTAATCGCACAAAGCACAGTGCAGTTGCCCTACTCGCAGATCAATCCTTATGCGTTTGCCCCAGCGATTGCTCCGCATATAGCTGCGCAGGAAGTCGGAGTTGAGTTGCGGGTGACGGATTTATACCAAGCCGCGCAAACGCTCTTACACGAGCGCGCGGACTTCACTTTGATTGAAGGCGCGGGTGGCTGGCGCGTGCCGATTTCTGCTAATGAATACTTGTCTGATTTTGCGATAGCCTTGAATTTGCCTGTGATTTTGGTGGTGGGTGTGAAATTAGGCTGCATTAATCATGCGCTATTGACCGTTGAAGCCATTCGTAGCGATGGGTTGGAATTGGCCGGCTGGGTAGCGAATGTGGTCGATCCGGATTGTGCGCGTTTAGCGGAGAATATTGAGTTTCTCAAGCAGCATATTAGCGCGCCATGTTTGGCGACAGTGCCACATTTAGAGGCTGCTACTGCAGAGCATATAGCGGAGTTTTTTCAAGAGTTTCTTGGTGCTGATAAGTTAAAGTCCAGTGGAAATATGTGAACTGCGTCACTAAATTGAAATTTAGTCAGTGATTATGATTGTTTTCAACGTTAATCGCTGGATATCGTTGTCGTTTTGCTCAATATTCGTCACGCATTGAACACAATTGATATTCAGGAAGTAACAGGATATTAAAGAAAACAGTATGGGTTCAGGCCATATGCGGACTTGCAGCGACTGCCGTGCAGGCAAATGAAATGACTGGCTATGCCACTTAAAAACCAGTGGTGTTGGCGCAAATATTGTTGGGAAGTATCCCATTCGAGATTTTACTGTATTTGCTAAAGCTGGTTATCATCTGATGCGCACTAAAGTGTCTGTTAAAGATATTTGGATTGCGCCTGGTTGGACTGATATTGAAAAAATCAGTTAAAACTATGAGTAAGTGGGTCCCTTCATTTGGTGTAGGTGCTTCCTATAATTTCACTTCTGAGCTCTCTGTGGTTGCTGAGTATGAGCGTTATCAAGATATTGCGAAGAAAAAAGTGAGCTTTAAACACAGTATAGATTTTCTTTCGCTGGGCCTGCGCTACAACTTCTAGGTTTCTCAACAAGCCGGCAGTGATTGCAGGCTTGTTTACAGCTTAGGTACAGTTTAAGTACGGTTTTAAACTGGATATTTTCCATGCTTTGCGTACACTCTCTAGTGCTTAAAACAGCATTATTTTAGGGAGTTTCACAATGTTGAAGAAAACATTATTAGCTGCATTGGTGTTTGGCGTTGCGACAACCGCAGTACAAGCCAATGAAGTATCAGGTTATGCAACGTACAGCTTGGGTCAGACTGATTCTAAAGGTTTCAATACCAAGAAAAAGGTTGGCCACAAGGTCGTTGTAGGTTTACAAGCCAATGAGTTTGTTGGGCTGGAAGCACAATATACTGATTTGGGTAAGCCGAAAGATAAAGGTTTTGTGGTTGATAACGTCAATAATGTCTACAGTGCAAAAGGTACTGCTCAGACACGCGGTATCGGTGGTAACTTGGTTGGTACGCTACCGTTAAACGATTTTAAGCTGTTTGCCAAGGTGGGTTACCACCGCATGGAAACCAAGATTAAATTAAAAGTTGATGGTCTTGGCTCCGGCAGCGGTAAAGAGCGCGAGTGGGTGCCATCCTTTGGTGTTGGTGGTGCTTATATCCTGACTTCAGAGTTGGATTTAGTGGCTGAATATGAGCGTTATAAAGATGTTGCGGATGCTTACAACGTTGATTTCGCTTCAGTTGGTATTCGCTACAAATTCTAAGTTGTAATATAAACCTGCCGTTGCAATAACGGCAGGTTTGTTAAATATTAAGGCTGTACTACTAGGTTATTAAATAATAAATCTTCAACTAGTGGCTGCCCTTCTTCTTGATTGAGCGCTTGCTGTACCTGCTTTAATGCTGCTTGTCTTACGCCTTCCTTACCTGCAGACTCTTGCATATCTTCATCTGTTTGCTGTGCAAATAATTGAATGAGTTGATCGCGAATCAATGGCTCATGGTATTCGACAGTAGCCACGTTTTCTGCCTGCACGCGTAAGGCAATATCAGCTTTATAATACTTAAGCTTGGTACCAGCACCGTAATTACCTACTAATGCGGGCGCGAGGCTGACATAGGCTGTTTGTGTGGCTGGTGCAGCTGCATTTTCCGCGTAGGCTACCGTGTTGATGGATACTGCTAATAATAAACATGATAAGTACTTCACAACCGCCACTCCAAAATATAAACAAGCGTCTACGCTTAAAACGCCTTAGACAATAATGCCTAGCCTATAGGATGTACGCCCTATTGTGCAGGCTAAGTTGTGTGTCGCCCTGCAGATAATTTTTCAGCGCTTTCATCACTTAGTCTAGCGCGACTATTGGATAATATTTTAGCTCTCTTCAGCTTATTGTTGCTTAGCCACTGGCAGTGCTAAAAAGGTGTTCATATGATTTTAAACGAGGTGAATTATGACTCAGGCAATTGAGTATCAAGGGCAATGTTTTTGTGGTGCGGTGCGTTTAACTGTTACAGGTGAGCCGCAAGCGATGGGGTATTGCCATTGTGAATCATGCCGCCATTGGTCGGCAGGCCCAGTCAATGCCTTTACTTTGTGGAAGCCTGAGGCGGTGCGCATTGATCAAGGGCACGAACATCTATCTCGCTATAACCAAACCCCACAAAGTACCCGCTGTTGGTGTTCTCTGTGCGGTGGCCATGTGTTGACTGAGCATCCTGTGATGGGTTTAACCGATGTTTACGCGGCAATTATTCCAGCATTAGATTTTCAGCCCAGCGTACATGTGCATTACCAAGAAACAGTATTGCGTATGGATGATGGCGTGACAAAAATGCGCGATCTACCCAGTGAAATGGGCGGTAGCGGTGAGATAATACTTCTTTAGTGTAGGCTATAAAGAACACTGCTGTGCCTTGGCATTTAATCGTATAGTAGTGACAGTATTTATCATTTTATAGGCTGAACAGCATGTTACATCGCATTGTCGTGGTCGGTGGTGGCGCCGGTGGTTTAGAGTTGGCAACACGCTTAGGACGCACCTTAGGTAAACGTAAAAAAGCTAAAATTACTTTGGTCGACGCCAATTTAACCCATATTTGGAAGCCTTTGCTGCATGAAGTCGCTACCGGTTCACTTAACAGTACAGATAACGAATTAAACTATGTAGCGCAAGCCAAATGGAATTATTTTGAGTTTCAAATTGGCCGCTTTTCAGGTATTGATCGAGCAGCTAAAAAAATTGAGCTCAGTGCTACAGTTGACGAGAAAGGTCATCAATTAGTGCCAGCACGCAGCTTAAATTATGACACTTTAGTGATTGCTGTCGGTAGCTTAACCAATGACTTTGGTACTAAAGGTGCGGCTGAGCATTGTATCTTCCTAGACAGCCCACAGCATGCTCTGAACTTTCACCGACGTTTACTGGGAGAGTATTTAAGCGCTCATGCGCAAGGCGGTTCTGATGCGACCGTGAATATTGCGATTGTGGGGGCAGGTGCTACAGGTGTTGAATTAGCAGCTGAATTACGTCGCGCTTCACAGCAATTATCGGCTTATGGTTTAGATAATATTCAGCCTGAAAATATGTGTATTACCTTGCTTGAAGCCGGTCCACGAGTATTACCTGCATTGTCTGAGAAAATTGCTGGTGAGGTGCACCAGCAGTTGCTTAAGCTTGGTGTACAAGTGAATCTTTCTGCTGCGGTAGAAGAGATTACTGCTGAAGGTATGCACACTAAAGATGGTGGTTTTATTCCTGCTACTTTAAAAGTGTGGGCCGCGGGTGTACGTGGGCCGAAGTTTTTAACTGAGCTGGACGGCTTAGTCACCAATCGTATTAATCAGTTGGTGGTGCGTACTACGCTACAAACCACACTGGATGATGATATTTTCGCCTTAGGTGATTGTGCGGCCTGCCCTTTAAGTGAAGGTAGTGATAAAAATGTGCCACCCCGTGCGCAATCGGCGCATCAGCAAGCAAGCTTTTTAAATAAAGCTTTAGCACTGAAATTAGAGGATAAGCCGCTCCCCAGTTATCAGTACCGTGATTACGGATCGCTGGTATCGCTGTCTAATTACAGTGCTGTGGGTAATATTATGGGCGGCTTTATGCGTACAGTGAATGTGGAAGGCTGGATGGCACGCATGTTTTACATCTCTTTATACCGTATGCATCAAGTGGTGTTGTATGGGGTGTTTCGGACTGCGTTAATTATGCTGAGTGATCGTATTGGTCAGCGCACGCACCCGCGTATGAAGCTGCATTAAAATCTAGAGCGAAAACTAAATTATGAAAATAAGCTATCTTTACCAAGGCAGCTTATTTTAGCAGAGCTATCTTTTTCAAACCCTGCTGATTTGATTGGTGGGCTATAAAAATAGTCTTTACTATAATCGCAGTCAAGCGTTATAAGCTTGTCATCCTTAACTTGTTTTATAATATTTAAATAGCTAACTTTTAAACTTGGTTTAGAGCTATATGTGCTTTTTGAGTGATGTTGTGTGCATTTTGTTTCCCCTCGAGGGAAGATAGATACGCCTACTGTTATATTAACTGTAAATTGATAGTTGAAAATATTAAAAAAGTGTATTGAGTAAAGCTTGTAAACAGTTAATCATAAATGAGACTACATCAGATGATGATAAAACAGCTTTTACAGCTAAAATACCAGGGCTCACATACTTAGGGAATCGAATAAATTATCAATGTCTTTTCGATTCATATTTTTAGAGTAGGACTCATATCATTGGCTGAGCTACCTAGCAACTGTTCTTTTTAAAATAAAATAGCACCACTGCTGTATAATTATATTGAGCCACAATCGTATCTTAATTTAAAGCCTATATAGCCTTTGTTTACATGGATTAATTATTGGTTTATATTGAGATAGCTTAATTTTGATAAAATATATTAAGGCATAATGCCATTATCTACTTGTATATAGTTGCGTCTATTTTTATAGGTGGATTCGATATGGAATAAGTTATACTAGGTTGATACGTTTTTTGTTACGCGTTATGATTTTTTGTCT
>CALZAE010000015.1 GCA_945612235.1 uncultured Gammaproteobacteria bacterium | reverse complement strand
GCCTCATCCCAAGAACCTTTATACAACAATGGCTCTTGCACTAACTTCCAACGCAGGCCTTTGGTAATGCTTTTAATCGCCGTACAAGTCCCAGTACCATCCAACCCTGCACGCACATAAAAGGCAAAAGGCATACCTTCGGTGTGCTCCAAGCAGGGGTAAAAACAACGATCAAACACGTCTTTGACCAGACCTGCCATATAGCCAAAATTTTCTGTGGTACCCAAAATAATAGCATCCGCAGCAATAATATCTTCGGGCTGGGTTTCTAGCGGCGCACGCATCACCACTTCGACATTCTCAATATCGGGATGAGAAGCGCCTTTGAGTACGGCATCGCGCAGCTGCTGAGTGTTAGCAGACGGGGCGTGCGCGATGATTAGGAGTTTCTTTTTTGAGGTCATAGTGGGCTCCAAGCTAAATAACAGTATCTTTTGTATAGCTTAGATCGATGCATGATACAAACCACGTCAAGTTATGAGCCATGAATGAGCAGATCGTAAGGTGCGATCAATAATGTTTTTTCGCCAATTCTCTCTGCAAAAACAACTCAACCGGTACAAACGCCAAGGGAATCAGCGCGGAGACCAGTAACAAAAGTGAGGTTTTGCACGACCAACTTTGCTGATGCGACACCACCAGCGCCAGCACACAATAGATCATAAACAGCACACCATGGGTCATACCCAGCACTGAGACAAAATCACGACTGATCAGGCCAAGGGTCACGCAGAGAATCACCAGATACGACATGCCTTCAATAAAACTTGCGGCGCGAAAGAGCTTTAGCA
Source organism: uncultured Gammaproteobacteria bacterium (assembly GCA_945612235.1). GTDB lineage: Bacteria > Pseudomonadota > Gammaproteobacteria > Pseudomonadales > Pseudomonadaceae > Denitrificimonas. The sequence continues at coordinate 37,268 of CALZAE010000015.1, read as the reverse complement.
TTTAGAGTTCCTTAAGGGTTTAAGTTATATTAATTTGCTAAGTATAAGCGTAGTCATGCAGCGTTGTTGTAACTTCGGCTAGGGAGGGTTATTCAACTTTTGGTATAGACCACTCAACTGCAAATATCATCAACACGCAGTGCAGCGCTCTTGCTAGACTAGAACTATCACCACGCCCACTCGTCGAAAAAGGATACTGACTATGCGTACTACTTTGCAGCGTTTCACACTCGCAGGTGTTTTACTCGCTTGCCCTATGCTTGCCTTTGCTGAGGAATCAGTCAGCGGTGAGCCGGATGTCACCATCGTACAAAAAGGTGATAGAACCGTTGAGGAATACCGTCTGAATGGTTTTTTATATGCAGTTAAAATCACACCCAAAAAAGGTAAGCCTTACTTTTTAGTACGTGCGGATGGCAGCGATGGCAACTTTATCCGTGCCGATAAGCCTGAGATGCGCATTCCTTCTTGGGAAATTTTTAGCTGGTAAATCACTAGCAATAAAAAGGGCGGCCCTGATGATCAGCGCCGCCCTTTTGTGTCTGGTCGAGCAGCCTGCATCCTCATGAACACGAATGCAGACTGCAGCAACCGCTCGGTTTACACAGGCTTACCTTCAATGGCTGCTGGCGACACCGGTGCCGGTGCGTCCGCATCCAGTTCGGCATCTTGCGTGACTAAGTCATCATCATGCTCGGCCATATTCCACGGCAGAATACCGGGGGACACGTGCAAGAAGTGCATGTACTTCTCAAACTGGTCAAGAATATCAGTAATGATATCTTGCTCATCGTAGCCATACACATCATAAGCCTGTCCACCGCGACGCAAGAACACTTCTGCACGATAGTACTGCTCATCGTCAGCCTTGCCTGTAGTCACTGGGAAAGTAAAGTCTGGCATCGCGTAAGCACGTAAGCGGATTTCATAAATAAACTCCAACTTACCTTCTTGGAACACCTGAAACTGCGCGCGTAGATTTTGCTCATCAAAGCCCACTTCAGCGACCCAGCCTTTGGCTTCCAGTTCCTGCTCAACTTTTTCCATCCCTTGAATACCCGTGGTGCGGATAAATTTCTCCACTGCTTCACGTGCTGGGAAATCAACCAAGTTGGCCAAACGCTTTTTCCAAAAACCCGGTCCAGACTTATAACCACCTGGGGTGGACTGCATATTTTGCGTCAGACTGGTTTCGTGGTGCCCCTCAATAATCAAGGCGCGCCACATCCCCACCATGGCAATCAGCATAATCACCGCAAAGGGTAAGGCACTGACGATACTGGCCGTTTGTAAGGCGCTTAAACCACCGGCTAAGAGCAAGGCTGCAGCCACCAGCCCTTGCATCGATGCCCAAAACACTCGCTGCCAGACAGGCGTATTTGCCACACCGCCCGAGGCCAGGGAATCAATCACAATCGAGCCTGAGTCCGAGGAGGTGACAAAGAAGGTAATAATCAAAAAGATGGTTAAGAACGACACAATCTGTGTGAAGGGCAACAGTTCAAACAGCTTAAACAGCGCCACTGCATGATCGTTTTGAACTTGCTGAATCAGCTCGGTATAACCATCCACCATAATCAGATGCAGCGCCGTATCACCAAACACTGAGAACCATAAGAAGGTAAAGATGGTTGGTACTAACATCACGCCGACCACAAACTGGCGAATGGTACGACCTCGGCTGATCTTAGCAATAAACAGACCCACAAAGGGCGCCCAAGCGATGGTCCAGCCGAAGATAAACAGCGTCCAGTTACCAATCCAATCGCTTGAGGTATAGGCCTGCAAGCTAAAGGTGCGCTCAACAATATTACTCAAGTAGCTACCGGTATTTTCCATAAAGGTATTGAGAATAAAGATGGTTGGGCCCACAGCAAACACAAACACCATCAGCGCCACAGCTAAGATGATATTGAGCATGGACAGGCGCTTCACACCTTTATCCATCCCCGCCGCTACCGACAAGGTGGCCAAGCACGTAATCACCACTAAGGCGATCAACTGCACAGTGGTGTTGACTGGAATCGACGGCCACAGGTAATTGAGACCGGCGTTAATTTGCGCAACCGATAAACCCAAGGATGTAGCGATACCAAACATGGTGCCTAAAATGGCAAAGGTATCCACAGCATGCCCCATCGGGCCGTGAATTTTCTCACCAATCAGCGGGTATAAAGTGGAGCGCATCGACAAGGGTAAACCGTGGCGGAAGGCAAAGTAGGCTAAAGACAAACCCACCAAGCCGTAGATGGCCCAAATATGGAAACCCCAGTGGAAGAAGGCAATCTGCATCGCTTGTTTCGCTGCATCCACCGTCAATCCTGCACCGTCGGGTGGTGATGCATAGTGTAAAACCGGCTCAGCCACCCCAAAGAACAGCAAGGCAATCCCGTAACCGGCGGAGAAGAGCATGGCGAACCAGGCAAAAAAACTGTATTCCGGCTCGGCATGGTCAGGCCCGAGTTTAATATTCCCCCAACTGCTAAAAGCAACTGAAACAACAAAGACTAAGAAAATTGCTACGGCTAACATATAAAACCAACCAAAGGTGGTGGTGATATAGGCCAATACATCAGCAAACAAGGCCCCAGCACGCTCGGGATTACTCATGGTGCCAATCACCATCAAGGCAATCACCAGAACCGAGGGAACAAATACGGGGAGGAGAATGGTAGAAACTTTAGACGACTTATCTGTTGTCGTTTTATCTGAGGTCATAGTAGGAACTCCTTGATCTATGCTCAATTTCGGCGCCAATGTCAGTCAGCTTGAAACGTGTCAACCATTTATCTGTGGCAAAAAAGCCATGAAAAAACAGCACGCACGCACTTACAAAGCTCCTAACCTTGTCACAGTAAAAAACGCGGCGCAATAATAAATGTCGTTTAATATCTGACTAAAGCCGTGAAAAATGTAAATTTTCACAGCAAAACAACTGATTTTAAATCAGAAAAAAGGCCGATTATCGACGCTTTTTATTGCGTGATAATCGGCCTGATTGCAACTCAAAGAGTCTTATGAAGAACAGCTGATCGACAAGTGTTTGCCCCACTGAGGTGGGCGTTCGGCGTACTCAGCGCAACCCTCTTGCTCAGTAAAGGGTAAGCTTAAAACCTGATGCAGTTTATGCAGCGGTGCATAGTCACCATCTTCAGCCGCTTCAATGGCGATTTGAATTAAATAATTGCGCAGCATATATAAGGGATTAACCGCATGCATTTCTTCGCGGCGCTGCTCTTGCGTGCGGGTATCATTGGCAATACGTGCCATAAATTCACTCACCCATTCATCAAAAGCAGCTCGATTAACAAACTCATCACGTAATTTTTCTAGCGCTTGCGCTGCGGGTAAATCACCCAAATTGCGGAAGAATAAAGTGTAATCCACTCCGCTCTGATCCATCTGCACCAGTAATTGATCAATCAACAAGGCGTCCGCCTCATGCTCACCGATCAAGCCCAAGCGCGCGCGCATGGCTTTTAAATAGGCCTGCTGCTGAATGTCTGCATAACCATCAAGAATCTCTTGCAAGCGCTCAATCGATACATAACGGGTTAAGGTTTCGGCAAAAGCAGTGAGATTCCAATAGCCCATCGCCACTTGCTGATTAAAGGCATAGCGGCCACGGTTATCGGAGTGATTACAAATATGGTTGTGTTTAAAGTCATCCAAAAAGGCATAAGGACCAAAATCAAAGGTCAGCCCCAGAATCGACATATTATCGGTATTCATCACCCCATGACAAAAACCGTAGGCCTGCCATAGCGCAATGGTTTCCGCAGTGCGCTTCACAACTTCCGTGAGCAATGCAGCTAAAGGCTCAGCGGCTGTTAAGCACTCTGGGTACAGATCATTGAGCACATGCTGATGTAAACGCTCCAGTTCACCATACTGCTTGTTGTAATAAAAGTACTCAAAGTGACCAAAGCGAATATGACTGGGCGATAAACGTAGCAACATCGCAGCGGTTTCACGCTGTTCACGCCAGACAATCGTTTCTGAATCAGTCACACATAAAGCACGTGACGTTGGAATGCCGAGCTTGTGCAAGTACTCACTGGCCAGAAACTCACGAATACTGCTGCGCAACACCGCGCGACCATCACCCGTTCTGGAAAATGGCGTTAAGCCCGCGCCTTTCAGATGCACATCCCAATGCTCGCCTGCAGTATTCAACACTTCGCCTAGCAGCAAACCGCGACCATCACCTAAGCGCGGGGTATAACCGCCAAACTGATGACCGGAATACACCATGGCGCGCGGCTCATGTTGCGGCCAATGCCAAGTGCCGCTGGCAAGTTGTAATAATAGTGGGTCATCGGCAGCGCTCGGTGGCAAATCCAGCAAAGCTAAAGCGTCAGTACTGCAAATCACCATCTTAGCCTGCTCAACTGCAGTGGGCTTAATGGGTGCGGAAAATACATTGCCTAAGTCAGCAAAGCGCGGATTAAACTTAAGGGTGTCTAGGCTTTTCATGGATAGGCACTCCAGCAGCGGGCAGCATTTAAGCAGTCGGTGCTTGATTATCGGTCAAAGGTTGATTTTGGCTTTGTAGCAGTTGTTCTTGACCTTGATTATTTTTGATAAAGACATCCAACTGATTAAAGGCCATATCAATATGATTATCGCGAAATACCACCACTAAACTGCGCAGTACTTCATCAATTGAGGGGTTACGGTCACCCAACTCACGCACATAAAAGCGCAACTCATTATCAAAGGTATTGGCGCTAATCCCTAAAAACAGTACCACAGGCGCAGGATCACGCATCACTCTTGGGTTGTCCTGCATGGTTTTCATCATCAGGTCGCGCGCTACGTCCATATCAGTGTCATAGGCCACACCAATGCGCACAATCACTCGCGTCACCGTATCGGTGAGCGACCAGTTCACTAATTGATCAGTAAGAAACACCTTGTTAGGCACAATAATTTCTTTACGGTCAAAGTCGGTAATAGTGGTAGCGCGAATGCGAATCCGGCTGACCGTGCCTGATAAATTACCGATAGTGACCACATCGCCAATACGTACTGGGCGCTCAAAAAGAATAATCAGACCTGAGACAAAGTTGGCAAAAATTTCTTGCAAACCAAAACCTAAACCCACTGACAGTGCCGCTACGAGCCACTGTAATTTATCCCAACTGACGCCCAGCACAGATAAGGTTGCCACAAAGCCTGTTGCCGATAACGCATAGGATAATAGCGTGGTTGTAGCGTATGCACTGCCTTGCGCCAAGCGCATGCGCGACAAAAATAACACTTCTAACAAACCAGGTAAGTTACGCGCTAAAGCAATGGTAATTAAAATAATCACTCCTGCATCCAGCACATCGCGCAAGCTGATAGGCACCGCTGTACCCACACTGCTAACGTATTCATATAAGGTGATGTTGTCTAAGTAGGTAAATAAAGACAATAAATCAGACCACACCCAATACAAACTAATAAAGAACACACCCAACAACATCAAGCGCGCTAAGCGTAAAGACTGCTCATTGATTTGCGAGATATCTAACAGCATATCGTCAGTAGCAACATCACCTTCCACGCCATCTTTAGGCTGATTCTGCTTGGCATCTTGCGCACGCTGCCAGGCTAAACGGCGAGCAGCTAAAGCTAAACCGCGCACCAATACTGCCTCAAGCAATATCCAGATCAGCACCAGCGAGAGAGTATCCAGCAAGCGGGCACTTAATTTGAGCGAGGTGTAGTAATACCCTGACACCAAAGCGGCGGCAAAAAACAACGGCTGCACGACAACTACAGCACCAATTAAGCGCCGAAAAAACGAGGTATTTTCACTGCTATAACGATGGAACACTAAACGGCCCATAATCCATGTCAACAGCAGCAAACAGATCATTAACAAGGCAATGCCAATAACATCATCACTCAATGCGGCTGGCTGCGCTTGCGCCACAGTCACCACGGCGGTCAATACCAAAGTGGTTAAGCCTAAGGCTCGAATACGTGGCTGCAAAAATGCGACCTGGGCGCGTGTCCAACGAAAATGTATAATCGCCATACCGTTGGGCGCTAAGATCCGATAGACGCAGTAAAACACCAACCACACCTGTGCCATGCTGAGAAAAGCCTGACCTACTTCTAGATTATGACCCAAGCTATCCATTTGAATCACCAGCCCAATACTGGCCAACACCAGGGCCCCCGGCAAAGCTAAGAGTAAATTTAATGCAATAGCGCGCGGTGTATGCCACTGGCTGTCATTACGAAAATGCCCGATATCAGCATGCAAACTGCGCAACGCTTGCACAATTCGCGGACGCTGCCAAATCGCCAACAAGATCACTAGCAGCAAAGGCGTAAACCACAACACACGCTTAACCAGACTTTGCCAGACATGGTTGACATCGCTTTTCCACAACACAGTCGTCAACTGGTAATGCAAACGCTCAGGCGCGGCTTTGAGCCAATCTAGGTCTAAAGGCTTATTACTGGGAATCCAAAACATCTGCTCATCGAGGGTTAAACGCAGAGTTGCTGTCATGCTTTGCAGTTGCTTTTGATTGAGCTGCAAGGTGATGGATTCACTTAAAAAGGCATTCAGCTCACGGTTCACTCGATCTAATAACTCAGCGCGAGAGCGCACTAACTCCAGCAAACTACTGCTTAAAGTTGCCCGCTCTTCGCCTTCTGCCATATCGTTAAGTGCCGTTTGCACATACTCATCAGGCCGACTGACAGTGTCACGCAGCTGACGTAACTCAAACTGATATAAGCGTGTATCAGCAATTTGGTCGGCTAAAGTCCGATCAAAGCTCACCTGTGGCAAAGCCTGCTTTTGCTGATAGAGAATTTTTGCCAATAACAAACTGCCCTGTAACACACTGATTTGTTCTTCCAATGCTTGCTCAGTTTGCTGCACGCTATCCAGTTGCTGGCGCACCACTAAATTACGCTGGGTCAGTTGGTTACGACGTTCTGTGACAGTCAATAAGTAATCCGACAGCTTTAGATTTAAGCTGCTTTCACGCAATAACAAACTATCTGTACCGGCTTTACTCACCTCTAATGCCAGTTCAGCCACGGTTTTTTCAGAGTCCGCTTGGCGTTTTTGATTGAGCAAAGATTGCAATGCCAACACATCTTGTTCTTGCAGGCGTAATTTAAGCTGTAAGAGATCGCTGCTGCTACTGCCCAACTCTTGTAAGGCGCTATTACCAGTCAGCTCCGCACGGCGTAAATTATTTTTACTTTCCAGCGCCAGTAATTCAGCTTGCAGCGCGTCTGTTTTTTCTCGAGTGAAGGTTTTACTGCCTTCTTTAGCGGTTTTGAGTAATGTATTAATCTCTTGAATACGCTGCTGATTACTACTGATATCAGCTTGCGCGCGCTCAGGTCGTGTTTGTGCAGTAATAATCAGCGCATTGGCATCGCCCAGCTCTTTTTGTAAAGCGCGTAATTGCTGGTTACGCTCCGAGATCAGGTACTCTAACTCACTCACTGAGGCTTGCGCCAAACGCTTACTCGGATCATCTTGCGGGGCAGCCAACAGTCGTTGTAAAGCAACTTGCATCTCAGCAATGTTCTTCGGCGCGTCAGCTAACTGTTCTTGTAATTCGCGCTGCGCTTGCTCGGTACGCTCAGCTGTATCCAGCCATGCCAGCGTCTGCTCTATGGCTTGTTGTGCGGCTTGTTGTTCTGCTTCGGGTAATTTACGGTTAGGTAAATCAGTCAGCGATTGACGCATATCCAATGCATTTAAGGCGGCATAACTGGGGCTGATCGAGAAGCCCGCAAGGCAAACGATCAATAGCAACAGCAGTCTATATTTCATATGCCTAAGCCTTCTTGTGAACAACACGCTCGTGCCCATACCGTTAATATTTTTATAATGCGCTACCTGAGTTAAAAAAACGGCAACTCTAGACGCTTTCCTTCAGGGAATCGCACCCCAACCTTACTCACTTTATTACCTTCCATAACCGCCACAGCCCAAGTCAAACCTTGCCATTCAATATGGTCACCCAGGACTGCCTCACCGCCTACAGCTTGGGTAATAAAATCTGCCAAGCTTAAGGTTGGGCTCAGCTCACCCAGTTGCAAACCATAAACATCAGCCACAGCGCCCAGTTGTGCATCACCCTCTAGAACAAAGTCACCAAAGAAGCGCATATCCAAACCACGCTGCGGTGCCTTACTAAATAAACGCCCTAAAGCCGGCAGGTTATCTTCATGACCAATCACACATAAAATATCATCGGCTTTTAAGCGCGTACTACCGCTAGGGTGTAGCAGTTGATTCTTACGAAACAGCGCCGCAATACGGGTGCCTGCCGGCATTTTTAGTTCGCGCAGTTGCGCATCAATGCACCATTTCTGATTGCCTAAGCTGTACACAAACAGCTCCCATTGGCTGGTGGGATGAATCTCCAGACCAACACGCGAAATAGGTACCGGCGCTGGTGGCAAATCCACTTTGGCTTTGCGTGCAGCCCACGACAAGGTGGAGCCTTGCAATAGTAACGACACCAATACAATAAAGAAGGCAACGTTAAAAAACAGCTGCGCATTGGGTAAACCAGCCACCAACGGGAACACCGCCAAAATCACCGGCACCGCTCCGCGTAAACCAATCCAAGAAATAAATACCCGCTCACGTAAATTAAAGCCGCGGAAGGGTAACAATCCTAGGAATACGGATAACGGACGCGCAAAGAGAATCATCCACAGGGACAGCAACAAAGCAGGGACAGCAATAGGCAACAACTCATGTGGCGTGAGCAATAATCCTAACACCAAGAACATACCAATTTGGCTGAGCCATGCCAGCCCATCAAACATATGCAAAATGCCATGGCGATTCCGGATTGGGCGATTACCCAGCACCATACCGCACACATATACCGCTAAAATGCCGCTACCACCCACTTCGCCAGAGAAGGCATAAATCATAATACTGCCACTCACCGCGAGCAGCGGATACAGGCCATCGGCAACGGTAATGCGATTAATGATTTGCAGCAGCAACCAACCACCACCCAAGCCCAGCACAGTACCCAGACCAAACTGACGGCCAAGACTGTAAAAGAAGTCCATACTGAAGTTGCTTTCACCCGCAACCAACATGGCAATCAAGGTGACGGTGAGGAACATCGCCATCGGATCATTACTGCCCGACTCAATTTCCAAGGTCGAGCCCACCCGTTCGTTCAGCGATTTACCATTGAGCAGGTTAAATACCGCAGCAGCATCAGTGGAGCCAACAATCGAGCCAATCAGCAAACCTTCGAGCAAGGTGAGATTAAACAGCCAAGCAGCAGCTAAGCCGGTCAGGCCCGCGGTGAGTATCACGCCAAAGGTTGCTAAAGACAGTGCCGGCCAGAGTGCCACACGGAAGGTGGCGACGCGGGTACGCATTCCACCATCGAGCAAAATGACTGCCAGCGCTAGATTACTGACCAGATAGGTGAGCGAGTAATCATTAAAGACAATACCACCCACACCATCGGTACCAGCCATCATGCCGACACCCATGAAAATAACTAAAATAGGGATGCCAACACGTGAAGAAACTGAGCTCACCAGAATACTGACAGCAACTAACAACCCACCAACAAAAAATATACTATTGGTTGCTACAGAATCCACAAGCCCATCTCCTTTGTAAAAACAATACGATACCGCATGATTATTAATTCTAACCTTTAGACACTCGTAAGTTTAAAATCTTTCATGAAAATTTACGGTGAATGCCTATTAAGACGCACATTTTGTTCTATTAGTAACAAAGCAGTGACCCTTATGATCAGCTTTACGTCTTTTTTTCAACTTATTTATTTTAGCCTTGCGAGGATTTCCATGCCCAGCGCATCCAGCACCACTGCTTGTCAGCATCTAGCCCAAGTATTTGCCAGCGATATTCCTTTAACTGCTGCTATGGCAGTCGAGGTGCGTGACTGGCACGAGCAACGCTTAGAGTTGCAGATGCCTTTAGCAGAAAACACTAATCATCAAAATTCGATGTTTGGCGGCAGTTTGTACTGTGCCGGTGTTTTAGCCTGTTGGGGCTGGTTACACTTGCGTTTGCTTGATGAAGGTATAAATACCACACATATCGTGGTTCAGGCAGGACAAATTGATTACCCCCTGCCGGTTTATGGCAATGCGCCGGTGATCTGTGATGCGCCCGATGAGGCAACGTGGATGAAATTTTTCAAGATGTATCAACGCCATGGCAAAGCGCGGATCAGTTTAACCAGCCGCATTTTAACTGAAGATGAGCGCGATGGTGCTGTTTTTACTGGGCAGTTCGTGTTGCATAGTTAGGTTTTTATTGGGCTGGCTTGATCGGTGCGGGGCGTACCTCGCGAGTGGCGCTCTTCCCTCAACGAGGCTTCCTGCCTCGATTCGGGCGCTTCGCCATCCATGGCTCGCTTGCCGCGTCACTCACGAGGTACTTGTTGATCATTTTTATTGTTGGCACTGTTTGTGTAGGTATCTTTTTAGTTGCAGCACAGCATTGAAATCTGCATATTTAGCTATGAGTTCTGGCCAAACTATTTTTTGAGTAGAAGCTTGCAAACACTATAAATCTTCAATAAGTGCTGCGCTGTTGCTGTGACAAGCGTAGCCATGGATGGCGCAGCGCCGGAGTTGAACCCAGGATGGGTTCGTCGACGGAAAAACAGCAATAGCGCAGCACGCCACGTGCATATTCCTGCAATCAAGCAACATACATTTATATGCAAGCCATCCCACACCTACAAAGAACAACCAACACTTCAATAAAACCCGTTAAACTGAGCTTTTATTTTCTCAGGTACAAAGCGTGCAAACTGTGGACGTGATTATTATAGGTGCCGGTGCTGCCGGTTTAATGTGTGCTTTGACCGCCGCGCAACGTGGCCGCAAGGTCTTGGTACTCGATCACGCTAATAAAGCGGGGAAGAAAATTCTGATGTCCGGTGGTGGGCGGTGCAATTTCACCAATATGTACACCGAGCCGGATAACTTTCTCTCTAATAATCCACATTTTTGTAAGTCGGCATTAGCGCGCTACACCCAATGGGACTTTATCGAAATGGTGCAGCGCCATCAGATTCCTTATCATGAGAAAAAGCTCGGCCAATTATTTTGCGATAATAAAGCCAACGATATTTTGCAGATGTTATTGGATGAGTGCGCGGATGCCGGTGCCAAGATTGAACTCAATACCAGCATCGAGAGCATTCAAGCCACCGAGACAGGCTTTACCCTCAAAAGTAAACAGCAGACCTTCAAGTGCAAGTCCTTAGTGATTGCCAGCGGTGCCCTATCGATTCCAACCTTAGGCGCGACCGGTTTTGGTTATCAAGTTGCTGAACAGTTTGGCCACAGCATTTTGCCCACCCGTGCAGGACTGGTGCCCTTTACTCTGACTGATCCACAGCTCAAAGAATTATGCACCGCCCTGTCCGGCACCTCGATTGATGACTGCATCGTTGAGTGCAACGGCCAAAGCTTTAAAGAAGATCTATTATTTACCCATCGCGGCCTCAGCGGCCCGGTGATTTTGCAGATTTCTTCCTACTGGCTGCCAGGCAATCAGATTGAAGTGAATTTACTCAGCGACCGCGATGCCAGTGCTTGGCTGCTGGAGCAACAAGCACAACAGCCTAATGTGGAGTTGAAAACTGTCCTTAGCGAATGCTTTACGCGCAAAATGGCGCAATGGTTGTGTGAGCATTGGTTTACCAATACGCCGCTTAAACAATACAACGCCAAACAGTTGGCAGCCATTGGCCAACAGCTTAATCAATGGCAGCTGACACCTTCAGGTACCGAAGGCTACCGCACTGCAGAAATCACCTTAGGCGGTATTGATACCCAAGAAGTCTCCTCTAAAACCATGCAATCACAGAAACAAGACAATCTGTATTTTATTGGTGAAGTCTTAGATGTCAGTGGTCATTTAGGTGGCTTTAACTTCCAGTGGGCCTGGGCCAGCGGGCATGCGGCGGGGATTGTGGTTTAGCACGGGTGTAACGCCTCAAAAGTACGGTCCGACATAGCATTCGACAGCCAGTAAAAAACGCCATATCCAGCCTAAATAAATACCCAACCGCAGCAGTTGGTTATTAATTGCCTCTAGCACTACGCCTGCAGCGGCAATGGCTGGTAGAATAGCGTGATATTTACTATTTCCTCGAGCTTTACTATGTCTACCCCGTTTCGTCCCGAGCTGTTGTCGCCTGCTGGCACACTAAAAAACATGCGCTACGCTTTTGCTTACGGCGCTGATGCGGTTTATGCCGGTCAGCCACGCTACAGCTTGCGCGTACGTAATAATGAGTTTGACCATGCCAACTTGGCTATTGGTATCAATGAAGCCCACGCGCTGGGTAAAAAGTTTTATGTGGTGGTGAATATTTCACCGCATAACGCCAAACTCAAAACCTTTATTAAAGATTTAGAGCCTGTGGTTGCCATGGGGCCTGATGCGCTGATTATGTCGGACCCAGGTCTGATCATGATGGTGCGTGAGCATTTCCCTGAGATGAATATTCATCTCTCGGTGCAAGCCAACGCAGTCAACTATGCCAGCGTCAAGTTTTGGCACAGCCAAGGTTTAACCCGTGCGATTTTATCCCGTGAACTATCGCTGGATGAAATCGAGCAGATTCGTCAAGAAGTACCAGAAATGGAACTTGAGGTGTTTGTCCACGGTGCTTTATGCATGGCCTACTCAGGTCGTTGCTTGCTATCTGGCTATATCAATAAGCGTGACCCAAACCAAGGTTCGTGCACTAACGCGTGCCGCTGGGAATATAAAACTCACCCAGCTAAAGAAAACGAATTAGGCGATATCGTGCATCAGTATGAGCCGATTGCCGTGGTGCAACATGCCGATCCAGCACTGATGCAAGCAGTTGAACCTATCCTCGGGGTTGGCGCGCCCACCGATGAAGTCTTCCTATTAGAAGAAGCCGGTCGTCCCGGTGAATATATGTCAGTTTCGGAAGATGAGCACGGCACTTACATTATGAACTCCAAAGATTTACGTGCCGTACAGCACGTGGAGCGCATGACGCAGATGGGCTTACACTCATTAAAAATCGAAGGCCGGACTAAGTCGCATTACTATGTGGCGCGTACCGCGCAGGTTTATCGCAAGGCGATTGATGATGCAGTGGCTGGCCGCCCCTTTGATAAGTCATTGATGGATACCCTAGAATCCTTGGCGCACCGTGGCTACACCGAAGGTTTCTTACGTCGCCATGTGCACGATGAGTACCAGAACTACGAATATGGCTATTCGATTTCTGAGCGCCAGCAGTTTGTTGGTGAAATGACCGGTGTACGTCGTGGTGATTTAGCTGAAGTGATCGTCAAGAACCGTTTTGCCGTCGGCGACTCAATTGAGCTGATGACACCCCAAGGCAATATCACTTTTGATTTGAAATACATCGAAGATCAAAAAGGCAAAAGCCGTGATGATGCTCCAGGTAATGGTCACGTCTTGTTTATTCCGATTCCGGAAAATGTAGATCTAGAATACGCCTTACTGATGCGTAATCTAACCAGCGGCAATACACGCGGCGCCTAGTAATAGCTACAGTGTTAAGTCTTAGCGGTCTCCCCGTCTAAGACTTCAACCACAGACTGACGCTCAAGCATAAACTCAGTCAACGCCTGCGCCGAGATAGGTTTAGATATCAGATAACCCTGAATCTCATTACACGAATGGGCTTTTAAGAAGTCCATTTGTGCTTGCGTCTCCACACCTTCGGCCACCACCAATAGATTTAAGCTGTGGGCCATCGCAATAATGGCTTTAGTAATTGCAGCATCTTCATCGTTATGCATCACATCACGAATAAAACTCTGATCAATTTTTAAACTTGTGGCTGGGAAACGCTTGAGATAACTCAGCGATGAATACCCAGTACCAAAATCATCAATGGCTAAAGACACACCCAAAGCTCTTAACTCTTTAAAAACCGCAATAGTGCCTTGAGTATTTTCTAGCATCTGGCTTTCGGTCAATTCCAACTCCAATAACTGAGCCGGTAAACCTGTACGCTCTAAGACTCTTTTCACCAACGGCACCAAATTACCTTGGCGCACATGGCTGACAGAGACGTTCACTGCCATACGTATAGGCATGCCTTGCTGTAACCAAATATAAGCTTGCTGACAGGCTTGCTCGAGCACTTGCTCACTGATTGCGGTAACTAAACCTGCCTCTTCTGCCAGTTCAATAAATTGCCCTGAAGCCAACAAGCCCCGCTGCGGATGATTCCAGCGCACCAAAGCTTCTGCAGAACGTACCACACCGTCAGGTAAGGTTAACTTAGGCTGGTAATAAGCTTCTAATTGCCCTTCTTCAATAGCACGGCGTAAGGCTTGCTCGAGCTCTAAACGTTCTAGGGTAAAGGTTTGAATCTGATTGGTATAAAACTGTACATTATCGCCGCCCAAATGCTTAGCATGCTGCATGGCAAGATTGGCTTGGCTGATTAACGCCACCGGTTCTTGGGCATTGGCCGGCAGGACACTCACACCCATAGATGCGCTGATCACCAGCTTATTACCACCGACTGCAACCGCAACGGGCACCCGAATACAAGCTAACACTGAGGCTGCTAAGTCGCTTAATTCAGAGCGCGACAATGCACCATCTAAAATCATTGCAAACTCATCACCACCAAGTCGCGCTACAGTATTAGCTTCGGGTAATAACTGCATTAAACGTTGACTCATGGTGTGCAATATTTCATCAGCAACCTCAACGCCTAAACTGTCGTTTAGAATTTTAAAACGATCCAAATCCACATGCATTAACACCACGCGATCACCGGACTGCCGCGCACGCTCCACGGCCTGCTGCAAACGCTTATGAAACAGTGCTCGATTCGCTAAACCGGTCAAATCATCATATTGAGTGAGGTAATTAAGACGCTCTTCAGCTTGGCGACGCACAGTCAGGTCAGTAAAAAACCCGACTATATGTGTGCGTGCGCCTTTTTTATTACACACCACATGAATGCGTAAATTTTGTGGATAAACTTTACCGTTTTTACGCAAACCTAAAGTTTCACCCTGCCAACTACCATCGCGTTCAATACTGGCGCGCACATGCTGGTATTGAACGCCTAAAGCTTCAGGCAAACGTGTAAAATCAATGGTATGACCAACAACTTCATCACGGCTAAAGCCCGTGACTGTGATAAAAGCCTGATTGACAGCTAATACAGTGTAATAAGGATCTAAAATAACAATGCTTTCACTGCCGGCATCAAACACACTGGATGCTAGTCGCAGCTCTTCATCACCTTGCTTGCGCTTTGAGATATCACGACGCGTACCAAGCATGCGCAGTACGCGACCGTTGGCATCACGCTCCATAGCTCGACCACGGTCTTCAATCCAAACCCAATGCCCATCGGCATGCTTAATCCGATATTCAACAATATAAGCATCGGTGTGCTGCTTCATATGCTCAATCATCGCAGTTCGCAAAACATGCAAATCATCCGGATGCAGCAAGGGTCGTAAATCGGTTAAGACACCCCGTACTTGATGATCTTCTAAGCCAAAAATAGCTTCAGTACGCGTATGGTGAATTTCATCGCTGACTAAATTCCAGTCCCACAGTGATAACTGACTTGCATCCAAAGCCAGCTCTAAGCGCTCTTGGCTTTTTTGCAACGCCTGCAAAGCCTCTTCCAGCTCTAAAGTACGCTCACTAACACAAAGCTCCAAAGCCGCCTGAGCGGATAACAATTGTTGTTCAGCCGCTTGCCGATGAGCAATTTCTTTGGTTAGTTCTGTATTTAATTGGCGTAGTGCCTTGGAGCTGTCACTGCCGTGTTGCATATTTTTACTCATCAACGTGAGCTGCATTATTTTTCATGAGGGATACTGGCAACCTTGAGCATACATTGATTAGCCTTAATGACCCAATCTAGCTCCTTTTTTTGCTGCAGGCCATGTGTGCTATGTTTTATTGTCAACATTAATGGTATTGAGTCTTAATTAACAAGTCTAAAATACAAAAATATCAGCTAACTCCCGTCAGCACCTACAGACTAACGCAAAGTAGCACACTATATAGCCTGTATTGTGTTTGCCCTTACCTTGCGCGCCCACTAGAATACTCCGATGCATGATGATATCTCACTTTTATTAAACACCCTCAACGAAGCCCAGCGTGAAGCTGTTGCTGCGCCCCTTGGTCAACAACGTGTCCTGGCCGGTGCCGGCTCAGGTAAGACGCGGGTGCTGGTGCACCGCATTGCTTGGCTGATTCAGGTAGAAAACGCCTCGCCACACAGTATTCTCTCGGTGACCTTTACCAATAAAGCCGCCGCAGAAATGCGTGTGCGCATTGAAGAGCTGCTCGGTCTTAATCCAGCTGGCATGTGGGTGGGTACTTTCCACGGCTTAGCCCACCGTTTACTACGCGCGCACTGGCAAGAAGCAGGCTTAGCTGAAGGCTTTAGTATTCTCGATAGCGATGATCAGCTGCGCCTGCTCAAGCGCGTGATGCGTGAGTTGGCATTGGATGAAAAACGCTGGCCGGTGCGTCAAGCGCAGTGGTTTATTAACGGGCAAAAAGACGAAGGCCTGCGCCCTGAGCATATTCAAGCCGGTGGTGATTTATTTTTAGGCACCATGCTACAAATTTACAGTGCTTATGAGGCCGCCTGCGCGCGTGCCGGTGCCATTGATTTTGCTGAGCTGTTATTACGTGCCTTAGATTTATGGCGCAACAACCCAGGCTTACTGCAGCATTATCAAAACCGCTTCCAGCATATTTTGGTCGACGAATTCCAAGACACCAACGCCGTGCAATACGCATGGTTACGCTTACTCGCTCAAGGCGGCAAAAGCCTGATGGTGGTCGGAGATGATGACCAATCCATTTACGGCTGGCGTGGCGCGAAGATTGAGAATATTCAGCAGTTCTCCACCGATTTCGTCAAGACACAAAGCATTCGCTTGGAGCAAAACTACCGCTCCACCGCCAACATCCTCAAAGCCGCCAACGCCTTGATTGATAACAACCAAGGGCGTCTGGGTAAAGAGCTGTGGACTGAAGACGACGCTGGCGAGCTGATTAACTTTTATAGCGCCTATAACGAGCACGATGAAGCGCGTTATATCGTTGAGTGCATTGAGCAAGCCTTACGCAAAGGCGAGGTGAATCGCGATCAGATTGCTATTCTTTACCGCTCTAACGCGCAATCACGTGTATTAGAAGAAGCCTTACTCCGCGCGGCCGTGCCTTACCGTATTTATGGCGGCCAACGCTTCTTTGAGCGTTTAGAAATTAAAAATGCGCTGGCCTACTTACGCTTATTACGTAGCCGTCACGATGATGGCGCGATTGAGCGGGTGATTAATGTACCAACCCGCGGCATCGGTGAGAAAACCATCGAAACCGTGCGTCTTGCGGCCCGCGAACATGATGTGTCGCTGTGGCAAGCGATGAAGATTCTGGTGGAGCAAAAAGCCCTACCCGGTCGTGCCAGCAATGCTTTGCAAACCTTTATGGATTTAATTGAGCAACTGGAAATTCAGACCCGCGATTGCGAACTGCATGCCATGGCGCAAATCGTGATTGAGCAGTCGGGCTTGATTACCTATCACAAAGAAGAAAAAGGCGAGAAAGGCCAAGCACGCATCGAAAACTTAGAAGAGTTGGTCAGCGCCGCGCGCACCTTTAAGCAAAGTGATGAGATTGAAGAAGACGTTTCTGACTTAGTGGCTTTCTTAGACCACGCAGTACTCGAAGCCGGCGATACTCAAGCCGATGAGTTTACTGAAGCCGTGCAGTTGATGACCTTGCACAGCGCCAAAGGCTTGGAATTCCCTATCGTATTTATTGCCGGCATGGAAGAAGGTTTATTCCCGCATAAAATGAGCCTAGAAGAACCAGGCCGTTTAGAGGAAGAGCGCCGCTTAGCCTATGTGGGTATTACCCGTGCTATGCGCCAACTGTATATCACCTGCGCAGAAACCCGCCGTCTCTACGGTACTGAAACCTACAACAAGGTCTCACGTTTCGTGCGCGAAATTCCTGCAGAATTTTTGCAGGAAGTGCGGATGAATAACAGTGTCAGCCGCCCTTACCACAATCAGCATCAAGTGCAATCGAGCAGTATGTTTACCGGTACCGATATCCCTGAAACTGAATTTAAACTGGGGCAATTGGTTGAGCATGCGGTGTTTGGCGAGGGCGTGATTCTCAATTTTGAAGGCGCGGGTGCCCAAGCACGTGTGCAAGTTAACTTTGTTAACGACGGTATGAAATGGTTGATGGTGGCCTACGCCAAATTGCAGCCACTCTAAACCCCGATTTTTTGTATTCACACTTATAAAGGAGCGTATATGAAACGCCGCCACAGTTTTGCTTTTGCTGCTTTAGTCACCGCGTGTTTAGCGCTTGTGGGTTGTAAAGAAGACGCTGCTGACAACACGCAAGCCAGCGCAGCCCCGCAACAAAGCTTTAACTGGAAAATGGTCACCGCTTGGCCAAAAAACTATCCAGGTCTAGGGACATCTGCTGAACGTGTCGCTGAGCGCATTAACAGTATGACTGACGGTCGCATCACCATTAAGGTCTACGCCGGTGGTGAACTGGTGCCGCCGCTGGAGATCTTTGATGCGGTATCACGTGGCACGGCACAAATGGGCCATGGCGCTGCCTATTACTGGAAAGGTAAAACCGATACCGCACAATTCTTTACTTCAGTGCCTTTTGGTTTATCCGCCATTGAGATGAACGCTTGGTTACATAAAGGCGACGGCTTAAAGCTGTGGGAAGAAGCCTACGCACCCTTTGGCGTGAAGCCCTTTGCCATTGGTAACTCTGGTATGCAAATGGGCGGTTGGTTTAACAAAGAAATTAACTCTTTAGACGATATTAAAGGTCTAAAAATTCGTATGCCGGGTCTGGGCGGCGAAGTACTGGATCGCTTAGGCGCCACCACAGTGAATTTGCCGGGTAGCGAAGTATTTACTGCACTGCAGACTAACGCTATTGATGCCTCAGACTGGGTCAACCCATATAACGACCTAGCCTTTGGTCTGCATAAAGCGGCGAAATACTATTACTACCCAGGCTGGCAAGAACCGCAGGCGGTACTGGAGCTGATTATTAACCAAGAAGCATGGAACAGCTTACCAGCTGACTTGCAAGCTATTGTCACTGAAGCTATTCGTGCTGGTAATGCCGACATGCTCGACGATTACACTTGGAACAACGCCCGTGCTTTAGCTGAATTAAAAGATGCGGATGTGCAGTTGCGCCGCTTCCCTAATGAAGTACTGAACGCAATGCAAGTTGAATCAGCCAAGGTGCTAGAAGACTTAGCCAGCAAAAGTGATCTCAATCGCCGTATTTGGGATTCGATGCAAGCATTCCAAAAGCAAATCACTTTGATGCACGAAATTTCAGAAAAAGAACTGTATAACTGGCGCGATTAAGCACAAACCTATAGTTTACTGACTGACATCTTTATAGCAGTCGGCTGCACTACTCAGCCGACTGCTTAAATTAACCTGATAATAAAAGGTCACTTATGCAACGTTTTCTCACAATAGCCTTAGCGCTGTTTTTAAGCTTTAGTTTCAGCCTAGATGCGGAAGCACGCCGCTTTGGCGGTGGTAAATCCTTTGGTGGCATGAAGCAACGCCCCGCTGCGCAACAGCAGCAACAAAAACCAGCAGCACCCGCTAAAGCAGCGCCAGCCGCAGGTGCTAAGCCTGCTTTCGGTGGCATCGGCGGGATGCTGATGGGTTTAGCCGCGGGTGGTTTATTAGCCTCTTTGTTTATGGGTGGCGGTTTTGAAGGCTTACAAATCATGGACATGCTGATTTTTGGCCTGATTGCCTTTGTCATCTTTAAATTTATTGCCAGTCGTCGCCGTCAAATGCCACAAGCTGCCACTGCCGGTGGTCCAGCCATGCAACGCGAAGCGCATACCCCTGCGCAAAACATTTTCGGTGGCTCAGCACCAGTTGCGACCATTAACAAGCCCGTGATTAGCGCACCCGCATGGTTTAATGAAAGCAGCTTCTTGCAAGCTGCTGAAGGCCATTTCAACTCCCTGCAACAGCATTGGGATGCCAATGAGATGGAGCAGATTTCTGAGTTTGTGACACCTGAGCTACTGAAATTCCTCACTGAGGAGCGCGCAAGCTTAGGCGATGGTATGCAGTCCACTTACATTGATGATCTGAGCGTTGAACTTGATAGCGTTGAAGAAGAAAGTGCCATCACAGTTGCCACTATTACTTTCCATGGTGTGGCAAAAACCTCACGCTTTGATCAAGGTGAGGCGTTCAGCGAAAGCTGGCGTATGGAGCGTGCTAACGGTGAAAACCAGCCTTGGTTGATCGCTGGTATTCGTCAAAACGCTTAATATTCTTTGAGTGCACTCTAAAGCGGCGACCGATCTACGGCGCCGCTTTAGTTGTTTAATACGCCATGTCATAACGAGAGTAAAACACCGTGGAAGAAGTTATTGATGAACTGCGTGAGCGCAACGAGCCTGTTCCGGTAGCGCTAGAATTACCTGACGAAGAGTGCCTTGTTGAAATCCAAGAACAAATTCTGATCCATTTGCCCTTTGCTTTGCGTGAGTTCTTACTCACCGTCAGTGACGTGGTCTATGGCCGCTTAGAGCCAGTCACGGCCAGTGACCCACACTCGCACACCTATTTACCGGAAGTGACCTCCACAGCATGGGATCTAGGCTTAGAGCGCAATCTGATACCGCTGTGTTATGACGCGCCAATCTATTACGTGGTCGATGATGAAGAAGGTGAAGTCTTTGCGTGGGATAGCGACACTCAAGAAATGCAAGATGAAACTTGGGAAAGCGTTTGGCACTGGGTGCGGGACGTGTGGCTGGAAAGCTGACTGACATCAGAGTAAAGTAGCATTGCTTTTTACTCTGACTTACTTAACGCGACCTACACAAGAATAAGAGAACATTATGATAGCTGGATCCTCAACACTGAGCATGACCGTTTTAATGACCCCAGATAAAGCGAACTTTTCGGGTAACGTGCACGGTGGTACTTTGCTGAAATACTTAGATGAAGTGGCCTATGCCTGTGCCAGCCGTTTTGCGGGCTGCTATGTCGTCACGCTATCCGTGGATCAAGTCACCTTTCGCCAGCCTATTCATGTGGGCGAGTTGGTCACTTTTTTAGCATCAGTCAACTACACCGGCCGCACATCACTGGAAGTAGGCATTAAAGTTATCACTGAAAATATTCATGAAAAACTAGTACGCCACACCAACAGCTGCTTTTTCACTATGGTGGCTATTGACGGCAACGGTAAAACTGTCGAAGTACCAAAACTAACGCCCAGCACTGAAGATGAAATCAGACGCTTTGCTAATGCCCAACAACGTCGCGCTATTCGTGCTGAGTTAAGCGAGCGTTACAAAGCCTTAAAAGACTGATATGGCGCAAGCCAAATCCACACAATCACCATAAGCAACGATCAGGTTCCCAGCCGTGCTTGATCGTTGCTCTGGTAATGCTAATTGCGGTATTTACACATCAATTTTATTATCGACTTCTTGTACTTTACCACCACGTGACAAAAACTCTTCCATGGCCTTAGCCAGTGCGTCACGCTCTTTCTGCTTGGCCTCAACGGATGGTAAATCATCTTCGTTGATCGCTGTTTTAGCTTTGGCTTTAGCACGTACTGGCGCTACAACAGCATCAGAACCATCATCTAGACTGTCGTCTATTTCACCATCGTCAATCTCATCGGTGTCTTCAACATCGTCCAAACTGATATCATCAGTATCTAGATCGCTATCGTCCACAACATCTAAATCGTCTGTTTCTAACTCATCATCAAACATAGTCAACCTCAAGCCTGCCTTCAGCAAGATAGTTTTAAATCGGGGCGCCAAAGGTATTTAGCACCTGAATTGGGTTTCGCACCGTTACAGCAATACTGGATGGCAACACTCTGTGTAGAGCACAGCTACCGCTGCCAACTGGCAATCACTGTGATGCGTTGGGCGCGCATTCTAGTGTGATAAAAAGAAAATAACCATGGGAAAAACTTCTTTTTTAATTTTTATGAAAACAGCTTGCTTACCCGCCATAGAGCCTATATTTAGGCGTAAAAAAGACTAAGGCGCAACCCTTTTTAGAGCTACGCCTTAGTCGTATAAATGCACAGTAAATTATGCTTGATTTTACTCTGCTAAATCATGTTGAACACACTCGCCATGCGTTTAGATTGCGTCTGAACCCGTCTCACCCGTACGAATACGGACCGCTTGCTCGAGAGCAGTCACAAAGATTTTACCATCACCAATTTTACCGGTGTTAGCTGCTTTACTGATAGCCTCAATCACGCGGTCCAACTGTGCTGCAGAAATCGCCACTTCAATTTTCACTTTCGGTAAGAAATCCACAACATACTCAGCACCACGATACAGTTCGGTGTGGCCTTTCTGACGACCAAAGCCTTTAACTTCAGTCACAGTAATACCTTGCACGCCAATTTCAGATAATGCTTCGCGTACATCATCCAGCTTAAAAGGTTTGATGATGGCGGTAACTAATTTCATACGGTCTCTCCGAGATTAAATGACTTACCATTCGAGAATGGTGAACCTGTTTAAACGCACTAGCCTAGCAGCGTGACTAGCGTCATCTACAGATGTAATAACACAGTTGGCAAACACATTATTTGAGCAAGCCGATAAACACAACACATCATTTGCCCAAACAACAATCAAGCGTTATTAAGGCCAAGCATTATACTCAAGATTGCCTTGCTTCTCTTAGCTTTGCTAAAGATTCATATTTACCATGACGTGCTAAACTGAAATCATCATTTTTAAGGAATACCATTATGTTACCGCCCAAAGCCTTACTCGATAGCCTCAGCACCCATGCTGGACGTTTATTAGGTAGCGACATGCCATTGCCGCGTGCTGAAATTGAAGCCCAGTTCAAAGCTTTGGTGCAAAGCACATTCAGCAAGCTGGATTTAGTCAGTCGTGAAGAGTTTGACAGTCAAATGGTAGTCCTAGCACGCACCCGTGCACGTCTGGAAGCACTAGAAAGCACTGTGGCGGCGCTCGAAGAGCAACTCAGACAAGCACCCCAGCCTTAAGGAGATACTGAATTAATCAAAGCTTTCTTTAAGTCAAACTTTACCGCTTGCTTGATTAAGCGGCGTTTTTCTACATATGATCAAGGAGGATCTATGTCTCTCGCTATTATTCATAGTCGGGCGCAAATTGGTGTGGAAGCCCCGGCTGTCAGCGTGGAAATTCATCTCACCAATGGCTTGCCGTCATTAACCATAGTGGGTTTACCCGAAACCGCCGTACGCGAAAGCAAAGACCGTGTACGCAGCGCTATTTTAAACAGTGCGCTGGAGTTTCCACGTAAACGTATCACTTTAAACTTAGCGCCAGCAGACCTACCCAAGGAAGGTGGGCGCTTTGATTTAGCCATTGCCCTAGGCTTGCTGGCGGCCAGCGCACAACTGCCCGGTGGTTGTCTAGATAACTTTGAATGCTTGGGCGAACTGGCCCTCTCCGGCCACGTGCGACCGGTGCGTGGTGTATTACCTGCCGCTTTGGCCGCTCGCGATGCCGGCCGTGCTTTAGTGGTGGCTTTGGAGAATGCCGAAGAAGCCTGTCTGGCCAGCGGTTTAAAAGTCTATGCCATTGAACACTTACTGGAGTTGGTCAGCCATTTTAATCAACAGCAAGTTCTGCAGCCCTATCAATCACAAGGCTTAGTTGCACGACCACCCTCCTACCCTGACCTACTTGAAGTACAAGGCCAACATGCAGCCAAACGTGCTTTGGTGGTAGCCGCGGCGGGTCAACATAATCTACTTTTAAGCGGACCGCCCGGCACTGGAAAAACCTTACTGGCCAGTCGCCTACCCGGTTTATTACCGCCCTTAACTGAAAGCGAAGCCTTAGAAGTGGCAGCCGTACAATCGGTAGTCAGTATTGAACCTTTACGCAGTTGGCCACAACGCCCCTTTCGCCAGCCCCATCACAGCGCTTCAGCCCCTGCGTTAGTGGGTGGCAGCGCGCGGCCACGACCGGGTGAAATCAGCTTGGCTCATCAAGGAATTTTATTTCTTGATGAGTTGCCTGAATTTGATCGTAAAGTCTTGGAAGTGCTGCGTGAGCCTTTGGAATCGGGCTACATTGTGATTGCGCGCGCCCATAGTAAAGTGCGCTTTCCGGCACGTTTTCAATTGGTCGCGGCGATGAACCCCTGCCCTTGTGGCTATTTTGGTGACCCCAACGGGCGCTGTCGCTGCACCCCAGAACAAGTACAGCGTTATCGCAACAAGCTCTCAGGGCCTCTGCTTGACCGCATTGACTTACATGTTAGTGTCGCACGTGAAGCCACATCCTTGCGCCAGCCAAAAGACCCAGGCACCAGCTCAGCTCAGGCTGTAGAACAGGTATGCGCAGCACGTGAGCGGCAGCTCAAACGTCAAGGCTGCAGCAATGCGCAACTCGACTTAAACGCATTACGCGAACATTGCGTTCTGCTAGATGATGATCGCATCTGGCTGGAACAAGCCAGCGAGCGCCTAAACTTATCCTTACGCTCCACCCATAGAGTGCTCAAAGTGGCACGCACTTTAGCTGACTTAGACAACAGTACGGCTATTGCTCGCGGACACCTTGCCGAAGCTTTGCAATATCGGTTTAACGAGCAACAATAATACTTCAGCAGCGCCCTACAGTCCTGTGTACTGAATGATAGGCCGCTGCTGAATTTTTCTATTATAGGGTTTTTGGTTTAGCTTTTTTCGGCATTAAGTATTTCATTAAACCTTGGAACCACATCACCAGCATAGTGTTGCCTTGGATCTGAATATTTTTATCCTGAATGCCCTGCATAAAAGCCAACTGCTTGTTTTTAGCTTGCATGGTCGCAAAACCAAAGGCTGCATCTTTAAAACCAATAGAAAAAGCCGGATTTTGAGCTACGCCCGAGCGGCTTTCAACACGGTTATTAGCCACCACAAAGTGGCGTGCAACCTTACCGTCCAGTGTATGCAACATAAAGGTTAAGTCTTTACCGTCCAGCTGCTGCTGGAAAGCGCTATTAGTCTTGCTGGCCTTGCTCATCATGCGGCCAAGCGCCCAAAGTAAAAAACGAAATTTCATCAAAAGTTCCAAGTGCTGAGTTGTGCTTATTAGGCAATGAGGGTTGTACTATCATCAGAGGTATAATTGCATTGCCCTGCACGCATGTATTGTCTCTGCAGGGCATGCGGTGTTATTGGCTTTGCGCTACAGCTTCTTTTAATTGCTTACCGGGCTTAAAAGCCACGGTATTACTAGCCTTAATTGTGAGCGGCTCACCGGTTTGTGGGTTTTTACCCGTACGCGCACCACGATGACGTCGTACAAAAGAGCCAAAACCAATCAAAGTTACAGAATCATCCTTGGCCAGTGCATGGGTGATTTCTTCTAATAGCGTATTAAGCAGTTGGCCTGCTTGATCTTTGCTAAGATTAGTTTTATCTGCAATGGCTGCAACCAATTCTGGTTTAAGCATATCCGGCCTCACTTGTTTTTATTAGATAATATTACGCGTGCACTATGCACAGAGCTAAAGCATGGCATGCCAATTCTTGACTGGCCAGTCTTGAGATTATTTATCTACTGAGCGCCAGCACACAAACCCACATCAGTTAATCGATTCCAGCCATCGCACACTAAAACCATAGTCACAGCCGTGCTAAACTTGTGCGACATTTCTAGTAAGTAGCCCGTACCGTGTCCATCACTGCGCCCAAGACTCTCGCCAGCAACTGGCAGACAACTCCTACACCTTGCGCCGAGCTGAATGATTGGCTGTTTGATCAAGGCTCGCTCACGCAACGCTTAACCCAGTTGTGCAGTACCGCTTTTACCGTGAAGCTGCTCGCAGAAGGCTGGCAAACACTGACTGCAGACGAATGCCAAACACTGCATATCAGCGACGGCAGCTGTGGCTGGGTGCGCGAAGTGCTGTTGTGCGATGGTGCAAAACCTTGGGTCTTTGCCCGTAGCGTGGCCAGTCAGGCCGCCTTATACCACTCTGATTTTAATATTGACCAATTAGGTACGCGTTCACTGGGTGCCATTTTATTTAGCCAACCAGCTTTTAACCGTGGCGCTATGTATATTCGTCGCTTGCCCAGCCAAGAGCTGCCTGCCCAGGTGCAATCTCTGACACAGCAGCACACAAGGGTATGGGCGCGCCGTTCATGTTTTACTAAAAACACCTTAGGGGTACTGGTTGCTGAAGTTTTTCTGCCACAACTTTGGCAAGATACTCAACATTTAGACTTTAATACTCTTTAAATATTAACCATCTCAGCCTGTCTTGCGGAGCCTTGTATGTATCTACAACTATTAAAATCCTTCAATCGTCTGCACCCTCGCGCTTGGGATTTTATTCAGTTGCTGCGCCTGGACCGCCCCATTGGTATTTATCTGCTGATGTGGCCCACACTCTGGGCTCTATGGATTGCCGGTGATGGTGCACCCAGTCTTAAAAACCTAATCATTTTTATCCTAGGCGTGATTTTAATGCGCTCGGCTGGCTGTGCCATCAATGACTTTGCTGACCGTGGCATTGATGGTGATGTGGCACGCACCAAAGGCCGCCCCATTGTCACCGGCAGAGTCACTGCTAAAGAAGCTCTGATAGCTTTTGCGACCCTGATTGCAATCAGCTTTGTATTGGTGCTTTTTACCAGCACGCAAACCCTCTACTGGGCCTTTTTAGCTGTTGGTTTAGCTGCTCTATACCCTTTTACTAAACGTTATACCCATTACCCACAGGTCGCTCTTGGTGCAGCCTATTCATGCAGTATTTTACTGGCCTTTAGTGCAGAAAAAGGCTCGGTACCCAGCGCGGTATGGCTGATTTATCTGGCGAATCTACTGTGGACCATTGCTTATGACACCTACTACGCCATGAGTGACCGCGAGGATGATTTAAAAATTGGGGTTAAGTCCACTGCTGTCTTATTTGGCAGCGCAGATCGCGCGATTATTCTGAGCCTACAAGCTGGCGCGCTATTTTTACTGTTGTTAGCGGGCAATAGCTTTGGACTGGGCGGTTACTTTTATTTAGGTCTACTGGGCGCTGCAGTATGCTTTATCTGGGAGTTTCGCCACACTCGTCAACGCGATGCGCAATCAGCACTGGAAGCGTTCTTACATAATCACTGGGCCGGCTTTGCTATTTTACTCGGCATTATTGCGCACTATACTTTTACCGGTTAAGCGCAGCGATACGGGCGCCTATTCGCCACCTACAGCAAAGTTTGGCAGGCTGTTGACCGGTTGATTAAAGTCGAATGGAATCGACTCGACTGCTAAACCTATATTGCGCTGCACGACAAAGTGTAAGTGCGGCCCGGTACTATTACCGGTATTGCCAGAACGCGCCAGCAATGAGCCTTGCGCAACACGCTGCCCTTGCGTGACGCCCACCGAACCTTTTTGCAGATGCAAATACACACCCATGGTGCCGTCATCGTGCAAAATACGCACAAAGTTACCCGCAGGATTGCTACCGCGCCCCGTTTGCTGATTCTCAACTTTAACCACCACGCCACCGCGGGCGGCCACTATAGGCGTACCTTCGGGCATGGCGATATCTAAAGCGTAGCGGCTTTTGGGCGTGAAGTGACTGTATTTACCATTAGCACCTTGAGTGAGGCGAAAAGGCCCACCATGCCAGGGTAAAGAGTATTGACTGGTCGTAGGTAGCAAGCGTGGATCACCCACAGCATGGCGCAACTTAGGCGTATACTGCACTGGCTGTGCTGGATTATCGGGCAACAAGGTCACCAAGGTTGTGGTACTGCGCGCAGGCAAAACCTTGCGCAATGGCGCCTGTATGCCACCAGCAATATTAGCTTGCTGTTCAAGGACTAATTCAACTTCAACGGGTGCATGTAAATTATTACGCAATAACAAGGTTGCGCCATGCTCATGTTGACGAGTTGTGAGCTTGATATCGTTTTCAACACGCTCAACCATACGATCATTAAACACAAACACTTGAGCACCAGCTTGCACCTGATCGGTATAAGTCACTACACCATTGGCGTCGGTATATTTATACACAGTCATGGCGTAGCTCTGGCAGCTGAGCAGCGCAGTACAGAGCACTGCTAAAATTTTCTTAGACATCACACACCCCATGCACAAGCCTGCTTTACACCATAGCAGTCTCTGTGTGACTGGCAATTAATAGACTGATAAGTGTGACCGAGCTGGCGTAAGCAGTAGAAACTAGGTGACGGCAACCAGCTATTAGGCACTCGGGCTGAAGTGGCGCTGAGTGGTGCCACGCGCAATTAAGCGCGAAAGGTAATCCATCTTTTTCGGATCACTGTCGACAAAACGGCAATTGACCTGCAACCACTCACTGTCAGGCTTAGCTTCTAAAGCACTGACTGAATGCACATAAGCGTTTAAGCGTGCTACTTCAGCTTCTTCACCTTGCTCTAGATCCAAGACAGCACTGTCTAAAACTTGCGGCAGATTGGCAGTACGCTTAACCACTAATAAGGCATCTTTAAGGCTCAGCGCTTTAATCACACAAGCAAACTCACCATTGGATAAGCGCAAGCGTCCCTGTCCTTGGCCACGTACACCACTGCTCGCTGCTGCAGGCGCAGCAACTGTTGCACGCGGCTTGACGGCGGGTTTCGCAGCTGCTGCAGCCAGTAAAGGTGAACTCACAGGCTGCTGCATAGCAGGCTGTGCTGCAGGAGCTGCAGGCTTTTGACCGGTCAGTACAGATAAAGAATCATTGCTCACCCCTGTACTCAGCGCTTTAACCGGCGCCGAGGCGGCCAGTGCGGCTAAACGTCCACTGCGGGTTAACGCTTTAGTCACTTTGCTGGTCAGCTGCTCTTGAGTGAAGGGTTTACCCACATAATCAGTCACGCCGGCTTGAATTGCCTGTACGACATTTTCTTTATCGCCACGACTGGTCACCATAATAAAGGGCACCGTTTTAAACTGTGGCTGCTGACGAAACCATTCAAGCAGCTCTAAGCCGCTCATTTCTGGCATTTCCCAATCACATAAAATCAAGTCAAAACTTTGATTACTTAAAATCTGCTTGGCTTTAAGGCCATTCACAGCTTCTTCAATCTGAATACCTGGGAAGTTAGCGCGCAAACTCTTCTTCAATAAGTCGCGAATAAATAATGCATCATCAACCACCAACACACTCACTTTACTCATGACTGACTCCCTAGGTAACCATAACGTGCTTGCGCGCTGCCTAAGCTCAAACTGAACTTAGGCAACACAAGCATAATCAGTAAACTGAAACTTAAGCTTGAACTTCTGCAGCGGACTGCATGCGCTGTAACTCTTGTGCATACAGAGCGTCGAAGTTAACAGGTGCGAGCATCAAGGCAGGGAAAGAGCCACGTACCACTAAGCTGTCGAGGGTTTCACGCGCATAAGGGAACAAGATACTTGGGCAGAACGCACCCAATGCATGGCCTTGTGAAGCGTCATCTAAACCTTGCACCAAGAAAATACCGGCTTGCTGTACTTCTGCAATAAAGGCGACTTCTTCACCAGTTTTAACCGTTACGGTGATCGTCAGTACGACTTCATGAAAGTCGCCTTCGAGCGCGCGCTGACGGGTGTTGAGATCCAGTTCAATATTTGGATTCCATTCTTCGCGGAACACCTCAGGGCTTTTTGGTGCTTCAAAGGATAAATCTTTGACATAAATACGCTGTAAAGAAAACTGTGAAGTAGGCTCTTGTGCAGCGGCTGCGTTGTTATTGTGCTCAGTCATGTATCTAATATCCCTTCATTGTTAATATCTATTAAGTATATGTCAGTGCATAGCGCATCGTGTATCAGACGCGCTGATGCGCTAATATTTATTAGGCTAATAAAGCGTCAAGCTTACCACCACGCTCCAATGCAAACAGCTCATCACAGCCGCCGACGTGCAGTTCATCAATCCAAATTTGCGGCACAGAGGTACGCCCGGCTTTTTCAGCCATTTTCGCCCGTACATCAGCTTTACCATCCACGCGGATCTCTTCGAACTTCACACCCTTATTACTCAGCAAAGTCTTGGCGCGAGTACAAAAGGGGCACCAATCACTGGAATAAATAATTACTTTAGCCATTTTATTTCACCACTGGCAGGTTTTCACTGCGCCAGCCGGTAATACCACCGGACAAACGTGCAGCAGTGAAGCCTGCTTTTTTGAGTTCAGAACATGCACCGCCAGCATTAATGCCAGACGCACATACGACGATAATAGTTTTATCTTTATGTTTTTCCAGCTCACCCATACGGGTTGTCAGCTGATCATTACTGATATTCACTGACCCGACGATATGACCGGTAATAAAGTCTTTTTTCGGGCGAATATCAAGGATAAAGGCTTCATCACGATTGACCATCGCGGTTAACTCACGCGTGCTTAGATTGCGTCCAGCATTACGCGACTGCTGCATCACCAGCAATACAACCAAAATAAGAAATGTTCCACTGAGCACATAGTGCACAGTCATAAATTCAAGGAATTTAGCAAGTGTATCGGCAATCATAGTCAGCACTCAAAGCGTTAGTATCCGCAAAGTATACACAGACCTGCGCATTCTCTGAACCACTAACAATGACGCGCCGAACACATCCAGCTAAACTTAGCTTATATTTTGTTATTTACTTGTGAGTTTATTCTTATGCATACCACGCCTAAGCCTTTAGTTCTTGTTATTTTGGATGGTTTTGGTCATAGCGACAGCCCTGACTACAACGCCATTTATAGTGCCAACACCCCTGTATATGACCGTTTACGCGCCCAACATGCCAATACACTGATTTCTGGCAGCGGTATGGATGTAGGTTTACCGGATGGGCAAATGGGTAACTCAGAAGTCGGCCATATGAACCTCGGTGCCGGTCGTGTGGTGTATCAAGATTTCACTCGCATTACTAAAGCGATTCAAGACGGTGACTTTTTCACCAATCCAGCCCTGACCAGCGCAGTCGATCAAGCGGTTGAAAAAGGCAAGGCAGTCCATATTTTGGGCTTGCTGTCTGAAGGCGGCGTGCACAGCCACCAAGACCATCTGATCGCGATGATTGAACTGGCAGCTCAGCGTGGTGCTGACAAGATTTATCTGCATGCTTTCCTCGATGGTCGTGATACGCCACCACGCAGTGCCCAGCCCTCCATTGATGCCATTGAAGCGGCCTGTGCCAAGATTGGCAAAGGTCGTATTGCTAGCCTGATTGGTCGTTATTACGCCATGGATCGTGATAATCGTTGGGACCGTGTTGAACAAGCGTGGAAGTTGCTCGCTGATGGCCAAGGTATTCACCATGCTGACAGTGCAACTGCTGCCCTTGCTGAATCTTATGCCCGCGATGAGTCCGATGAGTTTGTTAAAGCCACCAGTATTGGTGAGACAGTGCGCATGGAAGATGGCGACAGTGTGATCTTTATGAACTTCCGTGCTGACCGTGCCCGAGAGCTGAGCCATGTATTCCTCGATACAGAGTTTGCAGGTTTTAACCGTGAGCGTTTACCTCAGCTCAGCCAGTTTGTCATGCTCACGCAATACGCTGCTGATTTATCCGCGCCCAGCGCTTTTGCCCCCACACCATTGGTCAATGTGCTCGGTGAGTACTTAGCCAACCAAGGCAAAACCCAACTGCGCATTGCCGAAACGGAAAAATACGCCCACGTCACCTTCTTCTTTTCTGGTGGCCGCGAGCAGCCGTTTGTCGGTGAAGAGCGTATTTTAATTCCCTCACCCAACGTGGCGACTTATGACTTGCAGCCCGAAATGAGCGCGCCTGAAGTCACCGATCGTATTGTCGAAGCCATTGAGCAGCAAAAATACGATGTGATAGTAGTCAACTACGCTAACGGCGATATGGTTGGGCACACTGGTGTGTTTGACGCAGCAGTCGCTGCCGTTGAGTGCCTCGATCACTGCCTCGACCGCATTGTCACTGCTTTAGATAAAGTCGGTGGCGAAGCGCTAATCACTGCTGACCACGGTAACGTTGAGCAGATGGAAGATGAATGCACCGGCCAAGCACACACCGCGCATACCTGTGAGCCTGTGCCCTTTATTTATGTTGGCAAACGCCCCGCCACTATGCGTAACGATGGTGTATTGGCTGACGTTGCTCCGACCATGCTGACCTTAATGGGCTTACCTATTCCTGAGCAAATGACGGGTCGCAGCATAGTTGAGCTCAAGTCATAGCCCAAGGATTTGCGTGGCGGCTGTCCATGCGCCACGCAAATATCAGTTGTTGCATCATCTATGCTGCTCGCTGCGCTATTTTTAGGCATAATCACTACTTTGTACTCCTCAGGTTAATCTCTGTCATGCTCCGCACATTTTTATTTATCCTACTCAGTTGTGCATTCACTGTTGCCGTGGCGAATGATCAACGCGTGCAAACTAAACAACAAATTGCTCAGGCCGCTAAAGATATTGCTGAGCTAAAAAAGCAACTCAGTAAAATCGCCCAGGAAAAATCCAGCGCTGAACAAGCACTGAAAAAAACTGAAAGTGAAATCGGCGACTTAGAGAAGCAAGTTAACGAACTCAAACAACAGGAAAAGAAAGCTGAAGACGAGCTTAAAGTCCTCGATCAACAGAAAAAAAAACTCCACAGTTCACGCGTTGAGCAACAAAAACTAATCGCTATTCAAGCTCGCGCTGCCTACCAATCAGGGCAGCACGAGCCTCTGCGTCTGTTGCTCAACCAACAGGATCCAGAAAAATTCTCACGTAATCTGATCTATTATCAACACATGGGGCAAGCGCGTCAGGAACAGATTAAAACCTTTAATGAAACCTTGCGCCAGTTGGGCAATATATCCGTCCAAATCACTGAACAACACAATCTGCTTGCAGAGCAAAAAAAAAATCTAATCAGCAAACAAGATACTCTGAAAACGCTACGTCAGCAGCGCCAGCAAAAAGTCGCAGCCCTAGCCAAACAGCAACGTAAAGAAAACCAATCACTGCAAACACGTCAAGCCGACCAAGTCGCGCTCAACAAAGTACTCAGCACCATTGAGGCCACTCTGGCGCGCCAAGCACGTGAAGCGCAAGAGGCCGAGCGCAGGCGCCAGCAGCGTTTAGCTGAGCAACAGCGTCAACAAGCGCAGCAAGACCTCGCTAGCAACTCAGCCAACAAAAATACTAAGCACTCTAAAAGCACCATCGTCTCTACGGCAGTCACCCACAAGGGTGGCTCATTTGCTAAGGTACGTGGCCAACTGCCATGGCCCGTCAATGGCCGTATTATTGCGAATTTCGGCAGTGCACGTGGTGATAACCGCTCCAAATGGGACGGCGTTTTAATTAGCTCGCAAGCGGGTACGCAAGTGCGCGCTATCC
Organism: uncultured Gammaproteobacteria bacterium; assembly: GCA_945612235.1. Classification (GTDB taxonomy): domain Bacteria; phylum Pseudomonadota; class Gammaproteobacteria; order Pseudomonadales; family Pseudomonadaceae; genus Denitrificimonas. The sequence continues at coordinate 3,855 of CALZAE010000015.1, read as the reverse complement.
ATGCAGGTCGTGTAGTATTTGCCGACTGGTTGCGCGGCGCAGGCTTGTTAGTGATTGTCGATCACGGTGACGGTTATTTAAGCCTATATGGCCACAACCAAAGCTTATTAAGTAAGACTGGCGACACAGTCAGCGCAGGCCAAGCTATTTCTACCGTCGGTAATACCGGCGGTCGTGATCAAGCGGCGCTGTATTTTGCTATACGGCAAAAAGGCCAGCCGGCTGACCCAACCAAGTGGTGTCGTACACAAGGCTAAATTGGAATGCAAAAATTCTCTAGGAGTTACCCCATGCCCTTTACTCGAACATATTTAGCCTCAGCTGTATTCAGTACGCTGCTGATCATGGGCTTGCTAAGCACCCCAACACTGGCGGTACCTAATCCTGCCGATACGGCGGCCACGCAAACCTTACCACTGAATGATTTACGCACCTTTGCCGAAGTTCTGGAACGCATCAAAACGGCGTATGTAGAACCCATCGACGATAAAACTCTATTTGAAAACGCCATTAAAGGCATGCTCAGTAACCTCGACCCGCACTCCAGCTACCTTGACCCAGAAGACTTTCGCCAACTACAAGAAAGCACCAGCGGCGAGTTTGGCGGCTTAGGTATTGAAGTGGGTTTAGACGATGGTGTGCTGCAAGTGATTGCACCTATTGATGACACGCCAGCATCCGAGGCAGGTCTTGAGGCACAAGACCTGATTATCAAAATTGATGACCAGCCCACTAAAGGCCAATCATTAATGGAAGCGGTAGAAAAAATGCGCGGCAAGCCAGGCACCAGCATTCGCTTAACTATTGTGCGTGATGGTCGCAAACCTTTTGATGTAACACTTAAACGTGCGGTCATTAAAAGTCGCAGTGTAAAAGGTCAACTACTGGAAGATGACTACGGTTTAATCCGTGTCAGTCAGTTCCAAGTCAATACCGGCAGCGAAGTTGCTAAAGCATTAGGCGCATTAAAGAAAGACAATAAAGGTAAGCCACTGCAGGGGTTGATTCTAGATTTACGTAACAACCCAGGCGGCGTACTGCAAGCTGCGGTTGAGGTGACTGATCAATTTATCAGTGATGGCTTAATTGTCTACACCAAAGGTCGCTTGGCCAATGCTGAGCTGCGTTTTTCCGCTACGGCTGAAAATATCAGTGGCGATGTACCTTTAGTGGTGCTGATCAATGGTGGTAGTGCCTCGGCCTCAGAAATTGTTGCCGGCGCTCTACAAGATCATAAGCGCGCCGTATTAATGGGCACTGACAGCTTCGGTAAAGGCTCAGTACAAACCGTATTACCGCTGAATAACGACCGTGCCCTGAAGCTTACAACTGCGCTGTATTACACCCCTAAAGGCCGTTCAATTCAGGCGCAAGGCATTGCTCCCGATATAGTGGTTGAACGAGCAAAAATCAGCCAAGAAGACAGTACTTTAGGTGTTAAAGAAGCAGATTTGGCTGGGCACCTGGGTAACGGCAATGGCGGCCCAGATAAACGCAGCAAAGCCAACAAAGAGCAAAAACCACGCTTGCAAGACGAAGACTATCAAGTCAATCAGGCCATGAATTTACTCAAAGGCATGAACGTCCTCAAGGCACCTAAGACGCTCTAATCATTGCTACAGACTCAGTGCCAGGCAATAAAAAACGGCATCTATGCACTAAGCACAGATGCCGTTTTTGTGAGCACGTAGCGATCAGGTGAACGCGTTTTAGCGCACCACAATACCTTTACTGGCCATATAAGCTTTAGCTTCTTGAATAGTGTATTCGCCAAAGTGGAAAATACTTGCGGCCAAGACTGCATCCGCTTTACCTTCGATAATACCGTCGGCCAAGTGCTGTAAATTACCCACACCGCCCGAAGCAATCACCGGAATATTGACCGCTTCACTCACCGCACGGGTCACGCCCAAGTCAAAGCCGTTCTTCATACCGTCTTGATCCATGCTGGTCAGCAGGATTTCACCGGCACCGTAGCTTTCCATCTTGATCGCCCACTCAACGGCATCGATACCAGTAGGTTTGCGACCGCCGTGGGTAAAGATTTCCCAGCGTGGTGGCTCGCCCACAGCCGAGACTTGTTTGGCATCAATGGCAACAATAATCGACTGCGAACCAAAGTGCTCTGCAGCTTCACGCACAAACTCAGGGGTAAAGACTGCTGCTGAGTTGATAGAAACTTTATCTGCACCGGCATTGAGCAAGTTACGAATATCATTCACGGTGCGCACACCGCCACCCACAGTCAGCGGGATAAAGATTTGGCTGGCCATACGCTCAACCGTCTTGAGCATAGTGTCACGACCTTCGACAGTGGCGGTGATGTCCAGAAAAGTCAGCTCATCCGCACCTTGCTCGTCATAACGACGGGCAATTTCGACCGGATCGCCAGCATCGCGAATATTCTCAAATTTTACGCCTTTTACCACGCGGCCATTTTCAACATCAAGGCAAGGAATGATACGTTTCGCGAGCGTCATGCGGCTCTCCACAGAGTCAGTTAAGTTGTTGTATTGTGATAAAAAAAGCCCTTGTTTAAAAGGGCTTTTTTAAATGATTACTTGAAGCTATCACACAAGGCTTGCGCCTCAGCAATATCCAGGGTGCCTTCATAAATCGCACGGCCAGTAATAGCGCCAACAATACCCGGCGCACGGGCATTCAATAACGACTGCACATCACCCACATTATGAATACCACCTGAAGCAATCACTGGGATGCTGGTAGCGCGCGCCAAAGCCGCAGTGGCTTCAACGTTGCAGCCCTGCATCATGCCGTCTTTGGCGATATCGGTATACACAATGGCTGACACGCCATCAGCTTCAAAGCGCTTAGCCAAATCAGTCACTTGCAACTCGCTAATCTCAGCCCAGCCATCGGTGGCGACAAAACCATTCATGGCATCTAAGCCAACAATCACTTTACCTGGAAAAGCTTTACAGGCTTCGGCGACAAACTCAGGCTCCTTCACTGCTTTGGTGCCGATAATCACATAGCTGACACCCGCGCGCACATAGTGCTCGATGGTCTCAAGATTGCGAATACCGCCACCAATTTGAATCGGCAGATTAGGGTAACGCGCAGCAATGGCCTTCACCACATCACCATTGACTGGCTCGCCAGCAAAGGCACCATTGAGATCCACTAAGTGTAAGCGACGGCAACCGGCTTCAACCCATTTGGCGGCCATTTCCACTGGATCGTTTGAAAAAACAGTAGAATCTTCCATACGCCCTTGGCGCAGTCGTACACAAGCACCATCTTTTAAATCAATCGCGGGAATAATCAGCATTAAATCAGTCTGCCTAAAAGTTAAGTCAATAAATCAACTCAGAACTGAACGCTACCAGCGCCCGTCCCAAGCCACAAAATTCTGTAACAGTTGCAAGCCATTACTCTGGCTTTTTTCTGGGTGAAATTGCACCGCAAAACGCGAACCATCAGCTAGCGCAGCGGCAAACTCAACACCATACTGACAACTGCCTGCCACTTGGCGCGGGTTCTCAGCCTCAACATAGTAACTGTGCACAAAGTAAAAGCGCGACTGATCGGCAATGTTATGCCACAGCGGATGCGGTACGCGTTGCGCAACCGTATTCCAGCCCATATGCGGCACTTTTAAGCGCTGCTCGCCTTGAGACAAAGCCTGACCAAAAGCACGCACCTGCCCAGGAATTAAACCTAAGCACTCCACACCACCATTTTCTTCACTGCTATCGAGCAAAGCTTGCATACCAACACAGATCCCGAGAAAAGGTCGGTCACTGCTGACTTCACGAATCACATCGAGTAACTGATGTTGCTGCATTTGCGCCATGCAATCACGTATTGCGCCCACACCCGGCAGCACAATAC
>CALZAE010000014.1 GCA_945612235.1 uncultured Gammaproteobacteria bacterium | reverse complement strand
AGCATAAAGCCGGAGAATTTGAACTTCTTCATGCTTTACCCTCCAACTCACCGGCTTGGTTACGGTTAAACAAGATAATTGGAATCATCAACAGCAACAGCATAATCACCGCCAAAGAGGCAGCCACTGGCCAATCACGGTTGTTAAAGAACTCTTGCCAGAGCACCTTACCAATCATCAGTGTTTCTGGGCCACCGAGCAATTCTGGAATCACAAACTCGCCGACCACCGGAATAAACACCAACATACTACCGGCGATAATGCCGCCTTTGGATAGCGGTACAGTGATTTTCCAGAAGGCGGCTGTGCCTTTAGCTCCCAAGTCAGATGCCGCTTCCAACAAGGAAATGTCATGCTTAACCAAGTTGGCATAGAGCGGCAACACCATAAAGGGCAGGTAGGCATACACAATGCCGATATACACCGCGATATTGGTATTGAGAATCTGCAACGGCTCATTAATCACGCCCAGCCACAGCAGCGCGTTATTGAGTAAACCGTTATTGCTCAAAATACCCATCCAGGCATACACACGAATCAGCAATGCAGTCCAAGTCGGCATCATAATCAACAGCAGCCACACCGGTTGCATCTGCTTACTCGAACGGGCAATGGCATAGGCCATCGGATAGCCCACCAGCAAACACAGCACTGTACTGACTAAAGCAATCTTTAATGAGCCTAGATAGGCTGAAATATACAACTGATCTTCACTGAGCAAGACGTAGTTGCCAAAGTTCAGCAGTAGCGTCAGTTGATTATCAGCCCACTCAGTCAAACTGGTGTAGGGCGGAATGGCGATATCAGCTTCAGCGAAACTGATTTTCAGAATAATCGCAAAGGGCAGCAGGAAGAACAGCAGCATCCAGAAAAAAGGCACGCCAATCACTGCATGGCGGCCCTTGGGCAACATCCCGAGTAATTTTTCGCGTACTGTCATGATTGGAATACCACGCCGCTGTCATCCACCCAGTGCACATAGACTTCATCGTCCCAAGTCGGACGTTTCACATTACGTTCTGAGTTGGCCATAAAGGCTTGCACAATAGTGCCCGAGGCTAATTCAACGTAGTACACCGAGTGACCACCGAGATAGGCGATATCGTGCACAACGCCTTTAGCCCAGTTGTAATCTTCGTGCTCAAGATCCTCAGGCTTAGCGCTGCACAGCAACAGTTTTTCTGGACGCAAGGCAAAGGTCACGCGTTTGTTTTCCGCCAAACTGGTAATACCGTGACCGATATAAATCGGACGCTCTAGCTTAGGACAAATAATCACCGCATGGTCGGAGTCATCCGTGATGATTTCACCATCAAACAGATTCACGTTACCAATAAACTCACAGACTAAACGGCTGGCCGGTGTCTCATAAATATCCATCGGACTACCGACTTGGGCAATCCAGCCTTGGTGCATAATGGCGATACGCTCAGCCATAGTCATAGCTTCTTCTTGATCGTGAGTGACCATGACACAGGTCACGCCCACGCGTTCAATAATCTCAACCAACTCCAATTGCATTTGTGAGCGCAGCTTTTTATCCAAAGCACCCATCGGCTCATCGAGCAGCAATAACTTAGGACGCTTAGCCAAAGAACGTGCCAAAGCAACACGTTGACGCTGACCACCGGATAACTGATGCGGTTTACGCTTGGCATATTTAGTCATATGCACCAGCTTCAGCATTTCCTCAACTCGCTGATTAATTTCTTCTTTGCTCAGGCTGTCTTGCTTTAAGCCAAAAGCAATATTTTGCTCAACACTCATATGCGGAAATAACGCATAGGACTGGAACATCATATTAATCGGGCGCTCATAGGGCGGCATATGAGTGATATCCACGCCATCCAAAATGATGCGGCCTTCAGTCGGCGTTTCAAAACCAGCCAACATCCTTAGCAAAGTTGATTTACCTGAACCTGAGCCACCGAGCAGGGCAAAAATTTCGCCTTTATTAATTTTCAGCGAAACTTCGTCCACCGCTAGGGTGTCATCAAAGTACTTGGTGACGCGCTCAATATTTACTAAGACGTCTTTGGGCTTTTGCAAGTTAGCGAGTGCTTTCTTGTACGCGCCTGAGGCTATTGCCATAGAGTTCTCCAAATGCAGAAAGCCCAGCCTTGGGGCTGAGCTTTATAGCTTATTAACAGGTGGTTATTTTCCAGATTTAAAGCGTGTCCAGCTACGAGTTTTTATGCGCTGCACATTACTAGGTAATGGCTTAGAGACAAACAAGTTGTCCAAGACGGCTTGGTCTGGGTACACGGCTGGATTATTACGTACGTCTTCGTCCATCAATTCATCCGCATAGCGATTGGGGTTAGCATAACCCACATAATCACTGACCTGAGCAATCACTGCAGGTTCGAGCAAATAATTAATAAAAGCATGCGCTTGTTCGACATTTTTAGCATCAGCAGGAATGGCCAGCATGTCGAACCATAGATTACCACCTTCTTTGGGAATGCTGTATGCCACACGCACGCCCTGACCTGCTTCATTAGCACGGTCGGCGGCTTGCAGCACATCACCTGAGAAACCCGCCGCTACACAAATATTGCCATTGGCGAGGTCGCCCACATATTTAGACGAATGAAAATAGGTGACATAGGGACGCACTAATGCCAGCTTTTTTTCTGCCGCTTTATAATCAGCAGATTTATGGCTGTTAGGGTCAAGACCTAAGTAATTGAGCATAGCGGGCAGCATTTCATCGGCGGAATCCAAAAAGGCCACGCCACAGGTGCTCAGCTTTTTCATATTCTCAGGCTCAAACAACACCGCCCAAGAGTCAATGCTATCCACACCTAAGACTTCTTTAACTTTATCGACGTTGTAGCCAATGCCATTGGTGCCCCATAAATACGGCACAGCATATTGATTACCCGGATCATTGACCGCAACTTGCGCCATCAATTGTGGATCTAAATTATCCCAATTAGGTAACAGCTTTTTATCAAGCTTCGCAAAGGCACCCGCTTGCACTTGGCGCGCTAAGAAGTGATCAGAGGGCACCACCACATCATAACCACTGCGCCCGGCCAACAACTTACCTTCCAAAGCTTCATTGGAATCAAACACGTCATACAGCACTTGCGTCTGTGTTTGTGCGGTAAAAGCTTCTAGCACTGGTTTACTAATATAGTCAGACCAGTTGTACACATGAACTTTTGAGTCAGCGTAAGCCACTGAACTAAATGCAATTCCTGTCGCAAGCGCCCATGCAGCACCCTGTATCAATCTAGGCAATAACCTATCCTCCCGCATTAAATAGAGATCGCTTAAGCAACCCGTAACATTGAATATAGTGTGCAGCACGCGAGTCAGAATTATAAATCCCGACTCGCGCACCTTAGTGCTTATTTACCTGATTTAATTTTGGTCCAACTGCGTGTCATCACACGCTGCGTTTTTGCTGGCAAATCAGGGAAGGTGTAGAGCTTACTCATCACTTCTGCAGTAGGGTAAATGCCCGGATCAGTACGAATTGCCTCATCCACTAAAGGCGTGGCTTGATCGTTGGCATTAGGGAACTGCAGGTAGTTGGTTAAATCAGCCATCACCTGCGGCTCTAGCAAGTAGTTAATAAACTCATGCGCTTCTTTGACATTTTTGGCATCGGCTGGGATGGCCACCATATCAAAGAAGGTACCTGCACCTTCATTGGGGATTTGATACGCCAGTTTCACCTTGTCGCCTGCTTCTTCAGCGCGCGATTTACTTTGGTACAGGTCACCTGAGTAACCAATCGCCATACAGATATTGCCGCTGGCTAAGTCAGAGATGTACTTAGATGAGTGGAAATACGTCACGTAAGGACGAATTGTCAGCAATAGCTCTTCTGCCTGCTTCAAATCTTCAGGCTTGAGGCTATCGGGCGGCAAGCCTAAGTAATGCATAGCCGTTGGAATAATTTCGCTGGGCGAATCCAAAATAGCCACACCGCACTCATGCAGTTTTTTTAAGTTTTCTGGCTTAAAGATCAGGTCCCAAGAATCCACGGGCTGATCACCAATCGCCGCTTTAACTTTAGCTATGTTATAGCCCATACCAATCGAGCCCCACATATAGGGTAGCGAGTACTGGTTACCTGGGTCACTGACTTCGAGGGTGTGCAACAAGTCTTTATTGAGATTTTCCCACAACGGTAGTTGGGCTTTATCCAGTTTTTGATAAACGCCGGCTTTGATTTGCTTAGCCAAGAAAGGATTCGATGGCACAACGATATCGTAACCTGAACCACCCGAAAGCAATTTAGCTTCCAGCACTTCGTTACTGTCGTACACATCAAAAATCACTTTGATGCCACTTTTCTTTTCAAAATTGCTGATGGTGTTAGGTGCGACATAGTCAGACCAGTGATAGACATTCAGCACACGCTGCTGGTCAGCCTGTGCTGATGCAACTACAGCCATGCCGACAGCGGCGGCCAATAACATTTGCTTAGTTTTTTTCACGCGCATAGCTCCTTTAAATCATATATTTGATCAAGTAAATGCGCGTCACCGCCGCGCGATGCGAAGTCTGGCAAGGTCTGCATCAGGACTCAAGATATAAAGGCTGATTTCGTGTTTTATTCTATAAAAATCACTGAAAAACGTGGTGAACGCAGCATACTCAAGTACCAACTTAACACATTGAGCTTGCTTGGGCTGCGCCGCTGATCAATCAAAGCGACAGACTTAAGGTAAAGGTTAAGTCAATTAAGCCTCTGCCAAGGCTAGCGCCTGAGGATACAGTTATTATCTTATAGCCAGATAGCATAAGGGTTATAGCCTGCTCATTGCTCGCTAACAGCCTAAGTAGTCAGCGCTAAGCAGCATGACAGAGCCTGTTATATGATTTATTTACAGCTGAGTTAGGCTATTATTATGACCGGCTCAAATATATAAATGGATGCAATTGGGCAGCACTTCCTGCAGGATACTGTTTCTAACAGTAGTTACTGAGGGCGGTGCTGCCATCCAACCGAGTCACACTGTTTTACCTGGTGGTGAATTTACTCACTGCACGACCCAGCAGCAACCCGAGTCATAAATAGGGATATGTTGCAATAAAGGAGAGAACCTGATGAAGAACCTGATGATTGGCGGCTTAGCTGCTATGTTTTTAACTGCGAGCTTAAGCGCTAGCGCACAAGTTGATCCTGAAGATCAAATTAAATACCGTAAGGCTGGCTACAGCTTTATGAGCTGGAACATGGGAAAAATCAAAGCCATGGCCATTGACGAAAGCGTTGCTTGGGATCCAGCACAAGTACAAGCTGCTGCTAACAGCATCGCTGCTACCGCAAACTCAGGTATGGGTGCACTGTTTGGCCCGGGTACCGAAAAAAGCATTGGCGATACCAAAACACGTGTTAAGCCAGAAATGTTTACTGACCGTGAAGGCGTAACCAAAGTAGGTATCGCTTTCAACAAAGCAGCGAACGAATTAGCTGCTGCCGCTGAAACTGGCGACAAAGCACAAATTGTTGCTGCATTTGGCGCTGCAGGTAAAAGCTGCAAAGGTTGCCACGACAAATACCGCATGGACTAAATTGCTCACCCGCACTTTAGTTTGATGCAAAAAAGGTCGCCGCCCTAAGTTAGAGTCGGCGACCTTTTTTATTGCCTTTAATCTTTACAATTTTACCAAGCAGGCGCAGATGCCGGCGCTGGCGGCGGCTTACTTTGCCACTCACCTGAGGCTAAATATACTGCGCCTAAAGCAATCGCTAAGGCACACATAAAAGCCAACCAATGCCCGCCTTGAGCTGATTTTTGCTCTGGATATTCTTGCTCAGTAGTACCGGTAATCATCGGCTTGACCAGATTGTGCTTTTTAATCACTGCGTGCAGCACAATCGCCAAAATATGTACGGTAATCAGAGCAATAATAATCCAGAAACCAAGCCTGTGCAGACTGGTCATCTCAGCACTGAGGCTGCTGCTGACCAATTTATAAAGAGGTCCAGTGAAGGCAATATCATCATTGGTAAACAGGCCACTCACCGCCTGCCAACCCAGCATGCCCAGCATGGCAAACACTGATAACACGCCCAAAGGATTATGACCTAACTGGCGCCAATCGCCCCGCAGATATTGCGGCAAAGCAAGCAATGAGCAGAGCAAGGTGGATAAGCGCGCATAGGTTGAGCCTAACAATAACCAAGCCAAGCGAAAGCTCAGCAAACCAATAATGGCTAAACCCGCTCGCGCATGCCAATCAATCAAGCCGCCACCGGCCCAGCCGGTATATAAAGCGGTCGTGACACTGATCACCAATAACCAATGAAAAATTCGTAATGGCCCGTCCCAGACGCGTACTTTTCGCCCCATAATCAACTCCTTATCCTTTAACTCAGATATATTTATCAATCAAAAATAATTTTAGAAATTCTCGGGTGTCTTAGCTTTTTCCCGGGCTGTTTCCCGAGTAATCAAACCTTGACTGACTAGGCTTTTCAAACAACTGTCTAACGTCTGCATACCTAAAGCGCCACCGGTTTGAATGGCTGAATACATTTGCGCCACTTTATCTTCGCGGATCAAGTTACGAATCGCCAAGGTACCCAACATAATTTCATGCGCAGCCACACGCCCACCGCCAATCTTCTTCAACAGCACTTGCGAAATCACTGCTTGTAAAGACTCAGACAGCATCGAACGTACCATCGGCTTTTCGTCCGCTGGGAACACATCTACAATACGGTCAATGGTCTTGGCCGCAGAGGTAGTGTGCAAGGTGCCAAAGACTAAGTGCCCGGTTTCTGCGGCTGTCAAAGCCAAGCGAATGGTTTCTAAGTCACGCAGTTCACCGACAAAAATTACATCCGGGTCTTCACGCAAAGCAGAACGCAAGGCTTGGTTAAAGCTGTGAGTATCACGGTGCACTTCACGCTGGTTAATCAGGCTTTTTTTCGACTCATGTACAAACTCAATCGGGTCTTCTACGGTGAGAATATGTTGATACTTGGTTGAGTTAAGGTAATCGACCATCGCCGCTAGTGTTGTGGACTTACCCGAACCCGTTGGGCCTGCGACTAAAATCAAACCACGTGGCATATCAGCCACATCACGAAACACCTTACCTAAGCCTAAATCTTCCATGGTTAAAACTTTAGATGGAATGGTACGAAAGACCGCAGCCGCACCACGATTTTGATGGAAGGCATTCACACGAAAGCGCGCAATACCTGGCACTTCAAAAGAAAAGTCAGTCTCTAAAAACTCTTCATAATCCTTGCGCTGCTTGTCATTCATAATGTCATAAATCAGATCATGAACTTGTTTCTGATCCATCGCTGGCAAGTTGATGCGACGCACATCTCCGTCCACACGGATCATCGGCGGCAAGCCCGCAGATAAATGTAAATCTGATGCGCCTTGTTTCGCGCCAAATGCCAACAATTCAGTAATATCCATAACATTCCCCAAGGTTCAGCAAGCCATTGCATCGCGGTATTTGCTGGCGATATACAGCAGGTTATAAATGCTGCATACGATAGCAGACAATAATCAGTAAACTGCCATCACATGCAAGAAAAGAGCCTTCAAGCCCAACGCTGGCATCCAGCAACAAGAACAAAGCCGTCCTACATAGTTTTCGTCAGCTCAAGCCGCAACTGTATTTTGCGCAAATAACTAAATTGCAGCACAATCTGCAGGTATATTTAACCAGCACATGCAACAATTCAATTAAACCTATAGTTTATAGCACTATATTTTGCAGTATTAACGCTAGAGGAGCTTCACCACGTGGGTAACACACAGATTACGTTTATCGGAGCTGGCAATATGGCAGCCAGCATCATTGGTGGTTTATGCAAGCAAGGCGTACCAGCGGCGCTGATTCGCGCCAGCGATCCAGGTGTCGCACAACTTGAAGCGTTACACAGCCAATACGGCGTGCAGACCTTTAGTGACAATGGCCTAGCTATCCAAGATGCCGATATCATCGTCCTTGCTGTGAAGCCCCAAGTAATGCGCCACGTGTGCGAGCAGTTAGCCCCCTTTACTAATCCGCAACAACTGATCATTTCGATTGCTGCCGGCGTAACCTGCCACAGCCTCAGCCAATGGCTAGGCGTGCAAAGTATTGTGCGCTGCATGCCCAATACCCCAGCTCTAATTCAGCAGGGCGTGAGTGGCTTATATGCGATGGAGCAAGTGTCTGCACTGCAGCGTGAGCAAGCTGAGCAGCTGTTATCAGCCGTGGGCTTAGCCGTATGGCTGGACACTGAACAATTAATTGATGCCGTGACTGCGGTATCTGGCAGTGGCCCTGCGTATTTCTTTTTGCTGATTGAAGCCATGACCCAAGCCGGTGTTAAGCTGGGCTTGCCACAAGCAACCGCGGCACAATTGGCCCAATATACTGCGCAAGGCGCTTCCACTATGGCCTGTCAAAGCAGCCTCGACGCTGCACAACTGCGCCAGCAAGTCACCTCGCCGAACGGCACCACAGAGGCGGCGATTAACACCTTCCAAGCCGGTGGCTTTAGTGAGTTGGTTGAAGCTGCAGTACGCAGCGCGGCCAACCGCTCCCATGAACTTGCTCAACAACTTAGCGAATAAGAGACCCCTATGTCCGGACTGACTGAAGCATTTATTTATATTCTGCAAACGCTAGGCCAACTGTACTTAATGGTCGCCCTGCTGCGTTTTATTCTGCAACTGGTGCGAGCGGATTTTTATAATCCACTGTGCCAATTTACCGTTAAAGCGACACAGCCATTACTGGCACCGCTGCGCAGAGTCATCCCTAGCGTGGCAGGCATTGATTTAGCTGGATTGGTACTGGTGTTGGCTCTGCAGTTTGCGCTTATTAGTATCGTGCTCGCCCTTGTAGGGCTGCCGATTATGCAGTTGCTGCCAAACATTTTAGCCTGGAGTTTAATTTCAGTTGCTGGCTTATTTTTGAAAATCTTTTTCTATGCCTTAATTATTAGCGTGATTTTATCTTGGGTAGCACCAGGCAGTAACAATCCCGGCGCACAACTGACCTATCAAATTTGTGAGCCGCTCCTAGCGCAAATTCGTCGCCTTTTGCCTGACCTTGGCGGTATTGATATTTCACCTATTTTCGCTTTTATTGCGATTAATTTATTAGAACGTTTTGTCTTAGGTAATTTAGCTATCAGCACCGGACTAACTGGCGAAATACGTGCTTTGGTGAGCCCATTTCTATGACGCAATATGTGCGCTGGGACGGTGATGACTTAATTTTATTTTGTCATTTGCAACCGGGTGCAAAACGCAGTGAATTTGCCGGCGAGCATGGTGAGCGGATTAAAATCCGCCTCAACGCACCGCCGGTGGACGGTAAAGCTAATACGCAACTGATTGCTTTTTTAAGCAAAGCTTTTGCCGTCCCTAAACATGCTGTACAGATTGAAAGTGGCGAATTATCGCGCCAAAAGCGTGTGCGTATTACTGCACCTAACCAGTTTCCCGATGCAGTTGAGTTTGCTCACTTAGCAACTTAAAATTGACTGTGTTACAGATGTAAGCCCATAAGTTTCTAGCCTCAATCGTCGCTGAATATGCATACGCTGACTGCTCAAAAATCCGATCAGCAGTCAATACCCGCACAATACTGCATACGACTTGCCGCGACTGGCTAGGCTCTTTAGACTGCGTCTCTTACTTTGGAGAGAGTTGCCGTGTCTTCCGTGTTCCCTATAGATTCTGTCGGCTTGGTCAAGCCGCAAGTGGCGGCTTTTGATCAGCCTCTGCAATTAGCCTGCGGTCGTACACTCGACGAATACGAGTTGGTGTATGAAACCTATGGTGAGCTCAATGCCACTGCCAGCAATGCGGTACTGATTTGCCATGCGCTATCAGGCACCCATCATGCGGCCGGTTACCATCATACTGATGATCGCAAGCCGGGCTGGTGGGATACCTGCATTGGTCCGGGCAAGCCCATTGATACCAATAAGTTTTTTGTCGTCTCGCCCAATAACTTAGGTGGTTGCCATGGTTCGACTGGACCTAACACCATCAATCCAAAAACCGGCAAGGTGTATGGCGCACACTTCCCCATGATGACAGTGGAAGATTGGGTGCACAGCCAAGCTCGTTTGGCTGATCGTTTAGGTATTGCACAATGGGCAGCCGTAGTGGGTGGCAGCCTCGGCGGTATGCAAGCGCTGCAATGGACCATCAGTTACCCGGAGCGTATTCGTAACTGCATCTCGATTGCGGCAGCTCCACGCTTATCAGCGCAAAATATTGCCTTTAATGAAGTGGCACGCCAAGCCATTATTACCGACCCAGATTTTCATGCTGGAAACTTTACCGATGAAGGCACCATCCCCAAGCGTGGCTTGTCATTAGCACGCATGGTGGGACATATTACTTATTTGTCTGATGATTCGATGGGCGAAAAATTTGGCCGCGAGTTAAAAGCTGAGCGTCTCAATTATGACTTCCATAATGTTGAGTTCCAGGTAGAAAGCTATTTACGTTACCAAGGCGAGCAGTTCTCTAACAGTTTTGATGCCAATACTTACCTGCTCATGACTAAAGCCTTGGATTACTTTGATCCAGCAGCGGCACACGGCGGCGATTTATCGGCCACCTTTGCCCAGGCTCAGGCTAATTTCTATCTAATTTCTTTCACCACAGACTGGCGTTTCTCTCCTGCCCGCTCTAAAGAAATTGTCGATGCGTTGATGGATGCCAAGAAAAACGTTTCTTATTTAGATATTGATGCTCCGCAAGGGCATGATGCGTTTTTAATGCCGATCCCACGTTACCTGCAAGCATTTGGCGGTTATATGAACCGTATCAGTGTGTGAGGCACTTATGAGAGCAGATTTAGAAATTATTCAACAATGGATTCCGGCCAACAGTCGCGTGCTGGATTTAGGCTGCGGTAATGGTGAGCTTCTGTCTTGGCTGCAAGAGCAGAGAAACGTGACCGGTTACGGCTTAGAAATTGACCCTGATAATATTGCTGCCTGCATTGATAAAGGTGTGAATGTCATTGAGCAAAATCTGGACTTAGGCTTAGGTAACTTTGCTGATGACAGCTTTGATGTAGTGGTGATGACCCAAGCCCTGCAAGTGGTGCATTACCCCGATAAAATTTTGCAGGAAATGCTCCGTGTTGGTCGCACCTGCATTATCACCTTTCCCAACTTTGGCCACTGGCGCTGCCGTTGGTATTTAGCCCGTCACGGGCGAATGCCGGTCTCAGACTTTTTACCCTACACCTGGTACAACACGCCTAATATTCACTTTTGTACTTTTGCTGATTTTGAAGCATTGTGTAGTGACATGCAGATGACCGTTCTCGACCGTCTAGCGGTGGATCGTGATCATCAGCACAACCTTGGCAATCGGATCTGGCCCAACTTGCTCGGTGAAATCGGTATTTACCGTGTCACCGGTGCTAATGCTCGTTAACTGATGGAGTTTTTCCTATGCGTTATTTATTAGCTCTAAGTTTAAGTTTCTTCATGGCGTTTGCTGCTCACGCTGAGCGCAAACAAAGCTATGGCGCCTTGGATGTGCATTACAACATCTTCAACTCAACCTTTTTACAACCTGATACCGCACGTGCGGTAGGCCTCAATCGTAGTAAAGATCAGGCGGTACTCAATGTGTCGATGGTCAAAAGCGCTAAAGGCCAAAAAGGCTCTGTGGTCGGTAGTTTTAAAAATCTCTTAGGTCAAAACCAAGTCCTCACCTTTAAAGAAGTGGATGAAGGCGATGCGGTCTATTACTTGGCGCAATTTGCCATTACCGGCCAAGAAGTGCTGCGCTTTGATCTGCAAGTCACCGATGCAGAAGGCACAACCCACGTATTGAAATTCAATCAAGAAGTGTTTCCTGACTTATGAAAGAAATCGTCCTCGCCAGCCATAACGCCGGCAAACTACGTGAGCTGCAAGCCTTACTCGGTCATAGCGTAAAAATTCGCTCAATCAGCGAATTCAGTGAAGTTGAGCCTGAAGAAACCGGCTTAACTTTTATTGAAAATGCCATCTTAAAAGCGCGTAACGCATGCCGCATTTCCGGCTTGCCTGCGCTGGCGGATGACTCAGGTCTCACTGTGGACTACCTCAATGGTGCGCCGGGTATTTACTCCGCGCGCTATAGCTTAACCGGTGGTGACGCCGGTAATAACCGCAAACTGCTTGATACCTTACAAGGCGTGCCTGATGAGCAGCGTGGCGGGCAGTTTATTTGTGTGTTGGCGTTATTGCAGCATGCTGAAGATCCACTGCCCATCATCTGTGAAGGTCGTTGGCAAGGACGTATTTTGCATGCACCACAAGGCGAAAACGGTTTTGGCTACGACCCGCTATTTTATGTCGCTGAGCATCAATGCAGTAGCGCTGAACTGCCCAACGCGATCAAAAACCAAATCAGTCACCGCGCTCGCGCAATGCAGCTACTCAAACAACAACTGTCCTTATGAGCTTGATTGCATCTGATTTAAGCACGCAGCACCCTTTGGAAAACGGTTTTCAACTGCCACCTCTGGCGCTGTACGTGCATATTCCTTGGTGCATTCGTAAATGCCCTTATTGCGATTTCAACTCACATGCGGCCACGCCTGAATTGCCCGAAGCTGAATATGTCGCAGCGGTACTGGCAGACTTAGATGCTGATGTAGTGCATGCGCATGGTCGTCCCCTCACATCAATATTTTTTGGTGGCGGCACGCCAAGCTTGTTTTCAGCTCAGGCTCTGCAAGCTTTGCTGGCCGGCATTGAGCAGCGTATTGCGTTTAGCCCAGATATTGAAATTACCCTAGAGGCCAACCCTGGCACCTTTGAGCAAGAAAAATTTGCGGCCTATCGAGCCATGGGCATTAACCGCCTCTCCATTGGTATTCAAAGCTTTGCTGACACTAAGCTCGAAGCTTTAGGCCGCGTGCATTCAGGTACAGAAGCCATTGCGGCGATTGCCATGGCACGCAAGGCTGGCTTTGATAATTTCAATTTAGATTTAATGCACGGTTTGCCCGATCAATCGCCTGCAGAGGCTTTAGCCGATCTGCAAACAGCCATTGATCTCGCCCCCACGCATCTGTCGTGGTATCAGTTGACCATGGAGCCTAATACCGTTTTCTGGAGCAAGCCACCGCTGTTGCCAGAAGATGATGTGCTCTGGGATATTCAAGAAGCCGGCCAAGCTTTGTTAGCGCAACATGGCTATAAGCAATATGAAGTTTCCGCTTATGCGCGCGCTGATCAGGTTGCGTTACATAACGTCAACTACTGGTCCTTTGGTGACTTTATCGGCATCGGTGCCGGTGCACATGGCAAGGTCAGCGATCCTAGCGGGCGCATCCAGCGCACCTGGAAAACTCGGCAGCCAGCTGATTATCTCAATCCAGACACACCCTTCTTAGCCGGTAGCAATATTTTACCTGCGGCAGACTTACCCTTTGAGTTTCTAATGAACGCTCTGCGCCTGACTGATGGCGTTGCACTCGAACTCTTTAGCGAGCGTACCGGCTTGCCCTTGAGCGCCTTACAGGCTGGCCTAGAGCAGGCACAGCAGCGCGGTTTATTGTCTGCTGACCCGCAGCGTTTAGCCGCCAGTGCCCAAGGCCAGTTGTTTTTAAATGATTTATTGCAGATTTTTCTCGAAGCAGACGGCTAAACATGCCGCCAACAGGGAGTTGTTATGGATATGTTGCTTGATTTAGTGCTGAGTGCCTCTAAGTGGACACGCTTGCATTTGAGCGATATCAGCTTGGCGATTATTGCTAGCGCGCTGGTGCTCTTTGGCCCGACATTGAATGCTTGGGTGCGCGGTCAAATTGGGCATATGAATACGGCGATTCGTACGCTGTGTTTTGCTCTGGTGTGTACCATAGGTTACGGCGCGGCGATGATTTATCTACCGCCAGTGCTGACGAACAGTTTTGCACATCTCAACAACTACAGCTTGGCACCGGTGCTAGTGATGATTTTTATTCTGATCGGTATTTTAGCGGATCGTAATTAAAGCCCTGTGGCTAAGCTGCTAAGCCTTACTCACTGCTCAGCTATGCCTAGCTAAAATCTCACACAACAATCAGGGTAGCGGCCAACACACAGCCTAGGCGCTACCCAATACAAACCCACAGCAGTGCGTATCAGTCAACACGCTCAAATTTCAAATCCCACACACCGTGACCTAAACGCTCACCACGACGTTCAAACTTAGTCACTGGACGCTCGGCTGGGCGTGGCACTGAAGTTTGATCTTCAGACAAGTTCACAAAGCCTGGCGCAACATTGAGTACTTCCAGCATATGCTCGGTGTACTGCTCCCAGTCTGTTGCCAGATGGAAAATACCGCCCACTTTCAATTTGCTGCGCACCAACTGCGCAAACTCAGGCTGTACGATACGGCGTTTATGATGACGACTTTTGTGCCACGGATCAGGAAAGAACAGCATCAAGCGATCTAAGCTGGCATCGGCAACACACTGCTTGAGTACTTCCAATGCATCACAACTGTAAACGCGCACGTTAGTCACATTTTCAGTCAGCAAGCTATTGAGCAATGAACCCACACCCGGACGGTGCACTTCAATGCCGATAAAGTCTTGCTCAGGTGCAGCTTGAGCCATTTCCAGTAAGGATTGCCCCATACCGAAACCAATTTCTAAGGTGCGCGGTGCTTGACGACCAAAGATCTGATCAAAATCCTGTGGGCCATCGGCAAGCAATAAACCAAACTTAGGCCAGCCCTCATCTAAACCACGTTGCTGCCCGTCAGTCATACGACCAGCGCGCATTACATAACTTTTAATTTCACGGCGGCGCACAGGTAATGCTTCACCTGTGATCAGATCGTCTGTCATGGGAATCCTATTTAAAGAAATGCCATGACTGCACAGAGCGCGCAGCCATGGTTGAACTATCGTACTTAACCAATCATGCCTTCAAGCGGTGAAGAGGCACTGGCGTAGAGTTTTTTCGGCATACGTCCAGCTAAGTAAGCTAAACGACCGGCCTCAATCGCATGCCGCATCGCTTGCGCCATTAAAATCGGCTGCTGAGCGTCAGCAATGGCACTGTTCATCAACACTGCCGAGCAACCCATTTCCATCGCAATAGTGGCATCAGACGCAGTACCGACACCCGCATCCACCAGCACAGGAATCTTGGCTTCTTCGAGAATAATACGCAGGTTATAGGGGTTACAAATACCTAGACCGGTACCAATCAAGCCAGCTAAGGGCATCACTGCCACACAACCAATCGCCTCAAGCTCACGGGCAATAATCGGGTCGTCACTGGTGTAGACCATCACGTCAAAGCCTTCATCCACTAACACTTTAGCGGCGTGCAGGGTTTCTACAACGTTAGGGAATAAGGTTTTTTGATCCGCTAAAATTTCCAACTTAACCAGATTGCGACCACCTAATAGCTCTCGCGCTAAACGGCAGGTACGGATCGCCGATTCGGCATCGTAGCAACCAGCGGTATTGGGCAAAATGGTATAGCGATCAGGGCTGATCACATCCAATAAATTAGGCTCATCTGCGTTCTGGCCAATATTAGTACGGCGCACAGCAACAGTCACAATTTCAGCGCCCGAAGCTGCAATTGCCAAACCAGTTTCTTCCATATCTTTGTACTTACCCGTACCCACCAGCAAACGTGATGAGTAGGTTTTTCCCGCGATAGTAAAGGGGTGATCTGTACGTATAACGCTCATCTAAAGCCTCTCTGAGTCAGTAAAAGACGGTCAGCCAAGACTAACCACCACCAATCGCATGTACGATTTCCAGCGCATCGCCCTCTTTAAGGAGCGTGGTTTCGTACAAGCTGCGTGGCACAATTTCGAAGTTTAACTCGACGGCAACGCGGCGCCCTGCTAACTGCAGATGCTCAAGCAAACCTGCCACACTGAGCGTTTCGCTTAATGCGTAGGCCTCACCATTCAACTGAATATGCATAACACAACCGTGAAATTCCGAAGGGTTTGTATTTTAGCGGGTTCACCACCCGATCACCAAATATTTACGCTTTACGCAATGCTGAGAACGCTACAGCACACCACCCAATAATTAAAAACGTACCGCCAATCGGGGTAATAAAACCGGGCTGCAGCGGCGTCAACACTAAGACATACAAGCTGCCAGAAAATAACACAATGCCCAGAGTAAAACACACTGCCGCCACGCTTAAAGCACGTGATGCAGACTGCTGTGCCAATACCGCAACCAACAATAACGCCAAAGCATGCATAAACTGGTACTGCACACCGGTTTGCAAAACCGCCAAGTACTCAGCACTGAGTGTGTGTTTTAAACCATGCGCAGCAAATGCACCGAGCAAAACTGCCACAGCACCCAATACCGCAGCTATAAAAACCCAATAACGCATCCTAATCTCTCCACAATCTAACTACGCTGGTTATACTCTCATATCTTGTAAATCAGGTTAGAGCTATGTTTGGTAAAGTGCTGCGCAAAATCTCATTTGCGGTTTTCATCTTATTAGCTGTGAGCATCTTGTTGGTGCTGTCGCTGCGCTGGGTCAATCCACCCGCGAGTGCGCTGATGATTGAGCAACATATCTCTGCCCTACTCACAGGCAAAGACTACAGTAGCCAGCGCCCATGGACACCATGGCCAAGCTTGCCTGACAACTTAAAAATGGCCGTGATTGCCGCTGAAGATCAGCAGTTTGCCTATCATCACGGCTTTGATATCGCCGCCATTCGCGCAGCGCTAGCCTACAATAACAACAGTGACAGCATACGTGGCGCCAGCACCATTTCTCAGCAAGTAGCCAAGAATACCTTTTTATGGTCCTCACGCAGCTGGCCACGTAAAGCCTTAGAAGCGTGGTTTACCTTATGGATGGAAGTATTTTGGAGCAAGGAGCGCATTTTAGAAGTGTATTTAAACAGCGCCGAATGGGGTCCGGGGATTTTTGGCGCACAAGCTGCCGCACAATATTATTTCAACACTAACGCCGCCAATCTATCCAACCAGCAGGCCTATTTATTAGCTGCGATTTTGCCCAGTCCACTTAAGCGTAGCGCCAGCCAACCCAGCGCCGCCACCCTGCAACGTGCGAACTGGATTGCTCGCCAAGTGCGCCAATTAGGCGCCAGTCATTACTTAAATGAGATGCAAACAACCCCACCACAATGGCTGCCCAGCTTTAAAGATTAAAGCTCAACTAACAATCTACAGACACAAAAAAGCCCCCAGTGTTATTGACATAACATGGGGGCTTTGTACTCAGCGTGGCTTAAGCCAACAGAGTCTTACGCAGCAAAGTTCTTCGCTACGAAGTCCCAGTTAACTAAGTTCCAGAACGCTTCAACATACTTAGGACGCGCATTACGGTAGTCAACGTAGTAAGCGTGCTCCCAAACGTCACAGGTCAACAGTGGTGTGTCGTTAGTGGTCAGCGGGCAGCCTGCACCGATGGTGCTAGCTAGCGCTAAAGAGCCGTCAGCTTTCTTCACTAACCAAGCCCAACCTGAACCGAAAGTACCGATTGCAGTTTTGGTGAATTCTTCTTTGAACGCATCAAATGAACCGAACTTAGCATTGATGGCATCAGCTAAAGCACCAGTAGGAGCGCCGCCAGCGTTAGGTGCTAAGCAGTTCCAGTAGAAGGTGTGGTTCCAAACTTGTGCAGCGTTGTTAAATACGCCGCCTGTTGAAGTTTTGATAATGTCTTCTAGGCTTTTGTTTTCAAACTCAGTGCCTGGAATCAGGTTATTCAAGTTCACAACGTAAGCGTTATGGTGCTTACCATGGTGAAAATCTAGGGTTTCTGCAGAGATATGTGGTTCTAATGCATTTTTTTCGTACGGAAGTGCAGGTAGTTCAAAAGCCATGATTATTCTCCAGTAACATCAGACGAGGCACAGTAAACAAGCCTAATACATGGACGGCTGATTCAATTGCCAACCGTTCCGACTTGTTCTTAGCTACTGATCATAGCACCATGAACGCTGCTTATCTACGCAGTAAATGTAGGGCTTTATCCACCCCAGATTAATTGTGCAGCAACGGCAAACATCATCATTGCTACAAAAAAATCAATCACCCGCCAGGTTAATGGGCGCGCTAACCAAGGTGCAAGTTTAGCCCCGGCCACAGCTAAGCTGAAAAACCACAACACCGAACTGCTCGCTGCACCCGCCACATAAGCCGAGGGCGAGGCTTGCTGCGCACCCAATGCTCCAATCAGTAACACAGTGTCCAAATACACATGCGGATTGAGCAAAGTGACGGCTAAGGTGGTGACTAACACCATGCGCAATGATTGCCGTGGCCGCACTTGCTCTGCCTGCAAGGTGTTAGGACGTAACGCACGTAACAATGCCAGCACAGCATAACTGGATAAAAATACGACTCCGCCCCAACGTGCTACTGCTAACAACAGCGGGCTAGAAGTCAATAACTGCGCCAAGCCATACACACCCAACGCCACCAGTAACACATCAAAAAACACACAGACACTGGCCACCCACAGATGATGCTCACGGCGTAGCGCCTGTGATAACACAAAGGCATTTTGCGCACCAATAGCCATAATCAGGCCCAGCGCAATCAGCACTCCATTGATATAACTTTGCCACACAGTGCAATCCTCACAATTTTACCCAGCCATAAAAAAACCGCCTTAAGGCGGTTTTTTCAGAGCAACTAAGACTTACAAGCTGGACATCGTCTTAATCGTACTCATCAACTCATCATCTGAACAATCATTGCAGGTACCTTTGGCTGGCATCGCATTGATACCGCTGATTGCAGTTTGCAAGATACCGTCTAAACCACCTTTAGCATCCGCACGGGCTTGCCAATCAGCTGTGTCGCCAATTTTTGGCGCACCCAATAAACCTGATACGTGGCAAACTGAGCAATGCTTAGCAATAATATCATCAGCACTGCGACCAGCAGAAGCAACAGGCGCGGCAACCGCTACAGCTTTAGCGCACTCATCACCTTGTACACAAACAACACCAACAGGCTTGATACGTTGTGCAATGTCTTCATCAGTAGTGGCCTGTGCACTGACAGCCCATAGGGCTAGGACAGTTGCTTGAGCTACCAGAATTTTTTTCAACAGGTTCACGGTACACCCTCTATTATCTTAGCAATTCATTTTCGCAAGCACTTCATGTTGCGAATTCGGCACAGTATAACCACTCCCTGCGCGCAGGCAAACAGAACAATGGCTGCAAGAGTGATTTTCATCAGTCATTCGTCGAATACTCATAGGCGACACGCTTGACATTGCACAGCAACTCATAGGAAATCGTCCCTGCGGCAGCGGCCACTTCATCAATCGAAATCTGTGCGCCCCACAACTCAACTGCACTGCCAACGCCAGCTTGACTGAGCCCAGTTAAATCTACCGCTAACATGTCCATCGACACACGACCCAACAACTGCGTACGACAACCATCCACTGCCACTGGCGTACCTGTTGGCGCATGACGCGGATAACCATCGGCATAACCGATGGCCACAATTCCTACACGCACAGGTCCAGCGGCAACAAATTGTGCGCCATAGCCCACCGGCTCACCCGCAGGTAACTCACGCACGGCAATGATTTTTGATTGCAAAGTCATCACCGGCTGAAACTCTGTAGTGAGCCCTTCCGATAGCGCCACCGGTTGACTGCCATATAAAATAATCCCCGGCCGTGACCAATCACTGCGAATCTCAGGCCAAGCCAATAACGCCGGCGAGTTACACACACTGATCGGTGCTTGCATCCCCACAATCGCCTCAGTAAAGGCTTGAAACTGCTGCTGGGTATATTCAGAACTTGGCTCATCGGCACGAGAAAAATGCGTCATCAACACCACAGAGGCCACATTGGCACTGACCTGTAAGCGCTGCCACACCGCCGCATACTCCTGTGGAAAGAATCCAACACGATGCATGCCTGAATCCATCTTCAACCAAATCTGTAACGGCTGCAGCAGCACAGCCTGCTCCAAAGCCTCCAGTTGCCACTGCGCGTGAATCACACACCACAGATTATACTCAACAATCTGCGCCAACTCCTCGACAGCAAAAAACCCTTCCAGCAACACAATCGGCAAAGTCACGCCAGCAGCACGCAACTCCACCGCTTCCTCTAAGCAAGACACGGCAAAACCATCGGCCACATCATGCAAGGCCTGCGCACAGGCTACCGCTCCGTGCCCATAGGCATCGGCCTTGACCACTGCAAGGGCTTTATCGGCACACAGTTGTCGCGCAAGTTGATAGTTATGGCGCAAAGCCTGCAAATTAATTAACGCGCGCGCTGGACGCATGACTGGACTGATGCCTCGTATTAAAAACTGTTTATAAAATTTCTGTCGCGGCCAAGTTCAATTTTGACCGCACTAACTTAAGCCATCAGTTATAGCGAAATATATCCAAGCCTTCGCTGCTGATCCGCGGTGTTTTCTTGCTAATAATATCGGCCAAATAACTGGCTGATCCGCAGGACATGGTCCAACCCAAAGTGCCATGCCCGGTATTTAAAAACAGATTGCGATAGGCGCTTGGCCCCACAATAGGCGTGCCGTCAGGCGTGGCGGGACGCAGCCCGGTCCAAAACTCAGCCCGCGTTAAATCACCACCCTGTGGATACAACATGCCCGTGACATATTCTAAAGTCTCACGCCGTTGCGGGTTCAGTGATAAATCAAAACCACTGACCTGCGCCATACCGCCAACCCGAATCCGCTGATCAAAACGCGTGATGGCTACTTTGTAGGTTTCATCAATAATGGTCGACTGCGGCGCCATCGCCGCATCGACAATCGGCACAGTCAGCGAATAACCTTTGAGTGGATAGACCGGCAGATTAATCCCCAAGGGCGCGAGCATGGCACGTGAGTAACTGCCCATGGCCATCACATAGTAATCCGCACTCTCGACCAGTCCATCAATCAATACACCGCTGATCTGATCACCACTGCTGTTGATACGTTGCACCGTACGTGCGAAACGAAACTCCACGCCTAAAGCCCGTGCCATTTGCGCAAGATTGCGGGTAAACAGATTGCAGTCGCCGGTCTGGTCATTGGGTAGATGTAAAGCGCCCGTTAAAGTATCGGACACCGCCGCCAAAGCTGGCTCCACACTGGCGATATCTCTCGATTCCAACAGCTGATACGGCACACCACTGCGCTCCAAGACGGCTATATCGTTCGCAGCAGCATCAAACTGCTGCTGAGTACGAAACAGCTGCGTGGTACCCAACTGCCGACCTTCATACTCAATGCCGGTATCTGCGCGCAAGGCATCCAAACAATCACGGCTGTACTCAGCCATGCGCACCATGCGCTCTTTATTCACCGCATAACGGGCTGCAGTGCAATTACGCAACATCTGCAGCATCCACTGGTATTGAAAGGGATCTGTGGTCAAGCGCAAGGAAAATGGCGAATGCTCTCGCATCATCCACTGCAAGGCTTTCAATGGAATTCCTGGCGCAGCCCAGGGCGATGCATAACCTGGCGAAATCTGCCCGGCATTGGCAAAACTGGTTTCATTGGCAACACTCGGCTGTCGATCAACCACGACCACATCATAACCTTGCTGAGCTAAGTAGTAAGCGGTCGTAACACCGACAACACCCGCACCCAATACCAGAACTCGCATCGCGACTACCTCAGGTAAAAATAAAAAACTCTTTGTAATATCTTACAGCGCTCTAGACCACGCAGGGCTTGAGCAGTTCGTGCGGAGTCAGTTGCTGCCCGCGCCACACAAATGGCACTGGCCATAGCTGCTGCTGAATATGCGACTGCTGCCACAACTGCAAAAAGCTTTGTTGACGCAGTGGATGCAGCACATCAGGCGCAACAATTGCCAACGGCCACAACACAAAGGCATTGGTTAAAATTTCTGCACGCGGCAAGCTGATACCTTCATGCACTCCTGCTTGCTGACCATAGAGCAATACATCGATATCCAAGGCCAAACACTTAGGCGGCTGCCTATAACGGCCATTATCTGCTTCAATTTGTTTTAAATGTTGATTGAGCTCAACCAGCGGCATAGCCGTTTTGACATGCACCACCATATTAAAAAAACAAGCACTGCGGATGCCCACAGGTTCACTCTCAAATACAGGCGAGCATTGCAGTTCACCAAACAACTCATACAAGGCATCTAAACCTGCACACAAACGCACTTCGCGTTCAGTATTGCTGCCTAATCCTAAATACACATTGGTTAACGACATCCGCGTTCAATCTCCACCCCAACTCCGCGCGCGGTAGCGACGGCTGCAGGTTTAGTGATTCTTAAACGCAACCAAGGGATAGTAAACTCAGCCATTAAAATGGCAGCTAAACGCTCGGCAAAGGTTTCCACCAACTCAAAGGTGCTGATGCTGGCAAAATCATGAATGCGCTGTGAAACAGCAGCGTAATCTAAAGCTAAGTGCAGCTCATCATTTTCTGCACTGGGGCGATTATCCCAGCCCATGTGTAAGTCCACCAATAGGTTTTGGCGAATCGTTCGCTCCCAGTCATAGGCACCAATTACAGTGTCTACTTCTAGACTTTCGATAAATACCGTGTCCACTTTGCTCTTGCCTCGTTAGAATCAAGACTCGCTGGCCTTGGATCATTCAAATGTTTGAGTTACTACTGCTGTGCGCTTATCTGCTTGGCTCATTATCATTTGCCATCTTATTGAGCCGTTATTACGGTAATAGCGACCCGCGCGTGCAGGGTTCAGGGAATCCTGGCGCCACCAATATGTTACGCGTTGCCGGTAAACGCTTGGCTATTCTGACCCTGCTCGGCGATCTGAGCAAAGGGTTAGTGCCAATTTTATTAGCTAGCAGCTTAGGATTGAGCCAACAACAGCAAGCGTGGATCGGTTTAGCTGCAGTGATTGGTCATTTATACCCCATCTATTTTAACTTTCGCGGTGGCAAAGGTGTGGCCACTACAGCAGGTATGCTACTGGGTTTATATCCGCCTGCTGCGCTGCTAGCACTAGCGGTGTGGCTGCTCACTTTTAGTTTGTCACGCATCAGTTCACTCGCGGCACTGGCCAGTGTTGCACTGTGCCTACCTTTGCTGGCGTGGCAACAGCCACACGCTTTATTGCCGGTCAGTGTTTTGAGTATTCTTTTAGTGTGGCGGCACCGCAGTAACTTAAAAGACTTGCTGGCCGGCACAGAGCGCCACTTTAAAGATGATTTATGACACTAACGGCGGTAGCTCTTCCATCGGCCAGCGCGCACGCACATTGATACTTTGCCCTTCTTTTTGCCCCGCGAGTAAGCGCTGACAGCCAGCATAAGCAATCATGGCGCCGTTATCAGTACAAAACTCCGGTCGCGCATAAAACACTTGACCCTGGCGCTTGGCCAACATTGCTTCCAACGAGCGACGCAATTCTTGGTTGGCACTGACACCACCGGCAATCACTAAGGTTTTCAAATCTTCTTGCTCTAGGGCGCGTTGACATTTAATGGTTAAAGTCGAGACCACCGCTGACTGAAAAGCGTGCGCCAGATCAGCACGGGTTTGCTCGCCAGCATCATCCGCTGCCACACATTTTTGCCACGCGGTTAGGGTTGCAGTTTTTAATCCGCTGAAACTAAATTGCAAACCTGGGCGATCCGTCATGGGCTTGGGTAATTTAAAGCGCCCCGCCACCCCCTGCTCCGCAGCACGAGCGATTTCTGGGCCACCGGGGTAACGCAAACCCATTAATTTAGCAGTTTTATCAAAAGCCTCACCGGCGGCGTCATCAATTGACTCGCCTAATAAGCGGTACTGACCAATGCCATCCACACGCACTAATTGCGTATGGCCACCGGACACCAATAAAGCGACAAAAGGAAATTCAGGCGGTGTTTCTTCCAGCATTGGCGCCAGTAAATGGCCTTCCATATGGTGCACACCAATGGATGGAATATCCCAAGCAAAGGCCAAAGCTTGCGCACAAGAAGCACCGACTAATAACGCGCCAACCAGCCCAGGGCCTGCGGTATAGGCAATCCCTTGAATATCACTGGCCTGACATTGCGCCTCGTCCAGCACCTGCTCAATCAACGGCAACATGCGCTTAATATGATCACGCGATGCCAATTCTGGTACCACACCGCCATAGATGCGATGCAGATCAATTTGGCTAAATAAAGCGTGCGCCAACAAGCCTCGTTGACTGTCATATAATGCAACTCCTGTCTCATCGCAGGATGTCTCTAAACCCAGCACCAGCATTTATTCTGCCCGTCCAACTTTACAATAAAAGAATATACACGCATCATAAGCGGCTTAGTGGTTACGTTCTATGCTTTTCTAGCAATACCTTTGCTTTTATTATAAAAAGCAGGTAATATCCGCAACCCTTGAAAACCGATATATATTTTTTTGAATATATATCAAACCACCCGGTCATTGATGAAGGTACGAATCGGATGCCAACTGTCAAACTTAAAGACAACGAACCATTTGACGTTGCTCTGCGTCGCTTCAAGCGCTCCTGCGAAAAAGCCGGTGTTCTTGCTGATGTACGCAGTCGCGAGTTTTATGAAAAGCCTACAGCAGAACGCAAGCGTAAAGCTGCAGCTGCAGTAAAGCGTCATGCAAAGAAAGTACAACGCGAACAACGTCGTCACGAACGCCTGTATTAAGTTTCACAGGTTTAGTGCAAACAAAGCCCGGATTCGTCCGGGTTTTGTCGTTTTACTCAAATAAATTTATACGACCCACTCTATTGATGTAGACGCTGCACTGCGTGGCACACAGCGCCATGCCAGCATCGTCCCTGCAAACAGATTCAATTTTGCACAACTTACGTAACAGCCCTCTGTCATACGTCTATAATGCACTTGACTAACACACACCCTTAGCGTTCAACGCTGCAGCAACACACCAAGCTTTGTAGGAATTCCATGGCAGGATTAATTGCGCAAGGTTTTATTGATGACTTACTCAACCGCACCGACATTGTCGAAGTGGTGGGTTCGCGTGTCCAATTAAAAAAATCCGGCAAAAACTACACAGCTTGCTGCCCGTTTCACCAAGAAAAAACCCCATCATTTAGCGTCAACCACGAAAAGCAATTTTATTACTGCTTTGGTTGTGGCGCTGGCGGTAATGCCTTGGGCTTTATTATGGACCACGACCACCTCGACTTCCCTGAAGCAGTGGATGAACTGGCCAAGCGCGCAGGTGTGGAAGTTGAGCGTGAAGCCAGCGATAACAATGCACCGAGAAAACCACGCCAAGCGGTTGACTCACCACTGTATGCATTACTTACAGCAGCCAGTGACTACTATCGCAACGCACTAAAAAGCCATCCGCAACGCAATGCAGCAGTCAATTATTTAAAAAACCGCGGCGTTTCCGGCGTGATTGCCCGCGACTTTGCCTTAGGCTTTGCCCCACCCGGCTGGGACAACCTCAGCAAACACTTAGGTGGCGATGCCCTGCAAGAAAAAGCCATGATCGACGCGGGTTTATTGGCTGAGAATGCTGATACTAAGCGGCGCTATGATCGCTTTCGTGATCGGATTATTTTCCCGATTCATGATTCGCGCGGGCGTATTATTGGTTTTGGTGGACGAGTCTTAGGTGATGATAAGCCTAAATACCTGAACTCACCCGAAACTGCAGTTTTCCATAAAGGTCAAGAATTGTACGGCCTCTATGAAGCGCGCAAATACAACCGCCAACTCAACGAAATCATCGTTGTTGAAGGCTATATGGACGTCATTGCACTGGCCCAACAAGGTCTGCGTAACGCTGTGGCAACTTTAGGTACAGCCACCAGCGAAGAACATATCAAGCGCCTGTTTCGTGTCGTACCCAGCATTTTATTTTGCTTTGATGGCGACAATGCTGGGCGTAAAGCTGCGTGGCGCGCACTCGAAGCAACCTTAAGCAATTTAAAAGATGGACAGCAAGCACGCTTTTTGTTTGTACCCGATGGCGAAGACCCTGATAGCTTGATTCGTAGCGAAGGCCTCGAAGCCTTTCAAGCACGAATCGCTCAGCAATCTGTTGCTTTAACAGAGTATTTTTTCACCCACTTAGCTGAAGAAGTGAATATCGAGTCGCTTGAGGGCAAGGCGCATATGGCCACGCTCGCGTCACCATTGATTGAGCGCATTCCCGGCGCCAACTTGCGCGCCTTAATGCGCCAGAAGCTCACACAAATGACCGGCCTCGACACAGCGCCTAGCACCGACTCGAGCCCTGCACCAACACAAGATTGGGCACCCTCAGCCGCGTATGAATATGACACTGAGGGCTTTGATAGCTACCAGCATTTTAGCGCTGACGATTATGGCGACATACCAAGCCCAAATACATCGCAGCCTGCACAAAACAACGACCGCAAAGATAAACCTTGGTCAAAAAACAGCGCTCCGGCACGCCAATCAAAACGTGCCCAAGTCACTGTCGAAACCCCGCACTTGGCCGCTCTGCGTACCTTGTTGCATCATCCACACCTTGCTTTAAAAGTCGATACAGCAAGTAAACTTGCTGCAGAAGATGACCTGTACGCACAACTGCTCGTCTCATTACTAGAAGCGTTGCAGAAAAGTCCAAACCTTGACCCTTTGCAATTAATGACACGCTGGTATGGCACCGAACAGGGTAATCTTTTACTGGCTCTCGCTGAAAAAGAATGGCTGATTAATGACGACAACCTTGAACAGCAATTTTTCGACACCATAACTCGTTTAGCGACAGCGCAACGCGAGCGCTTGATTGAGCAGCTGCTCAACAAGGCCCGTTCAGATGTGCTAACGAGTGAAGAAAAACAACACTTGCGTGAATTGTTTGAACAACACAACAATGCACCAAGTACTGCCGAAACTGGCAATTAAGCTGCTATATACAGTATAATATGCAACTTAATTGCCGTTCGGCCCAGACCTTTCATGGATAGGGTGATATGTCCGCAAAAGCACAACAATCTCGTTTGAAAGAATTAATCGCCCTCGGACGCGAGCAGGGATACCTGACTTACGCTGAGGTCAACGACCACCTTCCTGAAGATATTTCTGACCCAGAACAGGTCGAAGATATTATTCGCATGATCAATGACATGGGAATTAATGTCTCCGAAGCAGCTCCAGATGCTGATGCACTGCTATTAGCTGGCGGCGACACTGATGAAGCGGCTGCTGAAGAAGCGGCTGCGGCACTGGCTGCTGTTGAAACAGATATTGGCCGCACCACTGACCCAGTGCGTATGTATATGCGCGAAATGGGTACAGTTGAACTTTTGACCCGTGAAGGCGAAATTGAAATCGCCAAGCGTATCGAAGAAGGTATCCGTGAAGTGATGGGCGCTATTGCCCACTTCCCCGGTACCGTAAACGGCATCTTAGAAAGCTTTGATCGCGCCATCACTGAAGGCACCCGCCTCACTGACGTGTTCAATGGCTACATTGATGCTGATGATGAAATCGCTGTCCAACCTTCGCCTGCTGCTGTGGCTGCTGCTAAAGCCACTGCTACTGATGCTAAAAAAGCAAAAGATGATGACGAAGAAGAGGAAGAAGAGGAAACAGAAGAGGAAGAGGAAGAAGCTGGCGACGGCGGTCCTGATCCTGAAGTTGCGAAAGAGCGCTTTGGTGCTGTTGCCGAGCAACTGGCCAAAGTTGAAAAAGTACTGTTAAAGCACAAGCGCAATAGCAAACAAGCAGTCACAGCTCTACAAGAGCTGGCTGAATTGTTTATGCCGATTAAGCTAGTACCTAAGCAGTATGACGCTCTAGTTGTACGTGTACGTGATTCTCTGCAGCGTTTACGTGCGCAAGAGCGCGCTATTATGCAGCTGTGTGTACGTGACGCACGTATGCCTCGTGCTGATTTCCTCAAGCTGTTCCCAGGTAATGAAATTGAACTTGATTGGGCCGTTAAGCTCAGTGAAGGCAAAGCACGTTATGCTGCAAACTTAGCGCCACTGGTTGAAGAAATTCAACGCAACCAGCAAATTTTGATCGACTTGGAAAAAGAAACTTCTTTAACCATTCTCGACATTAAAGACATCAACCGTCGCATGTCGATTGGTGAAGCTAAAGCTGGCCGCGCTAAGAAAGAAATGGTTGAAGCCAACTTACGTCTAGTGATTTCGATTGCTAAGAAGTACACCAACCGTGGTTTGCAGTTCCTCGACTTGATTCAGGAAGGTAATATCGGCCTGATGAAAGCGGTGGATAAGTTTGAATACCGTCGTGGTTATAAGTTCTCAACTTATGCTACTTGGTGGATTCGTCAGGCGATTACTCGCTCGATTGCTGACCAAGCACGCACCATTCGTATTCCTGTACATATGATTGAGACCATAAATAAACTCAATCGCATTTCACGCCAAATGCTACAAGAAATGGGTCGCGAACCCACGCCTGAAGAGCTTGGCGAGCGTATGGAAATGTCGGAAGACCGTGTGCGTAAAGTCCTGAAGATTGCTAAAGAGCCAATCTCCATGGAAACACCGATTGGTGACGATGAAGACTCTCATCTGGGCGACTTTATCGAAGACTCAACCATGCAGTCTCCGATTGATATCGCCACAATTGAAAGCCTGAAAGAGTCAACACGCGATGTTCTCAGCGGTCTAACTGAGCGTGAAGCAAAAGTTCTGCGCATGCGTTTTGGTATTGATATGAATACTGACCATACGTTAGAAGAAGTCGGCAAGCAGTTTGATGTAACCCGTGAGCGGATTCGTCAAATCGAAGCCAAGGCGCTACGCAAATTGCGCCACCCATCTCGCAGCGAGCACTTACGCTCCTTCCTTGATGAGTAAAATCATAAACCCCCGTTAATTCGGGGGTTTTTGTTTATACCTTGCGAGAACATTTGTTTGCGTCTTTGTTTTACACGGGTATAATCACTCGCTGCAATTGGGGCCTGTAGCTCAGTTGGTTAGAGCAGGGGACTCATAATCCCTTGGTCCACGGTTCAAGTCCGTGCAGGCCCACCATTTGCAACGCCACAAACAATAAAGCTGACAAGAGAATCTTCAGTATTTTCTTAGCTGATCAAGCATGATCAATTCTCAATTCATAACATCTTCTCTTACACAGACAGCTCCACTGTTAGCATCGCTAGAATGATGTTCTGCGAACACCCTACTAAGTTAAGCCATAAGCACTGCAACCCTATCCTAACTCAGCACCCTGGTACTCTTGAATAATCCTAGCTGTAAGCTAAGACCATAACTGCCACTAGAACGTCATCCTAGCGGCGGCTACAGCCCTACATACAGCATGTCAGACCAATGACTCACCATCTTTTTTCGCTGCACGTATATCTCTAATTAAAGCCACACATAAAGTCACCAGCACTAAGGTTGATAACACCGGCCATATCAATACATAGACTGTTAATGCAAATGTCGACATCTTAACTCTCCTTAAACTTGCGCTTCTTTGTGGAACTCAATCACGCGCTCATCGATGCTCTCAAAATTAAAGTCGGGAGCTTTGCTGCGTAATGTCATTAAGGTGCACACAATTGTACTTGCGCCATAGGCCGTTAACGAGCTGAGCAACACAATGTAGTCTCTTAAAAAACCAACGGTAAAGAACACTAAAACCAATGCAGTGATAGCGCCGATAATTAAACCAGCCATACGACCAAAAAAGCCAAAGGTCATCAAACCAATCACGACCCCGCCACCTACAGCAGCGAAAATCTCAAAGAACACTGCAACCGCACCCTCAATCGGCAACCAGTTAAAGCGCACAATCAAGAACAACAGAAACGACACCGCAACCGAGACAGTAAAGGCTGCGTTCGTCACGCGATTCCAGTACAGGCTAGCAATCACTGGAAACACAATCGAACCCCATAAGGCGCCGACAAAGATCAGCATGGAGAGAATATCCAGTTTTAAACTAGCAAATACCACACCCAGAAATGCTGCAACTACCATAGTGAAACGCCCGACCCAGAGCATTTTCTGTGGATCAGGTTTGTTTTTCGCAATATGCTTACCGTACACATCGGTCATGATAATCGCTGATAAAGCTGATAGATCCGAGTCAGCAGTAGATGAAAGCGAGCCAATCACCATAATAAACAGCATGGCCACCATAAAGGGCGGCAAGTACGTTGCGGCCATTTGTGGGATCAAGTTGTTTAAATCACCATCAATCGGCGTCACGCCAGCCAGCAAGGCCAATAAACCCAGCATCCCCAAGCCAATCACAATCGAGCCATAGCCAATAGTTGCGGTAATAAAGCTGGGTTTAATCAAATCTTCACGTACGGCAAATAAACGCTGAGCAATAGTTTGGTTACCAATGGCATAGGCCAGCACCGCTACAAAAAAAGGCGCGCCCTGCTCTAAAATTGCCGCCGTAGAAAAGAAATCTTGCTGCTCAACAGTGAGATTCGACATGCCGGTTTCAAACAAAGTCGGGCCACCGAGCTGGAAGAAAATCATCGGAATAATAATCACTGCCGCTAAAATCATCGCCACCAACTGGGCAAAGTCGGTGTAGACCGAGGCTCTAAAGCCAGACCATAAGGTGTAAGACAACACACCAAAACCAGCAATCATCACACCCTGCACAAAGCTCAGGGGCGAGAGAATATCCACTAACGCACCTGCTGCGGTGAAGTTCACCATCAAGCTAATCACACTCCCAACCACGTTGGAGCCTGCCAAAATCATCTGACTGGAACTGCCATGACGGGCGTGCATAATCTCGGCTAGGGTATGGGCATTGGGGGCGAGTTTGCGAAAGCGTCGGCCAAAGGGATAGATAAAGAGAATCATCAGCGCCCCCCAAAAACCATAGTGAATCGCGCCGGAAATACCGTATTTATAGCCTGAACTGGCAGCCGCATAAAAGGATGCCGCCCAAATCCAGGTGGCGGTCATGCTTGCCGCCGACATGCCATAGCCCACCGAGCCATTAGCGGTCATATAACCGTCGGCGTTTTCTTGTTTTTTACCAATGCGTAATGTGAGAAGAAAAGTGATGCCGTAAAATCCCAGCAGGATCAGCAGCGCACTACTTGTTGAAAATTGAAACATTCTTACTCCTTATGCCATGTATAACCATCACAAGCAGGACGAATGCTACACATAGCGATATTGCGCGCCTCAGCAAGGTCAGCAAGATGGACCTTGAGAGTGCATAAAAGAATTGCTGCAGCAGGCAAATAAGGTCAAACGCACCAAGCGTCAACCAGACAACTGCCAGTAGCAGACTGGGGGAAATCCCCTACAGCGATAAGCCGACCTGAGTCGGAAGATGCGCAAATATTGCTCACTTCTTGTATTTGCGACAGCAAAAAACCATAACATTAATTGGCCCGATAACCAAATAACGCTATGGCTTTTAAAGTAACTATCCTATTTTTAACTGCACATTAGCGCATTATGCATTCACATTACCCCTGAATGGCCGCTTCCAGCGCTCAGACACCACCACTCCAAACAAGGTCAAACTACCGCCTAACGCGTGGTATAGCTCAAGCTGTTCAGATAGCACTAACGCCGCAATCATAATGGTCAGAATGGGCATTAGATTAAAGAATACTGATGTACGGCTTGGTCCTAAAACCCGCACACCATGCATCCACGCCAAAGGTGCAGCAATAGAAGCAAAGACGCAGGCAAATAACACTAAAGGTAGATTCGTGCTGTTTAAACCAGTTTTCTCAGAGAGCCAAAACAGTGGAAATAAGACAATCACCGCCACCAGCATTTGCAGATATAACAACTGCAGCGCTGGAATGTCCATCTGCCAATACTTTAATAAGGTGCTATACACCGCATAGGCTAATGTCGCGATCAACATCATCACGTCCCCCATATTGATGCCCTGCTGCGCTAAGTTGCGCAGGTCACCATGACTCACGACCAGCAGCACACCTAAAAATGAAAAGATCGCCCCGACTATCGCGCCCATAGTGAGGCGCTGGCCTAAAGCAATGATGGCCATACTCAACGACATCATCGGCATCAAGGATAAAATAATCCCCATATGCGTGGCTGAGGTTTTTGGTGCGGCAAAGTACGCCAGACTTTGATAAATTGCCATCCCCAGCAAGCCGAGGATAAAGATTTTAATTAAATGGGGACGAATGTTGCTCCAATTGGCGACAACTGAACGCAGAATAAAGGGCGTAAATAAAGCAGCGGCAAACACCCAGCGATAAAAACCAATCTCTGCTGGAAAGATTACACCCACTGTCATTTTATTTACGACCGTATTGGCGGCCCAAAAAATAACGGCCAGTAATGGAAAAGCGTACTGCACGTTCAATGTCCTTCTCAATTAAGTTATGTATTTAAAAATGAATAATCAGTCGTTTGCTACCAGTAAGCGTATTGATTCTCGGTCACAGCTATCTCAACAACCCCTGCACAGTATCATGCCCTACGACTGACTCCGAAAAATTTCAAAATCCCAGCAATAAAAAACGGCTGGAGCATTAAGCAACCAGCCGTTTGAGCGCCACGTAACACTTATAAAACTTACATCCCGAGCATCCGCGGTAAGCCCAGCGACACGCTTGGCACATAGGTAATAATGACCAAGAAGCCCAGTAACAGCATCAACCAAGGCATTGCCGCTTTAATCACTTCAGATAACGGCATACCAGTGACTGCAGAGGTGACAAAGAGGTTGAGCCCCACTGGCGGGGTAATCAAACCAATCTCCATATTCACCACCATAATGATACCGAGGTGAATTGGATCAATGCCCAGTTGTACAGCAATAGGGAACAGAATCGGTGCCAAAATCAGGATAATCGCTGACGGCTCCATAAAGGCGCCAGCAATCAACAGCACAATATTGACCACCAACAAGAACATCCATGGCTCAAGCCCAGCCTCAAGAACCATGGCAGTGATTTGCTGTGGGATTTGCTCAGTGGTTAACACGTGCGCAAACAGCATGGCGTTGGCAATAATAAACATCAACATAATGCTGAGCTTAGCCGACTCCAACACCACCTTTGGAGCCTGGGTAATACGCATATCTTTGTACACAAAGAGTGCAATAAAGGCCGAATACACCGCTGCCACAGCCGCTGCTTCCGTTGGGGTAAACATCCCTGAGTAAATACCCCCAAGGATAATCACCATCAACAGTAGGCCCCAAATCGCTTTACGCGCAGCGCCTAACCACTCACGCACTGTCGCACGTGGTAATGCAGGGAGATTTTTCTTTACCGCAATAATGTAAATCGCCACCATCAGTACTAAGCCCAGCAGCAAGCCTGGCACCACACCGGCCATAAACAAAGTACCGACCGAGGTTTCAGTCGCTGCAGCGTAAACAACCATCACCACTGATGGTGGGATCAAGATACCCAGCGTACCCGCGTTAGTGACAATACCCGCGGCAAACGGCTGTGGATAACCTGAGCGCACCATACCAGCAATCGCAATCGAGCCGACCGCAGCAACCGTGGCCGGACTGGAGCCTGATAATGCGGCGAACAACATACAGGCCATCACCGCACCAATGGCTAAACCACCACGAATATGACCGACACTGGCGTTGGCAAAGTCGATTAAACGCCGCGCCACACCACCAGTGGTCATAAATGAACCCGCCAGCAGAAAGAACGGAATCGCTAACAAGGTGTAGTGCTCACTGGTCTCAAACAGCTTAATCGCCAATGAGCGCACTGAGTCAGGACTGAACAAAATAATGGTAACTGAGCCTGCTAAACCTAACGAAATAGCAACCGGTACACCAATAAACATCAACGCAAACAGTGCTAGAAACAGAAAGGGAATCGTCATGATTTAGAATCCTCTGTCTCAGTTAATTTCATCGCATCAGCGGCTTCATCAGCCAAGCCTAAATCCACTTGTTCATTGCGCAAAATACGCACCAAAATTTCCATAAAACGAATAAAAACCAATGCAAAGCCAATCGGCACAATCGCGCCAATGTGCCATTGTTTAACGCCAAACTGACCTAAGTCATCGGCACCAATGGCTGCGTTCATTAATGTCGAAATCCATTCGAAACTTGCCACTGTCAATAAGCCTGCATACCCCAAACTAAATAAGCAGGCGACAATCGCAATCAGGCGCTGAGTTGGCCGTGACGCTAATTTAACTAACGCATCCACCCCGATATGCCCACCAATGCGCACACCATAGGCCAAACCAAAAAAGATCAGCCAAGCGAAGAGCGCTTTGGTTAAGGCGTTACTCCAAGTCATGCTCTGGACAATATCTAAAACAAAATCGCCAATACCGTAAAAAAACTCCGAAGCGCCTTCAGAGCGCTCAGAAAAATACTCACCCGCCACATAAAACAGGGTGTACAAGTTATTTAAAATGACATAAACAAAGGTGACCAGCGTCATGGCCGCCAGCAGGAAAACAATAAAGCCTTCCTCAAAGCGATCCCAGATCAGGCGTATCGCATTCATAAATATTCTCCAGAAACACATAACGCACAGCGGCGCTATGTGTCAGCTACATAGTAACCTTAGCGCAACATAACGCTACGCTAAGGTCTGACTCTTACTGCTGATTCGATGCTTCGGCAGCTTGAATGCGCTCTGCACCAATTTCTTTTTCAAACTTTTTCCATACTGGTTTAACCTGATCACGCCATTGATCACGCTGCTCTTTGGTTAAAGTAATGATTTCACTTTTACCACTATCAACAATCGATTGCTTATCGCGCTGATTCAGCTCTTCAGCATGCTTGTTCACTTCAACAGTCACTTCTTCCATGATGCTGCTCAATTCAGTGCGCACATCAGCCGGTAAACCATTCCAAAATTTAGTGTTAGTAATCACCATATAGTCGAGCAAACCGTGGTTTGACTCAGTGATGTACTTTTGCACTTCATGCATTTTTTGTGAGTAGATATTGGAGTACGGGTTTTCTGCACCATTGACTACGCCGGTTTGTAGGCCTTGATACACTTCACCAAAGCTCATTTTACGCGGGTTAGCACGCAGTGCTTTAAACTGCTCATCCAATACAGCGGAGGCTTGTACACGGAACTTTAGGCCACGCGCATCTTTAGGGACATGCAGAGCTTTATTGGCCGACAACTGCTTCAAACCGTTGTGCCAGTAGCCCAAACCGGTGATGCCTTTATCTTCCATCGAGGTTAATAGTTCTTTACCCACTGGACCTTTTTGGAAGCGATCAACCGCTTCCATATCGTCAAATAAGAAGGGTAAGTCAAAAATTTGGATAGGTTTTGAGTAGTGCTCAAATTTAGCTAAGGATGGCGCAATTAACTGCACATCGCCCAGCAATAACGCTTCCATTTCTTTACCGTCACCGAATAAAGATGAGTTGGAGTACACCTCAACTTTAACTTGGCCCGGTAAACGCTCTTCAGCCAGTTTTTTAAACAGCAGCGCACCTTGGCCTTTAGGCGTGTGCTCAGCTACCACGTGTGAGAATTTAATGACGATGGGCTCAGCAGCGTTGGCCAACCCAGCCAGTCCCAATGAAACAGCACAAACCAGTGCTTTAGCGGTCATTTTAAGCATTAAAATTTCCTCTTACTTTGAATAGTCAGTGCCGCCACAGGCGACATAATCTGTTGTTGGCCACGTGTTTAATCACGCGTGCTTTATATGTAACGCAAATTACATACCTACTGCTCTTGCATACGACTAAAGTCGAAAAACCAGATACCAGCGCTGCTCAACAGACAAACTATTCAAGGCTAGAGTTGCTATTTACTGCCCGGCATGGCGAAAATCCGCCATCAAAAATCAACTGACGGCGAATTATCGCCAGAACTTACAAAATGCAGGTCATATTTACGCAATTTATCATGCAAAGTTTTACGCGGCAGTTGCAACGCCTCTGCTACTTCTCGTAGCGAGTGATGCGGATTGAGTAATTCACTGGCAATCAAGCTGCGCTCAAAAGCTTCAACTTGCTCATTGAGTGGTAAATCACTGCTTGGTAACGTCTGTAGCGCTGGCATTGCTGCAATGCCTAAATCCAACCCCAGCACAAAACGTTCAGCTGCATTTTGCAACTCACGCACATTACCCGGCCAATCGTGACCCAACAATACCGCACGAATTGCGGTGCTTAACTCTACCTGCGCCACTTTGTATTTCTCACAAGCGACATCAACAAAGTGCTGAAACAGCGGCAGAATATCTTCACTGCGTTGACGTAACGCGGGAATATTAATTTGTGCAACATTGAGACGATAATATAAGTCCGCACGGAAGCGCCCAGCATCTGCAGCGGCCAACAAATCTTCTTTAGTGGCGGCCATCACGCGGATATCCAAGGGAATAAGTTGATTAGAGCCCACGCGCTCGACCACACGCTCTTGCAATAAGCGCAGTAACTTCACCTGCACATCCAAGCTCATGCTTTCGATTTCATCCAGAAAAATAGTGCCGCCATTGGCATACTCAAACTTACCAATACGGCGCTTTTGCGCACCGGTAAAAGCGCCGCTTTCATGGCCAAACAACTCACTTTCAATCACCGACTCAGCCAAAGCACCGGCATTAATCGCCACAAAAGGCGCAGCACAACGCGGCGATAAATCATGTAAAGCGCGCGCCACCACTTCTTTACCGCTGCCGGTCTCACCTAAAATCAGCACATCGGCTTGAATATTAGCTAAAGCGCTGACTTGATTGCGTAAACGCTGCACACTCGGCGAATGGCCTAATAGACGCTCACCCAGCATGTGCTGCTCACTCAAAGCCAAACGTAAGGAGCGATTCTCTAAAACCAAGCGGCGCACTGCTAAAGCACGCCGTACGCTATCGAGCAATAATTC
Organism: uncultured Gammaproteobacteria bacterium; assembly: GCA_945612235.1. Lineage (GTDB taxonomy): Bacteria > Pseudomonadota > Gammaproteobacteria > Pseudomonadales > Pseudomonadaceae > Denitrificimonas. The sequence continues at coordinate 2,378 of CALZAE010000014.1, read as the reverse complement.
ACTGGCAAAAGGCTTTTGTAAAAAGTCATACGCGCCAATACGCATCGCTTGTACAGCCAAGGGCACATCACCATGACCGGTAATCAGCAACACGGGTAACTCTTGATCAAAGCGCTGTAACTGCTCCAGCAACTCCAGACCATTCATGCCGGGCATACGGATATCTGTGACTAAAACCCCAGCCCACTGCTCAGGCAAGGCAGACAAGACGCCCTCAGCACTGCCGTAGGCTTGCACGTGCAAACCGGCTAAATCAAAGGTTTGCGATAATGCCGTACGCAAATGAACATCATCATCGAGTAGCACCACATCAGTTGCATGGCTGATCTGTATCATTCAAAACGATCCTCGCTCGAACGTAAATTCACTGCAGATGGAATCTCACGTAAATATAAAGTCACTTGTGCACCGCCCTCAGGATGATTGGCAAATAACAACCGTCCTTGCAGGGCCTTAATTAGCGTTGCACAAATCGCCAAGCCCAAACCTAGACCGCGAGCACTGGTTTTAGTGGTATAAAACGGCTCGCAGGCTTGCTCTAAGGCCTGTTCGGTAAAACCTGGACCATTATCACGCAAGATCAATACCACCCAACCCTCTTCCACCCGAGTATTGAGCCAAATACGTCGCGGCAGGCCTTTTTCACTCAGAGCATCCAAGGCATTACTGATCAAATTACTCAGCACTTGGCGCAAACGCGTTTCACCAGCCTCAACCCACAAGGTGGCATCGGGCACATCACGAATAATTTCCACCTGTAAACTGCGCTGCCGCTTGGCGGTCAAGGCCAAAGCATCCTCAATCGCTGGCTGTAAAGCCACATGCTCCGAGGCTAGACGGTCACGACGAGCAAAGGCGCGCAAATGGCTGATAATCGATGCCATACGCTCGGTCAACTGTGCGACCAAATCCAAGTTGGAACGCACTTCAGCAAAGCGTTGTTTATCCAGTAAAATTTTCGCGTTATCTGTGTAACTACGAATGGCAGCCAGTGGTTGATTGAGCTCATGACTGATACTGGCTGACATAATACCCAACGCGGATAATTTACTTGCTTGTACCAACTCATCTTGCGCACGCACGAGTTCTTGTTGGGCTGACTCACGCTCTAATACCTCTTGTTTAAGGCGGCTATTGAGGGTTTGTAAATCTTGGGTACGGGTGCGCACGTTATCTTCAAGAACCCGTTTTGCATGAGCATCCATGGCAATGCGCTCAAGATAATGACGACGACGCTGCATCAATAAACCCAAAATCAACAGCACCGCCAATAATGAAGCTGCCACCACCGCCAATGCCGTGCGAATGGGTTCTTTAATTAAGCGTTGCGGCGCGAAAATACTCACCTGCCAACCTATCTCATGCAAGTCTTGCTCAAAGGTCAGCCAATCGTTAGGTTGCAGATCGATACGCTGAGGATGCACTGAGGTGTATGGCTGATGCTCGGCAATACTGAGTTGCTCTTGCTCGGTTAGATCACGGGTTGCCCTAAAGCGCCAATCGGGCTGCGAGGCTAAAATGACCACGCCATTTTTATCGGTCACCATTAACTGTTCTGGCGTTTTACCCCACAGGGCTTCCGTGTAATCCAGGTCAACTTTGACCACAATCACCCCCATCATCACTCCATCAGAATACACAGCGCTACCAAAATAATAGCCACGCTTAAACGAGATATTACCTAAGCCAAAAAACTCTCCGGTTTGCCCCTTTAACGCGTCGCGAAAATAAGGACGGAAGGAGTAATTATTATTCACAAAACTACGCTCGGCATCCCAATTGGATGCCGCTAACGCTAAGCCTTGCATATCCATTAAATAAATCACGTCAGCGCCCGTTTGCTGCTGCAAGCCTTTAAGCAAATGATTGGCATGCTGCAATACCGAGTTATCATCAGGACTGAGCAAAGCCTGCTGCATGCTAGGTAAGCGCGCTAGAATCTGCGGTAAAACCTCATAACGCTGTAAAGTACCCGTCAGATTCGCGACAAACAAATCCAAAGTTTGCCTATTTTTGCGCTGCAAACCTTCTAAGTAATAGCTTTCCACTAAGCGCTGTATTGGCCAAAGTAAGACCATAAAAAATAACGCCAACCATAATAAATGGCGCCAGCGTGGTTTTGCTGATGTCATGCTGCTACCTCTACGGACTGACGCAATACAGCTGCTTCACTGCGCGCGCTCACTGATGATGTGTTAATTACTGGACTAATAGCTGGATTAAAGTTTTGACATATTCGGGTAAAGCCTGCGCGTCACGTACCACAATACTACGCTCACGTACCGCCCAAGGCTCATGCAGTTCAATGATTTTCAGCCCCATCGTCTGTTGATAGCGCAGCGCGGCCGACTGCGGCATGATGCCAATCCCCACACCGG
>CALZAE010000013.1 GCA_945612235.1 uncultured Gammaproteobacteria bacterium | reverse complement strand
CTAAGCGCGCGGCTGGGTAACGCACAGGCAACTGATCGTAGCCATATAAACGGCCGATTTCTTCCAGCAAGTCCACTTCAATGGTGATATCAAAACGGTGGCTTGGCACAACAACCGTCCAAACACCTGCACCTTGCGCTGTTAGCTGCAAACCTAGCGGCGTCAGCAGTGACTCAATCTCTGCATCAGTCAGACTTAAACCAAACATTTGCTTAACGCGCTCGGCACGCAAAGTAATAGGCTCAACTTTTGGCAAATGCTGCGCATCTTCAGTGACCACCACAGGACCTGCGCTACCGCCCACAATGCTCAGCAGTAACTCAGTCGCACGCTCAACCGCTTGCGCAGGTAATTGCCAATCTACACCACGCTCAAAGCGGTGCGAAGCATCAGTATGCAAGCCATAAGAACGCGCCTTACCGGCAATGGCGACTGGCTCAAAGAAGGCACTCTCTAGGAAGATATCCGTGGTTTGACCCACTTCAACACCGCTGTCTTCGCCGCCCATCACACCAGCAATCGCCAGCGCACGCTCTTGGTCTGCAATGACTAAGGTGTTGGTTTTGAGCTTAATGTCTTGGCCATCGAGCAAAGTAATCTGCTCGTTGTCTTGCGCCATACGTACACAAATACCACCTTTGATTTGTGCTAAGTCAAAGGCATGCAGCGGCTGACCCAACTCGATCATCACATAGTTGGTCACATCGACCACTGGATCAATGCTGCGAATATCACTGCGCTGTAAACGCTCAACCATCCATGCAGGTGTCGTCTGGGTTAAGTCAACACCGGTAATCACACGACCAGCATAACGCGGACAGGCTTGTGGTGCGGCAAGCTCAACAGCAACTGTTTGCTCATGAGTCGCGGCAACTGCAGTAATCACTGGCAATTGCACAGGGACGTTATATAACGCACCTACTTCGCGAGCTAAACCCTGCAAAGACAAGCAATCACCACGGTTCGGCGTGAGGTCGACCTCAATGCACACATCATTGAGGTTTAACGCTTCACGCACACATTGACCGACCACAGCATCAGCAGGCAACTCTAACAAACCATCGTTTTCTTCGCTGATTTGTAATTCGCTGGCTGAACACAGCATGCCAAATGACTCGACACCGCGCAGCTTAGCTTTTTTGATTTTAAAGTCGCCAGGTAATACAGCACCGACACGAGCAAATGGGATTTTGATACCCGCGCGTGCATTGGGTGCGCCACAAACGATTTGTACCGCTTGCTCGCCATCACTTACCTGACACACGCGTAACTTATCAGCATCCGGATGCTGTTCAGCGCTTAATATTTCGCCCACCACTACACCGCTAAACTCACCAGCCACGGGCGCAACGGCGTCCACCTCAAGACCGGCCATAGACAAGCGTGCTACTAACTCATCACGGGTTGCCGCTGGATTAACTAAACTGCGTAACCACTGTTCACTGAAATTCATACTGCTCTCCTAAACTCTAAAGGGTATCGACCTAGCGAAACTGCGATAAAAAACGTAGGTCGTTATCGAAGAACAGACGCAAATCATTGACGCCATAACGCAACATAGCCAAGCGCTCAACACCCATACCAAAGGCAAAGCCTTGAAACTCTTCCGGATCAATGCCTGACATGCGCAAAACATTGGGATGCACCATGCCGCAACCCATCACTTCCAACCAACCGGTTTGCTTGCACACGCGGCAACCTAAGCCATTACACATCACGCACTGCATATCCACTTCAGCGGATGGCTCAGTAAAGGGGAAGAAGGATGGACGGAAACGCACGCCTAAATCTTTCTCGAAGAACACACGCAAAAACTCTTCAATGGTGCCTTTCAAATCAGCAAAACTAATATCTTTATCAATCAACAGACCTTCCACTTGGTGGAACATCGGCGAGTGCGTGATATCCGAGTCACAACGGTACACCCGACCTGGGCAGACAATACGAATCGGCGGACGCTGTGCTTCCATGGTGCGTACCTGTACCGGTGATGTATGGGTGCGCAGCAACATATTGGCATTAAAGTAAAAAGTGTCGTGCATGGCACGCGCTGGGTGATGACCTGGAATATTCAAGGCTTCAAAGTTGTGATAATCATCTTCAACTTCAGGACCTTCAGCAATGCCATAGCCAATCTTGGTAAAGAACTGCTCAATGCGCTCAAGCGTACGAGTCACTGGGTGCAAACCACCGCTTTGTTGACCGCGTCCGGCTAAAGTGACATCAATGGTTTCAGCAGCCAATTTAGCAGCCAATGCCAAACCATCTAAGTGCTGCTTACGTGCATTGAGTGCATCTTGCACTTTTTCTTTGGCCGCGTTGATCAAAGCACCGGCTTGCGGACGCTCTTCAGCTGACAGCTTACCCAATTGCTTCATTTGCAGAGTCAATTCACCTTTTTTACCAAGATAGTGAACGCGTAACTGCTCTACTGCTTGCGAATCTTCACTGTCGGCAACGGCAGTTAAAGCCTGCGCAACCAGCGCATCAAGATTATCCATACATTACTCCAGAGGACCTTGCAAAACACAGCGCACGTGCTTTGCAAGGTGCTCTTACTATGACTTTTAAAAATAGGGTTTCTATACGAAATAAGGGAAGAGCCTAAGCCCTTCCCTTATCAAAACCGCATGTCGCAATGTTTTAAAACTTAGGCCAAAGAGGACTTAGCTTGTTCAACAATTGCAGCAAATGCTGCTTTTTCGTTTACTGCTAAGTCAGCCAGTACTTTACGGTCGATTTCGATTGAAGCTTTTTTCAAGCCAGCAATGAAACGGCTGTAAGACAAACCATTGATACGTGCACCAGCATTGATACGTGCAATCCACAGAGCGCGGAATTGACGTTTACGCTGACGACGGTCACGGTACGCGTACTGACCAGCCTTAATAACCGCTTGCTTAGCAACACGGAACACGCGTGAACGCGCACCGTAGTAACCTTTAGCAAGTTTTAAGATTTTCTTGTGACGACTACGGGCTACAACACCACGTTTTACACGAGCCATAAAATTTTACCTTTATTTATCCAGACCTAAATTAACGAACACGCAACATGCGTTCAACGCGGGCAACATCACTTGGGTGCATCATAGATGTCCCACGCAGTTGGCGCTTACGCTTAGTTGTCATTTTGGTCAAGATGTGACTCTTGAAAGCGTGCTTATGTTTAAAACCGTTTGCTGTCGCTTTAAAGCGCTTTTTAGCGCCACTTTTCGTTTTCATCTTTGGCATGTTGAATACTCCGCATTCAGATTGATACGCATAACCTTAAGGCCTGCCTGTGCCCTAGGGGGTTATTTTTTCTTTTTGGGGGCGAGGACCATTATTAACTGGCGTCCTTCCATCTTAGGATGCTGTTCAACGGTGCCGTAGTCTGCAAGGTCACCTTCGACCCGCTTTAACAACTCCATTCCCAGCTCCTGGTGGGCCATCTCTCGGCCGCGGAATCGTAATGAAACCTTGGCTTTATCCCCATCTTCTAGGAAACGTATCAGGTTGCGTAGTTTTACCTGATAATCCCCGTCTTCCGTCCCTGGTCGAAACTTGATTTCTTTAATTTGAATCTGTTTCTGATTCTTACGAGCAGCCGCGACCTGTTTCTTTTTCTCAAACACGTGCTTGCCGTAGTCCATGATGCGACATACAGGCGGCAACGCGTCCGCAGAAATTTCAACTAGATCCAGCTTCGCTTCATCAGCAGCTGCCAGAGCTTCATCAATCGAGACGATCCCGATCTGCTCACCTTCTGCACCAATCAGGCGCACTTCGCGGGCTGTGATGTTCTCATTAATGGGTGCCTTAGGGGCAGCTCGTCTGTCTTGTCTCATATCTCGCTTGATAATTATCACTCCAAATCTTGGCGACCACGCCGGGAAATCGCAGTATTTAATAACTCACTGAACTGGTCGACGGACATACTGCCGAGGTCTTCACCGCCACGAGTTCGCACTGCAATGGTTTGCGTCTCAACTTCCCTATCACCAATTACTAGCAAATAAGGAACCTTGAGCAAAGTATGCTCACGGATTTTAAAGCCGATCTTCTCGTTTCTCAAGTCGCTTGTGACTCTAAATCCACTTTCTAGCAACTTTTTTTCAACTTTCTGTGCAAAAGGACCTTGTTTCTCACTAATATTCATAATTGTCGCTTGTGTCGGTGCTAACCAAGCTGGAAATGCACCTTCATAATGCTCAATCAAAATACCAATAAAACGCTCAAATGAACCTAAAATTGCACGGTGCAACATCACTGGATGTTTACGGCCGTTATCTTCGCTGACGTATTCTGCGTCTAAACGTACCGGCAAGTTAAAGTCAAGCTGCAAGGTGCCGCACTGCCAAACACGACCTAAACAGTCACGCAAAGAGAACTCAATCTTCGGGCCGTAGAATGCACCTTCACCGGGCTGCAACTCATACTTTAAACCAGCAGAGTCTAAGGCGTCAGCTAGGGCTTTCTCAGCCAAGTCCCACTGCTCGTCAGAACCGACGCGCTGCTCTGGACGTGTTGACAGCTTCAATTCAATTTCATCAAAACCAAAATCAGCATAGACTTTTTGCGTTAGTCGAATAAAGTCAGCTGATTCTGCTTGCATCTGCTCTTCTGTACAAAAGATATGCGCATCATCTTGCACGAAGCCACGCACACGCATTATACCATGCAATGCACCCGACGGCTCGTTACGGTGACAGGCACCAAACTCCGCTAGACGCAAAGGCAACTCACGGTAGCTCTTTAAACCCTGATTATACACTTGCACGTGGCAAGGACAGTTCATGGGCTTAATCGCATAATCACGCGACTCAGACTCAGTGACAAACATATTGTCTGCGTAGTTGGTCCAATGACCTGACTTCTCCCAGAGGATACGGTCAACCACTTGCGGCGTTTTGATTTCTAAATAGCCGTTTTCACGCTGCACTTTACGCATATATTGCTCAAGCACTTGATACAGCGTCCAGCCATTGGGATGCCAGAACACCATACCTGGCGCTTCTTCTTGCATATGGAATAAATCTAAACGCTTACCGAGTTTACGGTGATCACGCTTCTCGGCTTCTTCAATACGCTTAATATAAGCACTGAGCTGCTTTTTATCCGCCCACGCCGTACCATAAATACGCTGCAACTGCTCATTCTTAGAGTCACCACGCCAGTATGCACCAGAGAAACGAGTCAATTTAAAGGACTTCAAGAAGCGCGTGTTAGGCACATGCGGTCCACGGCACATATCCACGTACTCTTGGTGAAAATACAAACCCATTTCTGTTTCATCGGGCATATCTTCAATCAAACGTAACTTATAGTCCTCGCCACGCTCAGTGAAAATCTCGATCACTTCAGCACGCGGAGTCAGCTTTTTAATCACATCGTAATCTTGATTGATCAGCTCATTCATGCGCTTTTCAATCGCTTGCATATCATCAGGCGTAAACGGACGCGCAATAGCTACGTCGTAATAAAAGCCTTCATCAATCACCGGACCGATAACCATTTTCGCTTCTGGAAACAACTGCTTAACCGCATGACCGACCAAGTGCGCGCACGAGTGGCGGATAATCTCAACACCCTCGGGGTCTTTGGGGGTAATAATCGATAGCGTTGCGTCGTCGGTGATTAAATCTGTGGCATCTAATAAACGACCATTCACACGACCGGCAACCGTTGCTTTTGCAAGGCCTGCACCGATGGATTGAGCGACGTCTAAAATAGAAACAGGATGATCAAATGTACGCTGACTGCCGTCAGGAAGAGTAATTACGGGCATGGCGCCTCCTCTGCCTAGTGGTGACCCCTACAACAGGTCACATGGGTTGGGATGAGCCAGTAAGAGCGATTAATATTGAGGCTCGCCTGCCATACAACGGCAGAAGGTTTAACCCGCCTCTAACAACCGGATTCACTGGAAGATTGCAGCTAATATAACTGCTAAAAACACAAAAGGCCGCACGAGGCGACCTTCTGTTAAATTTGGTAGGCACAATTGGATTCGAACCAACGACCCCCACCATGTCAAGGTGGTGCTCTAACCAACTGAGCTATGTGCCTGCAATGGCCGCGTATTCTACGGCCATATTATTTTTTGTCAACCAATTTTACTCATTTAACGTATTTACATGTTTGGTTGCGGGGCTATACGTGCATCATTGTGCACCACAGTAGCAGGCTCACTGATCGCTTCTGGCAGACCTTCACCTGCGGCAACAACATCACGCACCCGCTCCCAATCCAACTGTAAACCTTGCAAATCATCACGCTTGAGCATTTCATTCACCACTGCAGCATGCTTATCAACAATAGAGGTTTCACCCTCGTCATTCAGCGGCTCATGCGCTTCAAGGTACAACTGCCCTTGAGCGAATCCAAATTTATACGGCTCATTAATAATACGCACCTTAGCACCCACAGGAACCAACTCAGCCAACTCTAAAACGTTATGGTTGAGCATACGAAAGCAGCCATGACTGACACGCATCCCAATACCAAATTTCTTATTAGAGCCATGAATCAAGTATCCCGGCAAACCCAGTGTCAACTTATAAGGCCCCAGCGGATTATCCGGACCAGGCGGCACATAGGCAGGCAATGGATCACCTGCTTCAGCATGTTCACGCAAAATAGACTGCGGCGGCGTCCAACCTGGGTTGGGTGTTTTAACCGTAATGGAAGTATTACTGATTGGTGAGTCCCAGCCTTCACGCCCAATACCTAAAGGATAGGTGTACACCACAGCTTTATCTTTGGGGTAATAATACAGGCGATACTCAGCCAGATTAATCACTACTCCTTCGCGCGGACCTGGAGGCAAGATATAGCGCTTAGGCAAAACAATCTCAGTACCTTCACCTGGCAGCCACGCATCCACACCCGGGTTGGCAGCTACCATTTCCAAATAGCCTAAGTCGTGAGTTTTCCCCAAATCAGCAAAGGTGTCTTCATAACGCGCTTGAATCACTTCAACCGCACCGACTACATCATCACCGGCCGGTGGTAATGGCAATTCAATCGCAGTCGCAAAGGGTGCAAAAAACAGCACACTTAGACTGCACATACGCAAAGACTTCAGCGCTAGCATGTTTAATAACATCACAATAACCCTAAGGGACAAGTTGGAATAACTGCGGCATAGAGCAGTATGCGCAAGACTTATGCGAAGCGCCAGCCTGGTTTAGCTTGCTGGCGCTGCGCCTGAATCACTTCGCGACACTGCGGGCAGAATTGTTTAGCACGCAACAGTTTACGCTCTAAAGTATGCCAATGTGGCTGCGCTGGTAACAGGCTACCACACAAGGTACGGTCAGCCTGACTCCCCAACTCTAACTGACGATTGACAGCATGCACGTACTCTTTTTGACAGGCGAACAGATCCAGTTGCTCATCTGGCAAAATAATCTGATATGCATGTAAAGACCACATTAAACGCGCCATATAGAGCCTCTAAAATCGCGCGCTACATTAGCCGAAAGTCGCCCACTATAACAGTGCACAGCAAAAATATTATTCAGCACAAGGTCATGACCCAAAATGAAACTAAGGCAATATCGGCTTCAGTCCTTGCCAGGCATTCTCTAAAAGTTGTGCTTGCGCTGCTTGCGTCGGATGCACACCATCGGCCTGCATCATACCATCAACACCGCCCACCCCCTCCAAGAAAAAATCCACCAATGCCACCTGCTCTTGCTGAGCAATATTCTGATACACATTATAAAAAGCTTCGGTATAACGTCGACCATAATTACTAGGCAAACGCATACCCAGCAGCAACACCTGCGCATCACTGTGCTGAGCTTTTTGCACCATAGTGGTGAGATTCACTGCCATATGCTTGAGTGACAGCCCACGCAAACCGTCATTACCACCTAACTCTATAATCACGTACTCAGGCTTGTGTTGCGCCAACAAATCAGGAAAACGCGCTAAACCACCGGCCGTGGTATCACCACTGATTGAAGCATTCACCACCTGTAAGTCAGACTTTTGCTCTTGTAAACGTTGCTGCAACAAAGCCACCCAGCCTTGTTGTGTTTCCAGTCCAAAGGCAGCACTGATACTATCCCCCACCACCAACACAGTTGCAGCTTGTACTTGAGCCGTTACACACAACACTATCAAACCTATCGTTGCTATCCATTGACGCATTGGAACCCTCATGATTAACAGTATTCTTCGCGCCCAGAACCTTAGCAAAAAGGTACCTTCAACAGAAGGCCAACTGACGATCCTAGATGATGTCTGCCTTGAACTACAGCAAGGCGACTCACTGGCTATTATAGGCCGTTCCGGCTCAGGTAAATCGACTTTATTAGGCTTACTGGCTGGACTGGACTTACCCAGCAGCGGCGAAGTCATACTCGCAAACCATCATTTAAATACTTTAGATGAAGATCAGCGCGCCGCAGTACGCGCGCAACATGTTGGCTTTGTTTTTCAGGCTTTTCTTTTACTCGACAGTTTAAATGCCTTAGAAAATGTGATGCTACCTTTAGAACTTGCTGGCCACGCCAATCCACAACAACGCGCCACAGAACTTTTGATTCGCGTGGGCCTTGAGCAACGCTTACGCCACCCTGTCAACCTGCTCTCCGGTGGTGAACAACAGCGTGTGGCCTTAGCGCGGGCCTTTGCTACGCAGCCAGACGTACTCTTTGCTGATGAACCTACCGGCAACCTCGACAGCCAAACCGGTGCTAGCATCAGTGATTTATTATTTGAAATGAATAAAGAACTGGGCACCACACTGGTTTTAGTCACCCACGATGAAAAACTCGCCAATCGCTGCCAACAACATTTACGCTTGGAAGGTGGCCGTCAGGTGGAACAATTATGCAACTGACCTTATTTGGGCTCTTGAAACTTGCCAGCAAACAACTGCTGCGTGAACGTCGCACTTCTGAATTACGTATTTTATTTTTCGCTTTAATGATTGCTGTGGCCAGCAGCAGTACTATTGGCCACTTTGCAGAGCGTCTGCAGGGAGCTATGCAACTCAGCGCAGGCGAATTCTTAGCCGCGGACTTGGTATTATCCAGTAGCGAAGCTCCCAGTGCGGCACAACTGGCTGCGGTAGAAGATCAATCGCTTAAAAGCTCGCAAACCGTACAATTTGCGAGCATGCTCGCCACTGATGATGACTTACAATTGGCCAGTGTTAAAGCGGTGGATAACAACTATCCGTTACGCGGCATGTTACGCAGCCGTACACAGCTCTCGGGAGAAGAGCTTAGCGGTGGACGTCCACAATCAGGCGAGGTTTGGCTCGATAACCAACTGCTAACAGGCCTGAACTTAAACATTGGCGATACCATTGAAATTGGTGCTGGCATCTTTCGTGTTGCACGCATCCTGACTTATGAGCCTGACCGTGCTGGCAACTTACTCAGCTTTACTCCGCGTGCCATGATCAATAGCGCTGATTTACCCAGTGCTGATGTACTGCAACCTGGCAGTCGTGCCAGCTATCGCCAATTGTGGAGCGGCGACGCACAGGCCCTGGACGTCTTACGTACAACTTTACAAGCCAACCTGCTGCCTCATCAACGTATCGAAGGCTTAGCCGATGGCAATCAACAAGTCAGTAGCGCCTTAGAGCGGGCTGCCAGCTATTTAAACCTGGCCAGCTTAGCAGCCATTTTATTAGCAGGTGTGGCTGTAGCTTTATCGGCCAGTCGCTTTGCCCGTCAGCGTTTTGATCAAGCAGCTTTACTGCGTTGTTTTGGCCTGTCTCGCCGACATACCTTATGGTTATTTTGCCTACAACTGTTACAGCTAGCCTTACTCGCAAGCATCTTAGGCTCATTGCTGGGCTGGCTTGCGCAACTTGCTTTGTTTGAACTCTTAGCAGGCTTATTGCCTAGTGATATTCCTGCTGGCAGTTGGAAGCCCTTTGTGGCTGGCATTAGCACCAGCATTGTGATGCTCGCAGGTTTTGCTTTACCGCCTTTAATCGCCTTAGGGCGTATTGCCCCACTGCGAGTCTTACGCCGTGACTTAATACCTACTGCACCAGCCACTTGGCTGCTCTATGGCATGGTATTTATCACTCTAGCCATTTTAATGTGGCAGCTTAAACTGGATATGCGCCTGACCAGCGCACTGTTAGTAGGCGGTGGATTAGCCGCAGTAATATTAGGCACCACCTTGTTTATTGCCCTAAAAAGCATACGTTTTTGGTTGGCTAAGCGCAGTTTAGCTTGGCGTTTGAGCCTTGGGCATTTACTGCGTTACCCGCTCAATAGTGTCGGTCAGATTATGGCATTTGCCTTGATTCTACTGTCGATGGCACTGATTGTATTGCTGCGTAGCGAACTACTCGACAACTGGCAAGCGCAACTGCCCGAGCACGCACCCAATCACTTTGCGGTTAATATTTTGCCTGCAGAACAGTCAGCCTTTAGCGCACAACTCAATAGTATCAACAGCCATAGCGCACCACTTTACCCTGTGATTCTCGGGCGCTTAACGCAGATTAATGGCCAGTCAGCAACCCAACTGATCGATCCGAAAGCCAATGTGATGCGCACTCTGCAGCGCGATCTCAACCTCACTTGGACTGATGCACTACCCAAAGACAATCAAATTACAGCAGGACACTGGTGGCAAGGCAATCCCGCAAACAACCATACTAATGCACCCTATCAGGTATCAGTAGAAAATGATTTGGCGCAAAAACTAGGCGTCACCGTGGGTGATCAACTCACCTTCCATATTGGTGGTACTGATTATGTAGCGCAGATCAGCAGTCTACGCAGCGTCGACTGGAACAGTATGCAGCCGAACTTTTTTGTTATTTTCGACCCACAAGCGATGACTAGCGTTGCCCACACCTATATGACCAGCTTTTACCTACCTGAGCACTCAGAGCAACTGCGTATAGATTTAGCGAAAGCTTTCCCTAGCATTAGCATTTTGCAAGTTGACGCTGTACTGCGCCAACTGCGCAATATTTTGGCGCAAGTGACCTTAGCTATTGAGTTGATCTTATTGTTTGTTTTAGCGGCAGGCGTCAGCGTCTTAATTGCCGGCCTGCATAGCACGCTCACCGAACGTATCCAGCAAGGTGCTTTAGTGCGGGCGCTCGGTGCTTCACGCCAACTCTTGCTGCAATCACAACGCAATGAGTTCGCCCTCATTGGTGCCTGCAGTGGCGTATTAGCATGGCTTGGCTGCGAGATCAGCAGCTATATTCTGTATCGTTTAGTCTTTGACTTAGCTTGGCAACCACACCTGTGGTTAATCAGCTTGCCGCTATTGGGCGCTGTACTGATTACCACTGTCGGTATGCTCGGTACACGTCAGGTGCTCAACAGCAGTCCGCTGCAGATTTTGCGTGGCAACTAACCCATAATTCAGTCTTACAGTTTAGGAGGATCAATTGAGTCGTTATCGTCCACCCCGCGCACAAGGTACTCCCCTAATCACTCCCGCAGGTGAGGCGCGCATGCGTGCTGAGTTACATGAACTCTGGCACGTAAAACGCCCACAAGTCACACAAAGCGTCAGCGAAGCAGCAGCGCAAGGCGACCGATCGGAAAATGCTGAATACACCTACGGCAAGAAAATGTTACGAGAAATCGACAGTCGCGTACGCTTTTTAACTAAACGCCTAGAAAAGCTTAAAGTGATTGACGAGCGGCCAATAGATTTAGACAAAGTTTACTTTGCTGCCTGGGTAACCCTAGAGAACCTAGAAGGCGAGGAATCACGCTATCGGATTGTGGGCGCGGACGAACTGGACATGCACAAGCAATATATAAGTATTGACGCTCCGCTAGCTCGTGCTTTACTGGGTAAGTCACTCGATGCCGAAGTGGTGCTGCTGACACCTAGCGGTCAGCAACAGTTTTATATTACTGCTATTGATTACGAATAACATATAACGTGACACTCCAAGCTCGACACAAAAAAGCCACTGATTTATACATCATCAGTGGCTTTTTTACCGCAAACTATACTGCTTATTTCTTCTGATCAACCACTAACACATGCTGAGCCTGTGTGTCAGTTGCATCCACAGCTACCGAAGCACTGCTCCACTGCGCATCCATAGCATTATCGGTGTTTGAGACGCTCACTTGCAGTTTTAACTGCGCAACACTGGACAGTTTCAACTGTGGCAGTAATGAATCAGCATCGGTCAGCACCAACTGCGCTGGCAAGTCTGCAACCGTTAAACGCTTAGCTGCCAGTGGCATCGGCGGGCCATCAGCCGCACGTGCGAACACATAGACAGTGTCAGTTGCGGCAACTTGCTCTACCAACTCAGCACTGATCGATACATTCACCCGCAACTGGTAATCACTATCGCTTGCCGCATCACTATTTGGCGCGGATGACTTAGGCACAGCAGATGACTGCGGATTATCAGCCAAACTGTTACGAGCACGCTCAATGCCCGTTTCAATTGCAGCATAAGATGGATCTTGCGGGTCGATAGTTTTCAACAATTGTGTCCAAGCATCAATCGCATCTTGAAAACGCTGCTCTTCAAAAGCGGCAATACCAACCAAACCTAAACTGGTCGCCTCGCTTGGATCTTGAGCTAATGCCTCATCCACCAAGTCTTGCAGTTGACTGCTCCACTGACTGCCATTGGCAAAGTACAGCGCTTGCGCTAACTGCCCAAGTAAATCAGGCTGACGCCCCACCATTTCAATGGTCTTTTCATAAGCATTGGCGGCTTCTTTAGGTCGCTGCTCACCCATATAAGTCCGTGCTAAGAAATACCAAGCATCCACCGAGTCAGGCTGCAGGCGTACGGTTTCTTCAAGACGGGTGATCATCTCTTCAGCGGTTTTAGGCTGCTCTTTTAAGCTTAAGGTCAAAGCAACTTTATCACTTGAACCCCAATGAAAGTACAAGCCCAAACCCACTACCGGCACCAACAAGGCGGCAATTAAAGGCAAGGCGCTGCCTAAATTAGCACTCTGCTTGGGACGGCCTACATCGGTATCATCCAACAGCTCACGGTCGGCCTCTAGGCGTCCTTCTGCCAGTTGTTCAGCCGACAAAGCACCGCTGGCATGCTGCGCTTCAAGCTCTGCAATATGCTCTTCATACAAGGCAATATTGAGTGCAGTACGGTCTTCTTCGGTTTGATCCTTACGAATACGCAGAACCGGCACCAGCAATAACAGTAGCGCCACCAACAGCAATAGCACTGAGTAAATCCAAAACTGTGTCATAACGATGAAATATCCTACTTATATTGCTTAAGAATGTCTGACAAACGACTTTGCTCATCACCTGATAAGTGCTGCTCGGTCGCTGTGCGCTCATCACGACGGCGACGGTAGACAATCAACGCAACCATTAAGAAACCAAACACCAACAAACCCGCTGGGCCATACCATAAAATCAGAGTTCGCTGGTTTACAGGCGGTTTATAGCGTACAAAATCGCCGTAACGATCCACTAAAAAGCCAATGATTTGCTCATCACTCTTGCCTTGCTCCAGCTGCTTAAAGATCTCATCACGCATATCCATAGCAATAGGCGAGTCTGAGTCAGCAATATTCTGGTTTTGGCACTTAGGGCAGCGTAACTCTTCAACCAGCACACGATAACGAGCGCGCTCGGTTTGATTGGTAAAGTCATAGGTATCAATAGCAGCCTGAACAGTGCCGAAACTGGCTAAGGTCAGAACTAAAGCGTAGAAAATGCGTTTCATTCGTTGAGTAACTCCTGATAAATCGGCGCTAATTTTTCACGCCAGACTTGTTTATCAACCACTCCAACAAACTTATGACGCACGATACCTTTCTTATCGATCATAAAGGTCTCAGGCGCACCATAAACACCCAAATCAAAACCAAGCGTGCCTTTAGGGTCACTGATATTCAACTGATATGGGTTGAGGAAATCATTCAGCCAGCGCTGCGCTGCTGGTTTCTCATCTTTATAGTTAATACCGTGAATCACCACACCTTGCTTAGCTAAGTCATTAAGAACCGGATGCTCAACTTTGCAGGAAATACACCAGGTCGCCCAGACGTTAACTAAGGCTGGGCGACCCAGTAAGTCAGCACGAGTAATCACTGTCTCGCCATCATCAACTGAACCTGTGCTGAACTCTGGAAAAGGCTTACCAATCAAAGCTGAAGGTAATTCGCTAGGGTCATTATTGATCCCAAACATTGCCATAGCAGCAAACAAGCCCACACCGACCAGCACACCTATAACGGCTAATAAACGCGCTCTAGACATGGGCTGTTTTTCCTTTATCAGTGTTTAATGCATCTTTTACTTTTTTAGTCACTTTGACGCGGTAACGTCGATCCATCGCTGACAGTACACCACCAAATGCCGTCAAGAACGCACCCAACCAAATCCAACGCACATAAGGTTTGATATGCACGCGAATTGCCCAAGCACCATTTTCCAGTGGTTCACCCATGGCCACATAGAGGTCACGGGTAAAACCTGCACTAATACCCGCTTCCGTCATAGGCATTTGCTGGACAACATACAAACGTTTTTCTGGGTGCAATAGCGCAATTTCACGCTCACCTTCAAAGATACGCACACTGCCCTTATCAGAAATATAGTTGGGGCCTTCGTAGTGTTGAGCACCTTCAAAAACAAAACGGTAGCCAGCCATCTCTAAGGAATCGCCCGGGGCCATTTTTAAGTCTCGCTCATCGCTGTACTGGCTAACTAACACCACACCTACAGCCATAAACACCATACCTAAGTGACCTAATTGCATACCCCAGTAGCTACGGGTCAATGAGCGCACACCACGCAACAAGCCTTTATGACGGGTTTTATCCATAATGTCGCGCAGACTCGCCAACAAGACCCAAGCACACAAGAAGAACAAACCCAAGACTGCGATATTGAAATCACGGTACAACAGACTGCCCACTCCAGCTAATACCGCACTAGCAATCAAGATAGGTGCAATCATTTTGATCAGCCATTGTGTAGGTGTGCTTTTCCAGCGTGTCAGTACACCCACACCCATGGCCAACATTAAAATACCCATTAAAGGTACAAATAGCGCATTAAAGTATGGGGGACCCACCGACAATTTTGCACCGGTGAGCGAGTCCAACACTAATGGATACAAAGTACCCAACAAGACCATCGCAGTTGCCACGACCAGAATGATATTGTTGATTAACAACAAGGTTTCTTTTGACCAGAAGGTAAAGCCAACTTTACTTTTAACTCCTGGGGCACGCAGCACAAAGAGCGTCAGTGACGCGCCAACGACCACCAACAGGAATACTAAAATAAAGATACCGCGCTCTGGGTCAGCGGCAAACGCATGCACCGAAGTCAGCACGCCTGAACGCACCAAGAAAGTACCCAACAAACTGAGCGAGAAAGCAGCAATAGCAAGTAGCACTGTCCAGTTTTTAAACACACCACGCTTTTCTGTCACTGCCAAGGAGTGAATCAAAGCCGTACCCAGCAACCATGGCATAAAGGATGCGTTTTCTACCGGATCCCAGAACCACCAACCACCCCAGCCCAATTCGTAGTAAGCCCACCACGAGCCCAACGCAATACCAGCACCGAGAAACGCCCAAGCAATCAGCGTCCAAGGACGCGACCAGCGCGCCCATGCCGCATCCAACTTACCGCCGAGCAATGCTGCAATCGCAAAGGCAAAGGCCACCGAGAAGCCTACGTAACCCATATAGAGCATGGGTGGGTGCACGATCAAACCAAAGTCTTGCAACAACGGGTTAAGGTCACGCCCGTCCATCGGCATTTGCGGTAATAAACGCACAAAAGGATTGGAGGTTTCAATCAGAAAGAGTAAAAAGCCGATACTGATCATGCCCATTACCGCCAAGACACGCGCCAGCATTTCCTCAGGTAATTGACGCGAGAAAATCGCCACAGCAAATGTCCAGCCAGCTAGAATTAAAGCCCACAGCAGCAAAGAGCCCTCATGCGCCCCCCACACCGCACTGAACTTATAAAACCAAGGCAGCGCACTGTTGGAGTTCGATGCTGTATAAGCCACCGAAAAGTCATCGGTCATAAAGGACCAAGTCAAACACAGGAAGGCAATCAATAAGAAGAAGAACTGCCCCCAAGCAGCAGGCTGCCCAAGACTCATCCACTTATGATCGCCACGCCAGGCGCCAACTAACGGAAAAAACGACTGCACCACAGCAAAGCATAACGCTAGGATCATTGCTAACTGACCCAACTCCGGCACATACAACGCCGCATCGCTCATTTTTTTGATTCCTTTTGACTATCTTCATAGTGTTTTAGCATGCCGGTTTTCTCTAGGGCACTGCTCACTTCTGGCGGCATATAGTTTTCATCATGCTTGGCCAAAATTTCATCAGCGATTAATACGCCGACATCATTTAAACGCCCCATGGCGACTATCCCCTGACCTTCGCGAAACAAGTCAGGCAAGATACCGCGGTACTGAATACCTGTATCCGCATCACCATCAGTCACGATGAAGTCCACCGTCAGCGAGTCTTCGCTACGCGTCAGTGATCCTTCTTTGACTAAACCACCCGCACGAATGCGCACACCTTGCGGCGCCTCACCATTGACAATTTGTGTGGGGGTATAGAACAAGTTGATGTTTTCTTGCAACGCCGTCAGACCAAGACCTACGGTTGCAGCGACACCGAATAAAATAGCGCCAATAATAATTAGGCGTTTTTTACGGACTGGATTCACTGTTGAGCCTCCCGACGCAAACGACGCGCCTCATCTTTAAAATAACGTTGGCGGGCTAATAAAGGCAGCACCACATTCAACACTAAAATTGCACAACTCACACCATAAGCAGACCACACATACACTCCGTGATTGCCCATGGCTAAAAACTCAGAAAACGAATTAAAACTCATACACCTCTCCCGATTTTTCGTGCGACTTCAGCTTGCGCCCAACGGGTACGCGACTCACGCCGTAATACTTCTGTCCGCATACGCATCAGTAAAACAGCTGCAAAAAAGCAATAAAAACCAATGGTCATAATCAGTAACGGCAACCACATTTCCATCGGCATCGCTGGCTTTTCCGTAATGGTAAAGGTTGCCGGCTGATGCAATGTATTCCACCAGTCTACCGAGTACTTGATGATGGGAATATTAACGACACCGACAATCGCCAAGATGGCACAGGCTTTTGCTGCGCTATCACGGTTACTAATGGCATGCCCCAGAGCAATAATGCCAAAATACAAAAATAACAAAATCAGCATGGCTGTTAAGCGTGCATCCCACACCCACCAAGCGCCCCATGTTGGTTTACCCCATACTGCACCAGTGAACAGTGCAATTACCGTCATCCACGCACCAATCGGGGCTGCCTGCTGCACAGCTACGTCAGCAATTTTCATCTTCCATACCAGCCCAACAATCCCAGCAATCGCCAGCGATATATAAGTGGACTGCGCTAAAAAAGCCGCGGGAACATGCATATAAATAATACGAAAACTATTGCCCTGCTGATAATCAGGTGGAGCATAAGCTAGACCCAACACCGCACCAAGCAACATTAATACAGCTGCACTGATGCTGAGCCAAGGTAACCAGCGGCCACTTATTTCATAAAACCACTTGGGCGAGCCCAGCTTGTGAAACCACGTCCAATTCATCGAGATACTCACAGTTATTCAATATCAGTTGTGCAATCTATGATCGCATTATTTTATATATACAATGTCTGAGCGCACAGCCATATGGTTCTTACGACCCTATTCACCCACACTAATGCGCAAGCCTGCAGCAATAGCAAAGGGCGCTAAAGTCAAAGTCAACATTGCTAAAGCTGCCATCCACAACAAATAACCTGCCGTAGGCAATCCCTGCAAAGACGCTTGAATCACACCACTGCCTAAAATCAGCACGGGAATGTATAGCGGTAGAATCAATAATGCCAATAATATTCCGCCACGCTTTAGCCCTACGGTTAATGCCGCACCCACCGCACCCAACAGGCTTAGCACAGGTGTTCCTAGTAGTAACGAAAATAATAATGTAGGAACTCGATCAGCAGGCAAACCCAGCATTAATGCTAACAATGGTGACAACAACACGAGTGCTAAACCGCAATACAACCAATGCGCGAGCACCTTAGCAAGAACCAAGACCACAAGTGGATGCGGCGAAACGACCCACTGTTCCAGTGATCCATCTTCAAAATCACTGCGAAAAAGACCATCAAGCGAGAGCAGCACCGCTAATAAAGCCGCCACCCATAACAATCCTGGTGACAAGGTTTGCAATAGTTGCGACTCCGGCCCGACCGCCAATGGAAATAGTGCAATGACAATGGCAAAAAACACCAAGGGATTCACCAACTCAGCCGGGCGGCGAAACATCAAACGCGTTTCACGCACTAACATCAAAACAAAGACATGACTCATGATGCAATCTGCCCTAAATCCAACTCTCGAAAGGTTGTTGGTGTATTTTGTAAGGCGTGATGCGTGGTTAAAATCACCATACCGCCATTGACACAATGCTGCGCTAAATGCTGTTCGAGCTGCGTCACTGCTTGTTTATCCAGCGCAGTAAAAGGCTCATCCAAAATCCATAAGGGCGGCGCATCTAAATATAAACGTGCTAAAGCAACACGGCGTTGCTGCCCAGCAGACAAGGTATGGCAAGGCACATCTTCAAAGCCCGCTAAACCGACTGCAGCTAAAGCCTGCCAAATCTGTTGGCGGGTTGCGCTGTGCTGCAAAGCTGATAACCAGGTCAAATTTTCTTCAGCAGTCAGCAAGCCTTTAATACCTGCTGCATGGCCCAGCCACAGTAAGTTAGAGGTTAATACTTGGCGCTGACGATGAATATTGGCACCTTGA
Organism: uncultured Gammaproteobacteria bacterium; assembly: GCA_945612235.1. Taxonomy (GTDB): domain Bacteria; phylum Pseudomonadota; class Gammaproteobacteria; order Pseudomonadales; family Pseudomonadaceae; genus Denitrificimonas. The sequence goes on along the minus strand of CALZAE010000013.1, from coordinate 21,438 downwards.
ATCAGCACTTCACCAGCGGTTGGCTGCATCAAACCTGCCATTAAACGCAATAGACTGGTTTTTCCGCTACCATTAGGACCACTGACTTGCAGCATATCGCAGGGTTTAACACTAATATTTAAATGTTCAAATAGCAGGCGCCAATCGCGCTCACAGGCCAAATCAACAGTTTCAAGATAAGCATCAGACACAAACAGGTCGCCTTGCGAAAAAGTTTCAAGTCGGTTTCACAGAGCAGCTATACTGCCCTGCAGCGACACTAGATAAACCGCGATTATACACGGCTGTGCCCTGCGCGCGGCAGGCATTTACAAAGCATTTACAGTAGGTTGCAATCGAAATGGCCAGTGAAATACCTTCAGCACGCCCTTCCCCTAGCATCCCTAATGTGCAACGCGTTGCTACATCTGCGGTGAATTCCATTTTACAATTGCAGGGTAGTCTACCTTCACAACTGAATATTGGCGACTCTGCCCAAGCTCAAGTTTTAGCTTTACGCGAAACTCAGCAAGCTTTTCAAGTACTGCTACGCCTATCACTGAGTGACGGTCAGCAACGCACCGTGGAAGTACAAAGCAGTCAGCCACTGGTTGCCGGCAATGTATTAAAAGTGACCGCCTTGTCAGCACAACAACTGGCCTTTAGCTTAGTCCCAGCCAGTACTGGCGCAATCGCAACACGCATTGACACGACTGTACTCACACCCGGCACTTTACTTGAGGGCAAAGTCACACAAGTCGAACCCAACCCGCAAGGCGGTTTTAAAGTTGTGGTCAGCGTGACCAACAATGCTTTGGCCGGCCAGCAACTGCAGATCGACAGTCCAAAATCTCTACCTTTAAACAGTGTTTTTACCGCGCGGATTGATGGTGCGCAACAGTTAACTTTTCAGCCGCTCAATACACGCCTCGAGCCACTGGCCATCAACCAAGAGTTGCAAAAACAATTTGGCCAACAAGGCTCGCTCAATCAACTGTTTAAAGGCTTAGATACTGTATCGCCACAGAGCATTTCGCCTGAAGCACAAAAAGCCATCACCCAGTTACTGGGCGGCTTACCTGAAATCACTACTTTAATGGACCCTAAAAAACTCGCTCAAAGCCTAGTCAACAGCGGTGCCCAGCTAGAAAACAAACTACTGAGCGGTGCCTTTGAGCATGCAAACCAAGACATGAAAGCCAACTTACTGCGTTTGATTGCGCAACTGGTGCCCATGTTACCCAGTAGCAACCCTACTCTTGCCGCGTCGCAAAGCGCGCTATTATCACAGGCTTTACCAGGACTTTTACGCGATCAATTACTGGGCAATACACAAACTCAATTGCGCGAGCAAGCCATGCGCTTTCCACTGCCCGCACGCCTACTGCAATCACTAGATAACCCCAATGATTTAGGCTCATTACTCAAACTGGCTGCCGCAGCGGTATCGCGACTGCAAACCCACCAACTTTCCAGCCTTGGACAAACACATACAACCCATGACGGCACTCAAGTTACCGTTTGGCAACTGGAGGTCCCCGCTCGCGATCAACAGCATATCGTGCCGCTGCAAATTAAATTTCAACATGAGGAGCCCACGCATAAAAAGTCAGACGAGCCTGTGGTGCCACTGTGGAAAATCGATTTAAGCTTTGATTTGGAACCGCTAGGGCCTTTGCATATTCAAGCCAGCTTGCAAGGCACCAGTATTTCCAGTCAACTCTGGGCACAACAGGGCGCCACCGCAGAGCTGATCGAACATGAGCTCAGCCATCTACGCGATCGCTTGCTAGGTATTGGTTTAACGGTAAAAGATTTAAGCTGCCATCAAGGCTCACCGCCACAAGGTGAAAAAACCACTCTACAACAACGCTGGATTGATGACTTAGCATGAACAAACCCACTGAACGTCAAGCCATTGCGCTAAAATACGACGGCCAAAATGCGCCCAATGTCACTGCCAAAGGCAATGACGCTCTAGCTGAAGAAATCCTGCAGATTGCTCGTGAAAATGACGTGCCCATTTATGAAAACGCCGATTTAGTACGCCTGCTAGCCCGCCTCGAACTCGGTGATGCAATCCCTGAGTCACTCTATCAAACCATCGCAGAAATCATTGCTTTTGCCTGGTACCTAAAAGGGAAAGCGCCTAAAGGCTTTTATAATCGTCACGAGAGTAGCGAGGCGCCTTTACAACTGTTGCAGTTGCCGCCCGATAAAAACACTTAAATAGCTGAAGCGAACACGCCTGCAAAAGGCTGATGCCAGCGCGCCGAGTAATACATACCCATATAACAGATCAATGCCGCAAAATAAGCCAACCAGCGCAGCACAATTGCATACTGCACTCGAAACGCTAGAGCACCGAACAGCAGGTAACACAGCAGCAATACTAATTTTGCCTGCAACCAAGGCGCAGCTAAAGGCGCAAAACTTAAGCTGACTAATAACAACAAGGCTGCCAATAACAAGCACGTATCAATCACATAACTGAGGCGATTCAGCCTAAGCTGCAACAACGCACGCCTATAAACTAACAAACCCCACAATCCGCGCAGCATAAACAAGCAGCCACTGAGTAATGCCAAACTAATATGCAGGTTTTTGGTCAACCCATAATACTCAGCCAACATAAGCCATCCTGATTTACAGACATAAAAAAGCCCCAATTAAGGGGCTTTTTTATTCACAGGCCTTACGCCTTTAGATGGTGCGGACAGAGAGACTCGAACTCTCACACCTCGCGGCGCCAGAACCTAAATCTGGTGTGTCTACCAATTCCACCACGTCCGCTTGTTGCTCGCGCTTAATGCTTTAAAACAGCATTAAGTTATCCAAATATGGGGTGGACGATGGGTCTCGAACCCACGACACCGGGAATCACAATCCCGTGCTCTACCAACTGAGCTACGCCCACCATATTACGGTGCACATCATACATGTAACTTGCTTCACTTACCAGCTTCGCCTTAATGGCGCGCCCGGCAGGATTCGAACCTGCGACCACCCGCTTAGAAGGCGGGTGCTCTATCCGACTGAGCTACGGGCGCTTACAGTCACTACTCAATAATGAGCGTCTGACTCTAAGCTCGATAACTGTTCAATTTAACTTGTTCAGTTCTCGTATCAGCTTCAGGCTGTACTGGGTGAGCGGGGTGAATATTAAAGAGATACTCGGATACTGTCAACCACTATTTGCAAAATAAATGTAAAAGAATCAAATACATAGCAAGGGCCAATAAAATACTTCCTTTGCATCTTTGCCCGATGCAGTCGGTCGTGCGAGAATAGCTTCATCTTTTTTATTTAAATTAGTATGGCTCATTACCTCATGACAGCACAATTGATTGACGGCAAACAGATCGCCGCAGATATTCGCAAAGATATCGCTCAACAAGTACAAAACCGTCTAGACCAAGGTTTACGCGCACCGGGCTTAGCCGTTATTTTAGTGGGTAACGATCCAGCGTCTGAAGTTTATGTTTCGCATAAACGCAAAGACTGCGAGCAAGTGGGCTTTAAATCACAAGCCTACGATTTACCAGCCAGTACCACACAAGATGAGCTATTGGATTTAATCGATACTCTGAATGCTGATGCTACGGTCGATGGTATCTTGGTACAACTCCCCCTACCTGCTCACCTTGATTCATCTTTATTACTAGAACGCATCAACCCTTATAAAGACGTCGATGGTTTCCACCCTTATAACGTCGGCCGCCTAGCACAACGTATGCCATTACTACGCTCATGCACCCCTAAAGGCATCATGACGCTGCTTAAGCACACCGGTGTTGATTTGCATGGTCTAGATGCCGTGATTGTCGGGGCTTCTAATATCGTCGGTCGCCCCATGGCGTTGGAGTTGCTGCTGGCGGGTTGTACCACCACTATCACCCACCGCTTTACTAAAAACCTAGAAGAGCATGTGCGTCGCGCGGACCTGGTAGTCGTCGGCGTGGGTATTCCCAACCTAGTCAAAGGCGAGTGGATTAAACCTGGCGCCATTGTGATTGATGTCGGTATCAACCGCCAAGCTGACGGTAAACTTGTGGGCGATGTAGGCTTTGCTGCCGCACTCGAACGTGCCGCATGGATCACCCCTGTGCCTGGTGGTGTTGGTCCGATGACACGCGCTGGCTTACTGGAAAATACTCTACAAGCCTGTGAGCACAACGAAAAGTAAAAATTACACCAGCAACGCACAACCCTCTGCTGCGTTGCTGGCTCCTCACAGTTTCATCTATAGCATGTGTATTAAAGGTTTAGCATCCAATACGAAAACCTTAGCACTGGATACATAACGCAGTTACCGCACTCCTCTCTACACAGCCAACATTTTTTGACTCATCGCTATACACACCCCTTCAGCATAGCGTTAATTTTTTGTGCCCGCGGATCCATCAATACATTCGATCCTAAGCTATTAGTGATAAAGACCACACTGACCTCTCGCTCAGGATCAGCACAACCCAAGGTACCTCCAGCACCCGGATGACCAAAAGTACGCGCACCTAAGGCATAACTTGCCGCTGGCTGCTCAGGCTGCTCTAACATGCAACCCAAACCAAAGCGGGTACTGGTAAGCAAAGTTAAGTCTGGCCCTAAGCTATGCTCTTGCAACATGGTGTTGAGCATTTCACTGTCGAGCAACTTATTTTGCAGCAACCCAGTATAGAAGCCCGCCAAGCCGCGCGCAGTACCGTGCATATTGGCTGCCGGTTGCTGCATTTGTCGCCACTCTAATTTATTGGTACTGGTCATCATCGAAGATGGATTAGCAAAGGCTTTCGCTGACATACCTTGCGGGGCTTTCCCCATCGCTTGCATCAAGCGCAATGCTGCTGGGTCGGTGAGCGCTCCCTTCATGCGCATCACATCGCCTACCAAGGGTAACTGGTGCTCACTTAAACCCAGGTATAACTCAAGCTGCAATGGCGTAGTAATGCGCTGCGCTATTGCAGCACCAGGTTCACAGCCATCCACACGACGAATTAACTCACCGACTAACCATCCGTAAGTCATGGGCGCATAGCCATGCGCGCTGCCCGGAGCCCACCAAGGCGCAGTATTTTCTAGCGCTGCAATCATCCGCGGCCAATCATATAAAGCCTCGGGCGCAAGCGGTTCAAATACTGCCGGCAAGCCAGCGCGATGACTCAACACCTGCCGTACAGTCACTTGCTGCTGACCTTGCGCGGCCAACTCAGGCCAATACTCCGCCAGCGGCGCATCCAACTGCAAGCGCCCTTCAGCTACCAGTTGCAATAACACCACTGCCGAGACAGGCTTACCACTGGAAAAAATATTGATCAAGGTATCGCGCTGCCAAAGTTGCTCGCCATGACGGTCAAGCACCCCGCCCCATACATCAAGTACGGTCTCACCAGCAATTTGCACACACAAGGCCGCCCCACGCTGCTCAGGTTGTTCAAGAATCTGGGTAAACACATCCAGCACATCACCAAATGCGCTATCACTGCTGCCATCAAGATGCATACTGTGCTCCAACTATCACTATTAACACTTAATCAATTTCACGCCGAAACGGCGGCAAAGAGTTTAAAATAGCCTTGCCGTAACGCTGAGTGACTAAGCGACGATCCAACAAGGTCACACTGCCGGTGTCTTGCTCATTACGCAATAAGCGCCCGCAGGCCTGAATCAAGCGCAACGAAGCATCCGGCACGGCAATTTCCATAAAAGGATTACCACCGCGCGCTTCAATCCACTCGGATAAAGCTGCCTCAACCGGATCATCAGGCACCGCAAAAGGGATTTTTGCAATCACCACATGCTGGCAATAGGCACCGGGCAAGTCGATACCCTCGGCAAAACTAGCTAAACCAAAGAGCACACTGATTTCACCTTTATCAATCTGCGCCTTATGTTTAGCCAAGGTTTCTTGACGCGACAAACTGCCTTGAATCAACACGCGTTTACGCCACTCACGCTCCACTGCTTCAAATACATCCTGCATTTGCCTGCGCGAAGAAAACAGCACTAAACTACCCTGCGCACCCTCAAGAATCCCAGGCAGATCACGTACAATGGCTTGTGTATGCGCATCGGCATCACGCGGATCGGCACGCAAATCAGGCACACGCAAGACCCCCGCTTCAGCATATTTAAACGGACTGGGCACCACCGCTTTTTTCGCCTCAAAGGGCAAACCTGCACGCATATTAAAGCGATCAAACTTACCTAGCGCAGTTAAGGTGGCAGAAGTCACCAAAGCACCATGCGCTACATTCCACAAATGACGACGCAAGGTTTCAGCCGCTAAAATTGGACTGGCATTCACTTCTATATCAAAAGCCCCACCGCCATCTGCTAGCGATAACCAACGCGCCATCGGTGGACTTTTCTCAGGGTCTTCAGCGGTAAAGGCGGTCCACAACTCTTGATTACCCTCAGAGCGCGCCAGCAAGCTACCAAACAACGGATACCACTCTTCAGCTTGGTGACTCGGCACGCCGAGTCCCGGCTCACCATCCATCGCTTTTTTTAATAAGTCTGCAACGCGCGTAAAAATATCAGTTAAGCGCATAAATTCTTTTTTCAGATCGCCACCTAACTCAGCCAACTCATTAGGAATAACACCACCCACAAAGCGGTAGCGGGGTTTATCATAACTATCAGGGTCAACATTGGGACGAAACTCAGCAATCTGCTCACACAAAGTAAACATAAATTGCATTTGTGTGCGCAAGCCTTTGGCCAACTCTGGAACAGGCTCCAATAAGCGCCCAAAGTCACCCGGCAAAGGGTTTTGTGCCAACAGGCGGGTGAGATTTTTTTCCACTTGACCTAACCAATCAGCAGTCGAACGCAAACGAGTAAAGTGCGCAAAATGATTAATGGCTTTATCAGGTAAGTGATGGCCTTCGTCAAACACATAAATCGTTTCACGCGGATCAGGCAATACAGCACCACCGCCAAGCGCTAAGTCCGCCAGCACCATATCGTGGTTGGTGACAATCACGTCAACCTTGGTCATACCTTCGCGGGCTTTATAAAACGAGCACTGCTGGAAGTTAGCGCAATGACGGCCCGTGCACTGCGTGTGATCCGTGGTGACCCGCGACCAAGTCGTGTCTTCAAGCACTTGCGGCCAACTATCGCGATCACCATCCCAGCGATTACTGGCCAACTTATTGATCATCTCGGTAAAGAGTTTCTCGCTGTCGCTGTCCACAGCAATATTAAAGCCTTCATCAGCAAAGAGTTGCGCGGTAGCCTGCTCAGCTTCACCCTGCTGCGATAAACTATCTAGTTTCGACAGACATAAATAACGGCCACGCCCTTTGGCTAGGGTATAAGTAAAGCTCAAACCACTGTTTTTAATAATATCAGGCAAGTCTTTATCGACGATTTGCTCTTGCAAGGCTACAGTTGCAGTGGCAATCACTAAGCGTTTTCCCGCGGCACGCGCTGCCGGAATCGCAGCCAAACTGTATGCCACAGTTTTTCCCGTTCCCGTACCCGCCTCAATCGCCACGACGGCAGGCTCACCTACGCGCTTACCTTCGTCATCAACTTTAATATTGCCGAGGACTTTGGCCACTTCAGCAATCATCAAACGTTGGCCATAGCGCGCTTTAAGCCCTTTGGCCTCTAAAAAGCGTGTATAGGCGCCTTGAATGGTTTTTTTTAATTCATCGCTGAGCATGCTTTATCCACTTTCTTCAACTGTACGTTTGTTCAGTACTCATTTATAAATGTATAATAGCCTGCTTCAAGATTTTCTGCTCTAGGGATTCATTATGTCTGCGCTTTTACCCTGCCCGTGCAACCCAAGCCTCAGCTATGCACAATGCTGCGAGCCCTATCATTTGGGTCAATTACCTGGCTCTGCGCAGACCTTAATGCGGGCGCGCTACAGCGCCTATGTCAAACACAACATTGCCTTTATTCAAGCCACTACTTTAACTGCACAGCAAGAGCAGCTGGATATTGAAAGTATTAGACAATGGAGCACAGACAGTAAATGGCTGAGCCTAGAAGTATTAGATGAAACTCTAGCTCATGATCAGCGCCACGCTACAGTCGAATTTATTGCACACTGGCAAGACGTACAAGGACTTCAGCAGCATCAAGAAGTCTCACTCTTTATTAAGCCAGCTGAACAATGGTTTTTTTATGATCCCAATGTGCCGCTGCGTGCAGAGCGCAATGCACCCTGCCCTTGCGCGAGCGGTTTAAAGTATAAAAAATGTTGCGCACCTTACTTTTAATCCATTTTAATCATGCGCCTTCTCAGTCATCCTCGAGTAAAGCCAAATGAGATATATCCGGTAATTGTTGCGGCCTCGATGGCGGCAATTGCCCCATATCGCTGCCTACTGGCGCTAAAGTTAAATCGGAAAAATCAAACTGTGGTGCGGCAACCTCAACGCTAGCCGGCTGTAAATCAACACCCACAGGCGCTAAACCAAAATCCAACGCTTGCACATGACTGAATGCCGCCATGTATTGATCACGCGCCTTAACGTGCAAAGCGTCAAATACTTGCTCTTGTCCTGACTGCACCTCGGCGTGCTGCGCTACATTGCGCTGCGTAAGATCACCACTCTCTTGACACTCTAATTCACGCAACTCAAGTACCGCGCCCGCCTGCTTAAAAGCAGCTTGGTATTGAGCAGCAGTAGCAGCATCAACACGCGACTTAATCACCACTCGCACCCCTGAAAAGAGCCGAGCCAGAGCCGCCTCATCAGCTTTAAATAAGCGTATAATCGCTGCTTTCGTCTGTGACAATTCAGCGCTGGGTAGCAACTGTCCCGAGAAAGCAATTTCAAAGTATTGCATAGCCAACCCTTTATCATGAATGATATGCATAGCGATTTAATTGATATCTATGGCGTAAACAGGCACTGTTTGTGCTTAATATTTATTTACTCAACCTATGCTTGCTACACTGCCGTGAAATATGGAGTTCATCAATGGGCTATTTAGCGTCAATTTGGAAAACACCGGCACTTTTGATGTTGCTCACTGCCTTTGGCGCACTCAATGGCTGCTCAACATGGGTGGGTAGCAGTTTTAAAAAGCCGGACATACAATTAGTTGATGTCGAACTAGTACATGCCAAGTTACTTGAGCAGCAGTTTATTTTACACTTTCGTGTTGATAACCCCAATGCCAATAGTTTGCCCATGCGCAGCATAGACTATCGCGTGATGCTCAACGACACCCCGCTGGCCACAGGCTCTCATAATCAGTGGCTTACCGTACAAGGTAACTCATACGCTTATTTTAAAATACCCGTCCACACTAATCTGTGGCGGCATATTAAAGTCATTATGCGTATGCTAGAAAAACCCGACCAGCCCATTCATTACGCTCTGCAGGCAGAGGTAAAAACTGGACTTTTATTCGGTAAAAAAATCAATATTCTACGTCACGGTGATATCATTCCCGGCGACTATATTCGCGAGTAATTATTATGTCTTCTACAGAACACGTTCACGGTCCCGACTGCAATCACGCGCACGAGCAACACGAGCCTACACCGCATGTCCATGGCCCACATTGCAATCACAGCCATCAAGAGCCAGTACGCAACCCACTCAAAGAAGTGGGCCGCAACGATCCATGCCCGTGCGATAGCGGTAAAAAGTACAAAAAATGTCACGGTGCATAAGGTGCAGACATTCTCAACAAGTTGGTTGATTGCTGCTGTTGTTTGTATTTTAGCTTTAGCTGTTTATGCAGCGCTGTTATGGCGTAAAGTTTGGCAAACACAGCACAACTACCAACAGCAGCAAGCTGAGCAAAAACGCCTGCGTCGTGATGATTTAATCGTATTGGCCAATGGTTTTCTAACCGAGCAAATGCCTTGGGCAGAAGGCTGTATTCGCATCAAAGTTATTTTGGATCATTATGATACCGAGTTAACCATGCACCCAGACTATCAAGTCTTACAGTCAGTTTTCAGCGCGACTGAACACATCCCAACGCATGATGCGTGGCGTGCCCTGAGCAGTGCAGAAAAACAACCCTTTACGCAACTGCTCAACGAACTGGAACTGCAGCACAAACAGGCCTCTGTGGTAGCTGTCAAGCAACTACTGGGGCAACTGCAAAACTAATCAGCGGACTCACCTTCTGTATTGTGGGTGAGTTCAAGTCGTGCGCGGTCTTGCCATTGCTCAGCAATTTCAGCTTTGACTGCCACACCTAACTGCTGAAAATCACTGACCTGCTTAATCAAGTTACCCCGTCCATTAACCAATTGGTCGCACGCTTTGCGATAGGCTTCTTGTGCACGGTCCAAGCTGTTGCCAATACCATCCATACTGCCCAAAAAAATACGCAACTTGTCATAAACTTTACCTGCACGTTCGGCTAACTCGGCAGTACTGCGACTTTGCTCTTCAAAACGCCACAACTGCCGCACAATAGTCAAACTGGCCAGCAAGGTGCTGGGCGTGGCAATTAAGATATTTTGCTCAATAGCGCGCTGCAACAAGCCCTCATCCGCTCGCACCGCGTCCGCAAAAGCCGACTCAATAGGCACAAACATAAACACCATATCTGGCGCATTCAAACCGGGCAGCGCGGCATAATCACGCTCAGCTAATTCAGCTACGCGCGCAGCAAAGGCAGTCACATGCTCATGCAAAGCTTGCGCTCGCAATGTATCGTCATCGGCGTTTACATAACGCAGATAAGCATTGAGCGAGACTTTAGCATCAATAATCAAATGCTTATTTTGCGGTAAATAGACAATAGCATCAGGGCGCTTGCGTCCTTCGCTGGTGGTAAAGCTAACCTCACGGGCAAAGTCTTTACCTTGCTGCAAACCTGCACGCTCCAGCACATTTTCTAAAATCAACTCGCCCCAATTACCTTGAGTCTTGGTCTGCCCACGCAATGCACTGCTCAGTTCATGCGCCTCTTGGGTGATTTGCTGATTCAGCTCTTTAAGCTGCAGCAATTGTTGCTGCAAAGAAGCTTGCTGCTGTACATCTTTATGATGAATGTCTTCAACTTTTTGACGAAAGCCATCAATTTGCTCACGAAACGGTTTGAGCATTGTTTCTAGAGACTGTTGACTAGTTTGGGTTAACGACTGCCCACGCGCCTCAAAGATCTGCGTGGCCAGCTGCTCAAACTCCAGTTTGAGTTGCTCACGACTGTCTTTAAGCAACTGCTGCTGCTCCAGTAGGTGCTTTTCTTTCTGTGCACTCAAACCCTGTAATGAAGAAAAATCTTGCTGCAACTGCTGATAACTATGCTGTAAATCAGCATATTTACCCTGCATGTCCTGCCAAGCCTGCTCGCGCAGCTGTTGCTGCTCTTTTAACTCACGATACCCAGCCTGTGCTGCTTCAGCCCCACCACGGCTGTGCATGAGCTGTGTATGCAATTGACTGTGCTCAGCCTTGAGTTGCTGCATATCAATATCGCGCTGCTTAAGCTGCTCATACAACTGATCATGCTGACTACCCAAGACTTGCAGCTCGGTGTCTTGCTGCTGTACCTGCTGCTGAGCTTGAGCTAAAGCTGCCTGACTGGCGCTCAGTTGCCGAGTTAAGCCCTGCCCGCGCATAAACTGCTGCACAGCAGCACCTAAAACAAAGGCGCCAAGTAACAAGGCTGCAGCATAGTGCTGCAACACAGACACTAAGCTGAGCATACAGCCTCACTTGTTGGCACTACTGACGACTCTGCTACTCGCGCACTTTGCGCCATACGTATAAAGCTGAGCATCCAGCGCGCAACAACTTGACCATCATGCTGCTGCCTTAAGCTCTGATACGCCTTTTGGTACTGCTGCGGACAATAGATCGACTCTCGAATACGCAGCAGCGCCGCCGAAAAATCAGGAGTAAATTCAGGATGCCCCTGAAAGCACAAAACCTGCTGACCAATAGTAAAGGCTGCATACTCACAAAATTCACTGCTAGCTAACACTGTGGCCTTGTGCGGCAAAGCAACTACTTGATCACGATGACTGATAAGCAATTGAAACTGCTCAGGCGCATCATGCAACCACTGCGGCTTATGCAAAGCATAACTGTGCACACCAATACCCCAGCCTTTATTGGAGCGCTGCGTATCACCACCTAAAACTAAGGCAAGAATTTGATGCCCAAAACAAACGCCCAACAACACATCACCAGACTCAAAGCGAGCGCGTAGATACGCTCGCAAGGTCACAATCCATGGATCATTAGCAAAAGAGTCTGCCTTGCTGCCTGTTACTAAATAAGCATCAAAATACTGATCAGCAGCAGGGTACTCTCCTTGCACCACATTAAAGATCTGAAAGGCTAAGTCTGTCTCCTGTGTAGCGAACAAGCGCTTAAACATTTCACCAAAACCAAGATATGACTCTTGTAGCGTTGGGTGCAGGTCATCAGCTTCTAAAATACAGATTCGCAAGGTCATACACACATCTCCTCACCGAGTAAAACATACACTATAAAGGACATTGCCCTGTTACTGCATAAAGCGATAGTCGCCTATGATTGCATAGCATTGAATTTTCAAAAACTATTCGCCCTAGAAACAAAAAAACCGATTCAACTTTACAGTCAAATCGGTTTTTATCAGCTATTAATACCTAAGCATCAACTGCCAGTCTATAGACTAATCTTCACGGTAGCGGCGCAGCTTCAGTGCTTTACCTGCAACGCGAGTGTCTTTGAGTTTGCTGAGCAAGCTCTCTAGGCCTTCTTCTGGCAACTCAACTAAGCTGAAGCTTTCACGAATCTGAATACGACCAATCGCATCACGTGACAGACCACCTTCGTTCAGAATTGCGCCCAACAAGTTACGCGCAGCAACGCCATCACGCACACCTAATGCTGTACGGCAGCGTACTTTACCTTCGCTGAGTGCTAATGGTGCGCGACGCTCACGTCCGCCTTCACCACCACGGTCACCGCGACCACCTTCGCCACGGCCACCACGATCATCGCGACCACGACCGCCACGATCATCACGATCACGGTTATCACGACCACGTGGTGCTAAAACTGGCTGCTCACGCTCAACACCATCTAAGGTAAAGGCTTGACCTTCAGTCGTTTTAGCTAATAACGCCAATGCTAAATCTTCAGCACTGCAGTTAAGCTCAGTGGTCAAATGCGCCAACAGCTCAACGTTTTTGTTTTCTTTATCTTTAACGCGTGGTGCTAAGTCTTGAGTCAGGCGGCGAATACGCGCCTGCAGAATCACTTTAGCATCAGGCAATTGAATCTCAGCAATTTTCTGACCTGTGACACGCTCAACCACCTGCAACATACGACGCTCACGCGGCGTCACTAACAGTAATGCGCGGCCTTCACGACCAGCACGGCCGGTACGGCCAATACGGTGTACATAGGACTCTGGGTCATATGGCATATCAATGTTAAATACGTGAGTAATACGCGGCACATCAAGACCACGAGCAGCAACGTCAGTTGCAATCACAATATTTAAACGGCCATCTTTTAGTGAATCAATCACGCGCTCACGTTGGTTTTGCGCGATGTCACCATTGAGTGCAGCAACTTTATAGCCTTTAGCCTCAAGTGCAGCAGCGATGTCTAAAGTCGCTTGTTTGGTACGCACAAAACCGATCATCGCGTCAAAGTCTTCAACTTCGAGCAAGCGCAATACAGCGTTTATTTTTTGATCCGCATGCACCATCAGGTGAGCTTGATCAATACGCGCCACCGTTTGGGTTTTGCTAGCAATTTTAACTTGCTGAGGGTTACGCAAGTGCTTTTCTGCAATACCGCGAATTGATGATGGTAATGTTGCTGAGAACAATACGGTCTGACGCTCATCAGGCATAGCATTGAAAATAACTTCCAAGTCATCCATAAAGCCGAGCTTTAACATCTCATCAGCTTCATCAAGCACTAAGAACTTAATGGTTGACAGCAAACCACCGTTACGGCTCAAGTGGTCAACCAAACGACCTGGAGTCGCAACAATGACCTGCGCACCATTACGGATGGCTTTAAGTTGCGGGCCCATCGGCGCGCCACCATAAATAGCAACAACGTTCACTGTGGGCATTTGCGCAGCAAAGCTTTCAAATGCAGTAGCAACCTGTAACGCTAACTCACGAGTTGGTGCTAGCACCAACACCTGTGCTTCACGACGGTTGGCATCAATACGCGACAAAATAGGTAATGCAAACGCAGCTGTTTTACCAGTACCAGTTTGTGCCTGGCCGATCATATCGTGGCCAGCCATAATCAACGGAATGGACTGAGTTTGAATCGGAGACGGCTCCTCATAGCCCACTGCAGTGATAGCAGCAAGCACTGAAGGGTGCAGTCCGAGAGTGTTAAAAGGAGCGATAGCTGGGGTGTTTTCGATTTCTTGGGTCATGGTATGCCTTAATAAGCATCCGCAAAGACCCATGAAAGCTGCACACGCCATGAAAGACCATAAATGGTCGCCCTTTTGGCAGCCTAATTGCGAGTATTTGCGAGAACGCTGTTTTAGAAAAAACGTCTAGGATAGTCCAATCTAGGACAAGCAGTCGAAGCGTAAGCTTCGGGATATTGCAGTAACCTTAACGGGGGCCGATCTGGCCGGCGCATATTATAGACACTTTTAGGCCATCTTGACTAGTACTAGTTACCAATACTTATAAAGACAGGGTCAACTGACTTTTAAAACTGCGCAAAATGCCAGTCAAAGGATCAACAAAGCTAATTTGCCGCGCCAGCAACTGCAAAGGCTGCTGATAGCTTTCATCGGCAATCTGCGCCTGCAATTGTGGGTACAACGGATCATTGATAATCGCTGCACCTAAAGCAGCTAAATGCACGCGCAACTGATGCTTACGACCCGTGACCGGATACAAACGATAACGCCACACATCTTCCAACTGCTCACAGACTTCAATCACAGTATCGCTATTGGCCACACCCGCCACTTCCTGCATCCGAAAAAACTGTTCAGCAGGCTCAAGTCGACTGCGATGACGGTAAGGCCAAGCCAACTCAGGCAATGCACCCGCTAACGCTTCGTAACACTTAAATACTTTACGCTGACGAAATAAGCCTTGATAAGCATCACGACTGCCAGGGTTCACAGAAAACAGCACCACGCCAGCAGTTAAGCGATCCAAGCGATGAATAGGCACAATGTCAGCATTATCTAAGCGCTTAATTAAGCGACGCAAAAGCGTCTCTTCGACATAACGCCCGGCGGGCATCGTCGGTAGAAAATGCGGCTTATCGACAGCTATTAAGTGTTCATCTTGATATAAAATACTTTCTGTAAAGGGCACCACCGTCTCATTCGGCACTTCTCGAAAGTAATACACCAAAGTACCAGCCTGATAAGGCGCAGTGGGTGTTAGACACCGCTGCTGCTCATCTAAAACCTTACCGTCCAGCATACGCTGCTGCCAACTTTCACGACTAATAGCAGCAAAGCGCTCGCACAAAAAGTCCAGTAGCCAGACATAAGAACCAGAAGGCAGATGCACTCGACTGGCGCCCGACAAAGCAGATTGAGTCATATCGGCAATTAATGCACTGTATGACCAGCAGGGTCATCCTCGTCCACTTCGTCTAGTGCTTCTTCCTCAGCCAAATGCCCTGCGGCCAAGAGTCCGGCATGAAACATTTCTTTAGCAATATCAATATAGCGCGCTTTTAAAAAACCACGCGCCTCACTGGAAAAAGTTAAAGTCACTAACGGCGTATCTTCTTCTGCACGGCGCAACACAATGCGACCGTCTGGCAGCTCAACAATTTCCAAAAACGCACTGGACATAAATCACTCTTAAAAAATCAAATAAACACTGCAGGGCCTATTGAGCCCTGCAGACACCTTAAGCTTTAGGCTTATCGACCGGCTTAGCTTTACGCTTATCTTCCACCTGCCACTTTTTACCATCGTAAAATGCTTTCCAGCCACTGGGCTTACCGTCAATTTCTGACTGCACATACTGCTCTTTGGTTTTACGACTGTAACGAATCACCGTTGGCTCACCATCGGGATCATGGGTCGGCGCGCTGAATAAGTACGTGTGCTTGGGGTCAATTTCCTTTTTATGCGGCAATAATTCAAGTACCAACGGCGCTCGAGTTTCACGCTTTTTCGGGAACTGACTGGCAGCCAAGAACATACCTGAAGCACCATCGCGCAACACATAAGTGTCGTCAACGTTGATGCACTTCAATTCAGGCATTGGCACCGGATCCATCTTGGGGGGCGCGGCTTCACCACTGCGCAATAACTTACGCGTGTTCTTACATTCAGTATTAGTGCAGCCAAAATACTTACCAAAACGGCCGGTTTTTAACTGCATCTCACTGCCGCACTTATCGCATTCTAAGCTTGGACCTTCATAACCTTTAATGCGGAACTGCCCTTCTTCCATGGCAAAACCGGTGCAATCGGGGTTATTACCACAGACATGCAACTTATGCGTTTCATCCAGTAAGTACGCATCCATCGCCGTATCGCACTTGGCACAACGACGCTTATTACGCAGCAACAATGACTCAGACTCACCTTCGTCATCTTCAGCGATTTCATTGCCTGGCACCAAGTTCATGGTTGACTTGCAACGCTCTTTAGGTGGCAAACTGTAACCTGAACAACCTAAAAACACACCGGTTGAAGCGGTGCGAATCATCATTGGTCGACCGCATTCCTTACATGGTATATCGGTCATGGTTGGCGTATTTTCACGCATACCATTCTCTGTTGAATCGGCCGCTTCAAGCTTGCTTTTAAAGTCGCTGTAAAACTCATCCAGCAGCTGCTTCCACTGCAACTCACCATGCGCCACATGGTCTAGACGCTCTTCCATTTGCGCGGTAAAGCTGTAATCCATCAGATTTGCAAAGCTTTCGCCCAGGCGCTCGGTGACAATATCACCCATCTTTTCCGCATAGAAACGACGATTTTGTAAGGCGACATAACCACGATCTTGAATGGTCGAAATAATAGCAGCATAGGTTGAAGGTCGACCAATGCCCTGCTTCTCCAACTCTTTCACCAAGCTCGCTTCACTGAAACGCGCCGGCGGCTTAGTAAAGTGCTGCGTAGGATCAAGCTTGATTAAACTCAGCACATCGCCTTTTTTCAAATCAGGCAAGACTGCATCTTCCGCACCCTTACCTTGCTGTGGCTGTACCTTGGTGTAACCATCAAATTTCAAGATACGACCGCGCGCGCGCAATTCAAATTGTGCTGCTTCAACGGTTAAGCTGGTGGCGATATATTCCGCCGGCGGCATTTGGCACGCCACAAACTGACGCCAAATCAACTCATACAAGCGCTCAGAGTCGCGCTCCATCCCTTTAAGCATGGAAGTTTGCACCTTGACATCAGAGGGTCGAATCGCTTCGTGAGCCTCTTGTGCACCTTGCTTACTGCTATACAGCACGGGCGTGTCCAGCACGTATTTTTTACCAAACTCTTTTTCAATAAAACCACGCACCATTTCAATGGCATCGTTAGAAATATTGGTTGAGTCAGTACGCATATAGGTAATGTAACCGGCTTCATACAAACGCTGCGCCAGCATCATGGTTTTCTTCACGCCAAAACCTAAACGCGTACTGGCCGCTTGCTGCAAAGTCGAAGTAATATAAGGTGCACTTGGACGGCTACTGGTGGGCTTATCTTCACGCTTAACCACTGAGTAGACTGACTTTTCCAGCACTGCCAATGCCGCATCAGTTTGCTCTTTACTGACTGGGCGAAAAGCTTTACCGGCATCACGCATCACTTCAAAGCGGGTATTGATTTTATCCGCGTTATTTAAATCCGCGTGCACCTGCCAAAACTCTTCAGGAATAAATGCTCGGATCTCTTTCTCGCGCTCAACCACCAGCTTCACCGCCACCGACTGCACACGACCTGCAGACAATCCACGCGCAACTTTTTTCCATAACAGTGGCGAGACCATAAAGCCCACGACACGGTCTAAGAAGCGACGCGCTTGTTGCGCATTAACCTGATCAATATCCAACTGACCTGGCTCAGCAAACGCACCTTGAATGGCCTTCTCAGTAATTTCGTTAAACACCACACGCTTATAACGGCTGTCATCGCCACCAATGGCTTCGCGCAAGTGCCAGGCAATCGCCTCACCCTCACGGTCCAAGTCCGTTGCGAGATAAATAGTATCAGCGTCTTTAGCTAAACGGCGCAGCTCTTCGATAACCTTTTCTTTACCAGGCAGAATTTCGTAACGCGCCTTCCAGTCATTTTCAGGATCAATACCCATTCTGGCGACCAAAGTGCGCATGGCTTTTTCTTTGGGCGTTAATTGTGCAGTGTCTGCAGCTTTCGCGCGCTTAGCTGGCTCTTTACCAGCAGCAGAACCGCCACTTGTCGGTAAATCACGAATATGACCCACGCTCGACTTCACCACATACTCATTACCTAAGTATTTGTTGATTGTCTTCGCTTTTGCGGGGGACTCTACGATAACCAGCGATTTGCTCATTGCTCAGAATATTCCTGGAATAGATAAAGTGACACAGCTGTAACGACAGGCTCAATATCACAAAAAAATACGATAACTTACTTTATAGTGAGGCTATATATAGGTTGAAAGCTACTTAGGTCAAGTTTTTGCTGAATTTGCTCTCAGCTTTTTGGCGGTAAAAACATGTTTTCTTCAGCATGTAACAAAGTAAAACGCGGCTGCAATTGTCCCTGCACTTGCACCTGCTCAACAAACATTGACAGCGGACGTACCCATAGACCAAAGTCGCCATATAGCGCTTGATAGACGACCAATTGCTCTTCGCTTTCCGAGTGCTGGGCAACGCCAATCACTCGATATTGTGGACCCTTATAATGCTGATAAATGCCAACTTGTATACTCATTATATGCTTCCAAATAAAAAAGCCGAGGCAACAAGCCCCGGCTTTGGTATTGCGAAGACGTTTACACGCGTTCAAATACCGTAGAAATACCTTGGCCTAAACCAATACACATGGTGGCTAAACCTAAAGTACCACTGTTTTGCTTCATTACATTGAGCAGAGTACCGGAGATACGCGCACCAGAACAGCCAAATGGGTGACCTAAGGCAATCGCACCGCCATGTAAATTGACCTTCTGCTCCATTTTATCCAGCAGTTTTAAGTCTTTGAGCACAGGTAAAGCCTGGGCAGCAAAGGCTTCGTTAAGCTCAACAAAGTCAATATCATCCATAGTTAAACCGGCACGCTTCAAGGCTTTATGCGTGGCCGGCACAGGACCGTAACCCATAATCGCCGGATCCACACCCGCAACGGCCATCGAGCGCACGACAGCCATAGGCTCAATACCTAAGTCTTTAGCACGCTGCGCAGACATTACGATCATGCACGAAGCACCATCAGTGATCTGTGATGAAGTACCGGCAGTTACAGTACCGCCTTTAGGGTTAAACGCAGGGCGTAATGCGGCCAAGCTTGCCAGTGTTGTCTCTGGACGAATGGTTTCGTCGTAATCAAACACCTTTAAGAAACCATCAGCATCATAGCCTTGCATTGGAATAATTTCGTCTTTGAAATTACCTTCAACGGTAGCCTTTTGCGCCAAACGGTGTGAACGCTCGCCAAACGCATCTTGCTGCTCACGGCTGATACCATGCATTTTACCCAGCATTTCAGCCGTCAAACCCATCATGCCTGAAGCTTTTGACGCATAGAGTGACATATGCGGATTCGGCTCAAGACCGTGCATCATGCCCACATGACCCATATGTTCTACACCACCGACGACAAAGACATCACCGTTACCGGTTTGGATGGCTTGTACTGCAGTGTGCAGCGCGCTCATGGATGACCCGCACAAACGGCTCACAGTTTGCGCAGCGCTGGTGTGAGGGATGGCAGTCATCAAAGACGCCATACGGGCAATGTTCCAGCCCTGCTCTAGGGTTTGGTTAACGCAACCCCAGATCACATCTTCAACTTCGGCTGGGTTAACTTTGTCATTACGATTTAGCAAACCCGTAATTAACTGGGCTGACATATTTTCAGCACGTGTATTGCGGTGCATCCCGCCTTTAGAACGACCCATAGGGGTGCGTCCGAAGTCAACAATGACTGCATCTCTTGGATTTAAGCTCATATCTTTACTCCCGCTCTAATCTGTTATCGATTAACCGAAAAAGGTTTGACCGTTTTTGGCCATTTCACGTAATTTTTCGGTCGGGTGATATAGCGCACCCAAATCAGCGTACTGATCAGCTAAAGCAACAAACTCAGCCACACCAATGCTGTCGATGTAACGTAATGCACCGCCACGGAATAATGGGAAGCCAATACCGTAAATCAAGCCCATATCGGCTTCTGCTGCGGTCTCAACGATGCCATCTTCCAAGCAACGCACTGTTTCCATACACAATGGAATCATCATCCAATTGATGATGTCTTCATCAGTCACTTCACGCTGCTCATAAATCACCGGCGCTAAAACACCAGCAATGGCATCGTCCACGACTTTTTTCGGCTTACCACGCTTGTCTGTCTCATAAGCATAGAAACCTTTACCGTTCTTCTGACCTAAACGATCGGCTTCATACAATGCATCGACTGCAGAGCGCTGATCATCTTTCATTCGGTCTGGAAAACCTTCAGCCATCACGTCACGACCATGGTGTCCGGTATCAATACCCACCACGTCCATTAAGTAGGCAGGGCCCATGGGCCAGCCGAACTTCTCCATAACTTTATCAATGCGCACAAAATCAACGCCAGCGCTGACAAGTTTTGCAAAGCCACCAAAGTATGGGAACAGTACGCGGTTGACTAAGAAACCTGGGCAGTCATTGACTACGATTGGGTTTTTACCCATTTTCTGCGCGTAAGCAACAGTGGTCGCGACCGCTTCATCAGATGAGTGTTCACCACGAATCACTTCAACCAAAGGCATCATATGCACAGGGTTAAAGAAGTGCATGCCGACAAAGTTTTCAGGCCGCTTCAGCGCTTTCGCTAGTAAGCTGATCGAGATGGTTGAGGTATTCGAAGCTAGAATGGTGTTCTCGCCTACATGCTGCTCAACTTCTGCCAATACCGCTTGCTTGACCTTGGGGTTTTCAACAACCGCTTCAACCACGATATCCACATGGCCAAAATCGCCATAGGACATGGTTGGACGAATTGCATTCAAAGCTTTAGCCATAGCAGCTGGCGTTAAGCGCTTACGCTCCACACGCTTAACTAACAGCTTAGCCGCTTCATCGAGCCCTAACTGAATACCCTCTTCGCGGATATCCTTCATTAAAATTGGCGTGCCTTTTAGCGCAGACTGGTAAGCGATACCGCCCCCCATAATCCCTGCACCTAATACGGCTGACAGTTTCACATCACGGGCAATTTTCTCGTGTGCTTTAGCTTTACGCTTGAGCTCTTGGTCGTTTAAGAACAAACCAATCAAGCTTTCAGCCACTGAGGTCTTCGCTAGCTTAACAAAACCTTTAGCTTCAATTTCCAGCGCTTTATCACGACCATGGTTAGCCGCTTTTTGAA
>CALZAE010000012.1 GCA_945612235.1 uncultured Gammaproteobacteria bacterium | reverse complement strand
CTTTGACGGCTTTAAGCGGTGCTTCGCAGTGGGGCGATAGAGTAATAATCGCCAGCTCACAACGGCCATGCAGCACGTCGGCATAGGCCACTTCAGAATCTAGAAAGCGAATATCCAGCATCACCTCAGGGTAGCGCTTAGTAAAGGCGCGCAGCAGCGGTGGCAAACGGCGTAAACCAATATGGTGGCTGGTGGCTAAACTCAGACGTCCGCTGACCGTGCCGCTGAGGTTACTCAGTGCGCGGCGGGCATCTTCCAGCTCGTTCACAATGCGATAGGCGCGGGGTAAAAGGGCTTGCCCGGCTTCAGTTAAGCGGGTTTCGCGGCCCACACGATCAAATAGACGTACGCCCAGCTGCTCTTCGAGACTGGCGACGCGTTTGCTGATGGCGGGCTGGGTGACGTGCAAGCGTGCACCGGCCAGTGAGAAGCTGTGTTGCTCGGCAATGGCAATAAAAGTCTGCAGGTTGGCTAAATCCATCAGTCGCACCTCAGTTCATTAATTGAATAACTGAAACTATACTGCTATTCCTAAATGGAATCTAATGGATAAGAAATATCAATTTGAGTTATTCGAATGCAGCTCATAAGATAGGCCCATAAGCAGTAGGTGAATGGCCGCTGCACATAATTCTGATGAGGACGGTCTAATGGCTGGAAAAACGCTTTACGACAAACTCTGGGAGATGCACGAAGTTAAACGCCGTGATGACGGCTCTTCGTTGATTTATATCGACCGCCATATTTTGCATGAAGTGACCTCGCCGCAGGCGTTTGAAGGCTTGCGCTTAGCGGGTCGTAAACCTTGGCGCATTGATGCCAATATTGCCACGCCGGACCATAACGTGCCGACCACCAAGAAAGAACGTGACGGCGGTATTGCGGCGATTGCGGATAACATCTCGCGCATTCAAGTACAAACTTTGGATGATAACTGCGATGAGTACGGCATCTTGCAGTTTAAAATGAACGATGTGCGTCAAGGTATCGTGCACGTGATTGGCCCAGAGCAGGGTGCCACTCTGCCGGGTATGACGGTTGTTTGTGGTGACTCACATACTTCAACTCATGGTGCCTTTGGTGCATTAGCGCACGGTATTGGTACGTCTGAAGTTGAGCATGTGCTGGCTACCCAGTGCTTGGTTGCTAAGAAAATGAAAAACATGCAAGTGCGTGTTGAAGGCCAAGTGCCGGCTGGTGTCACGGCTAAAGATATCGTCTTGGCGATTATCGGCAAGATTGGTACCGCGGGCGGTAACGGTCATGCGTTGGAATTTGCCGGTAGCGCGATTCGCGAACTGTCGATGGAAGGTCGCATGACCTTATGTAACATGTCCATCGAAGCCGGTGCCCGCGTGGGTATGGTGGCAGTGGATCAGAAAACCATCGACTACGTTGAAGGCCGTCCCTACTCGCCAAAAGGCGCGGATTGGACTGCAGCTGTTGCCGCATGGCAAGATTTGGTTTCTGATGATGATGCGCACTTTGACACCATCGTTGAGATGCGCGCAGAAGATATTATCCCGCAAGTGAGCTGGGGTACGTCACCGGAAATGGTGCTGCCGGTGGATGCTAATGTGCCAGACCCTGCAAAAGAAACTGATCCAACCAAACGCGATTCGATTACCCGTGCATTAAAATACATGGGCTTAACCGCCAACCAAGCGATTACCGATATTAAAGTGGATCGTGTGTTTATTGGTTCGTGCACCAACTCGCGGATTGAAGACTTACGTGCGGCAGCAGAAGTGGCCAAAGGCCGTAAAGTTGCCAGTAATGTGATTCAGGCGTTAGTGGTACCAGGTTCCGGTTTAGTGAAAAAACAAGCTGAAGAAGAGGGGCTGGATAAGATCTTTTTGGATGCAGGTTTTGAATGGCGTGAGCCAGGTTGCTCAATGTGCTTAGCCATGAACCCTGACAAATTGGGCAGCGGCGAGCATTGCGCATCGACGTCCAACCGTAACTTTGAAGGTCGTCAGGGTAATGGCGGTCGTACGCACTTAGTCAGCCCAGCCATGGCAGCTGCCGCGGCGGTGAAAGGCCACTTTGTTGATGTGCGTGAATTAATGAAAGAAGGAGCATCAGCATGAAGGCTTTTACTCAGCATCAGGGGTTAGTTGCTCCGTTGGATCGCGCCAACGTGGATACTGACCAGATTATTCCAAAGCAGTTTTTAAAATCCATTAAGCGCACCGGCTTTGGCCCGAACTTATTTGATGAGTGGCGCTACCTTGATGAAGGTCAGCCGGATCAGGACAGCAGCAAGCGTCCGCTTAATACTGAATTTGTGTTAAACCAGCCACGCTACCAAGGTGCCAGTGTATTGCTGGCGCAAGAAAACTTTGGTTGCGGTTCAAGCCGTGAGCACGCGCCATGGGCACTAGAAGAGTATGGTTTTCGTGCGATTATCGCGCCAAGCTTTGCCGATATTTTCTACAACAACAGCTTTAAAAACGGTTTGTTGCCGATAGTGTTAACCGCTGCTGAAGTCAATGAGTTGTTTGCGCAGGCTGAAGCGACCGAAGGCTATCAGTTGACTGTGGATTTAGCTGCGCAGACGGTAACCCGCCCTGATGGTGTGCAGTATTCATTTGAAGTCGATGCCTTCCGTAAGCATTGTTTGCTCAATGGTTTAGATGATATCGGTCTGACTTTGCAAGATGCTGAGCAGATTCGTGAGTTTGAAGTGGGTTATAAAAAGGCTAACCCTTGGCTGTTTGATGCCCTTTAATCATAGGTGTTTGACACCTTTAATTTAACTAATATGCGCTGCTGTGCAGTCACAGCGGTGCTGAGTATTTGAAATGTCTAAAAAGATTTTAGTATTACCCGGTGATGGCATCGGTCCAGAAATCATGACTGAAGCGGTTAAAGTTTTAGAGCTGGCCAACACCAAGTTTAAGCTGGGTTTTGAGCTGGTTGAAGGTGAGTTGGGTGGTGCGGCGATTGATAAGCACGGCGTACCTTTGGCTGATTCAACTTTAGCGCTAGCGCGTGAAGTGGATGCGATTTTGCTGGGTGCTGTGGGTGGTCCGCAGTGGGATAATCTTGATCGTGCAATTCGTCCTGAGCGTGGTCTGTTAAAGATGCGTTCTGAGTTGGGACTGTTTGGTAACTTGCGGCCGGCGATTCTTTATCCGCAACTGGCGGAAGCATCAACATTAAAGCCGGAAGTGGTGTCGGGCTTAGATGTGCTGATCGTACGTGAGCTGACTGGTGGTATTTACTTTGGTAGCCCGCGCGAAACTGTAACGCTGGAAAATGGCGAGCGCATGGCCTATGACACGCTGCCGTACAAAGAGAGTGAAATCCGTCGTATTGCTAAAGTTGGTTTTGATATGGCGCGTCTGCGCAGCAAAAAGCTGTGTTCAGTAGATAAGGCCAATGTGTTGGAGTCCAGCCGCCTATGGCGTGAAGTGGTGATCGAAGTCGCTAAAGATTACCCTGATGTTGAGCTTAGCCATTTGTACGTGGATAACGCTTCCATGCAGTTGGTCCGTGCGCCCAAGCAGTTTGATGTGATTGTCACAGAGAATATGTTTGGTGATATTCTATCGGATCAAGCTTCTATGTTGACCGGCTCCATTGGTATGCTGCCATCGGCATCGTTAGACTCTAATAACAAGGGTATGTATGAGCCGTGCCACGGTTCTGCACCTGATATTGCTGGGCAAGACTTGGCTAATCCTTTAGCTACAATCTTGTCAGTTTCGATGATGTTGCGTTACAGCTTTAACGAACTGGCTGCAGCTGATGCAATTGAACAAGCTGTTAGTAATGTGCTTGATCAAGGTTTGCGTACCGGTGATATTTTCTCAGCGGGCATGCAGAAAGTGGGTACCGCGCAAATGGGTGCCGCTGTAGTCGCAGCATTAGCAAAACTGTAAGATTACTCAATTCACTCCATCCATCACAGTTCTTGCTGAGCAATGCTGTGATGGGTTGATCACTAACAATAGGTGTAGTCGTAATGAAACGTGTAGGACTAGTAGGTTGGCGCGGCATGGTGGGATCCGTCCTGATGCAGCGCATGCTCGAAGAACAGGATTTTGATTTAATCGAGCCTGTGTTCTTTACCACGTCAAACGTGGGTGGACAGGGCCCTGCCATTGGTAAAGATACTCCAGCGCTAAAAGATGCTTATGATATTAATGAGCTCAAAGCGCTGGATGTGATCTTAACCTGCCAAGGTGGCGACTACACCGATGCGGTGTACCCTAAATTGCGTGAAGCAGGTTGGGAAGGTTATTGGATTGATGCCGCCTCAACGTTGCGCATGAAAGATCACGCGGTGATTGTACTGGACCCGGTGAATCGTAAAGGTATTGATCACGCGCTAGAAACTGGCATTAAAGACTATGTCGGTGGTAACTGCACTGTCAGCTTAATGTTGATGGGTCTTGGTGGCTTATTTGAAGCGGGCGTGGTTGAGTGGATGAGCGCCATGACCTATCAAGCAGCCAGCGGTGCTGGTGCGCAGAATATGCGTGAACTGATTCGTCAAATGGGTGGTATTCATTCATCTGTAGCGGCTGAATTACAAGATCCAGCCAGTGCGATTTTAGACATTGATCGTAAAGTAGCTGAGTTTCAGCGCAGTGAGGCCTGTCCAGTCGATAATTTTGGTGTGCCATTGGCAGGCAGCTTAATCCCTTGGATTGATAGCGCATTACCCAACGGTCAAAGTCGTGAAGAGTGGAAGGCGCAAGCGGAAACGAACAAGGTGTTGGGCCGTTTTAAAAATCCAATTCCAGTGGATGGTTTGTGTGTGCGTGTTGGTGCCATGCGCTGCCACAGCCAGGCGTTGACCATTAAGTTGAACAAGGATGTGCCGCTGGCTGATATCGAAAACATGATCAGCCAACACAATCCTTGGGTGCGCTTAATTGCGAATGATCGTGAAACCACTATGCATGAGCTCACCCCAACTGCAGTGACTGGAACCATGAATATTCCAGTGGGCCGCGTGCGTAAATTGAATATGGGGTCGCATTATCTGGGAGCTTTCACTGTTGGTGACCAGTTGTTGTGGGGTGCTGCTGAACCTTTACGTAGAATGTTACGTATTTTATTAGAGCGTTAATTGAGTGAGTGATCGAACGCGTAAAATCGATATCTTCGATTTTACGCGTTTATTCGTTTAAAGAAGGTATAAAAAAGTCTAAAATGCGCAATGCATAGACTAAATACAGCTTACAATAGCCCGCTATAGCGTGTGTGGGTTGATTCGAAGTTGATAAAACTGACTCGCTGCAAGATACTGAGCACATAAACATACACAATGTGTTTAGTCGTAAATATATTTAAGTTTGAATGCGGCTAACAGTGGCCATAACTATTTTTGTTAAAAGCAGTTCATTCATGTTTTTCCGGAGTATCCGGAGCGAATAACAAGGGATCACTCTATATGCTTCAAGT
Organism: uncultured Gammaproteobacteria bacterium; assembly: GCA_945612235.1. Taxonomy (GTDB): domain Bacteria; phylum Pseudomonadota; class Gammaproteobacteria; order Pseudomonadales; family Pseudomonadaceae; genus Denitrificimonas. The sequence continues at coordinate 36,325 of CALZAE010000012.1, read as the reverse complement.
TCGTAAGTTGGTGTTAGCAGTTGCCGCGGCCACAGCGTTTACATCTGGTTTTGCCAATGCACTGGGCTTGGGTGAATTAGCAGTAAAATCATCGCTAAATCAGCCGCTTGAAGCGGAGATCACCTTATTAGAAGTACGTGATTTAACCTCTGCTAATATTAAAACTCGCTTAGCCTCTGCGGAAGACTTTACTAAGGCTGGAGTTGATCGTCAGTTTTTCCTAACCGGTTTGACCTTTACTCCTGTGGTTGGAGCTAATGGTAAAAGTGTTATTCGTGTGACCAGTGCTAAGCCTGTTAAAGAGCCCTATCTTAATTTTTTAGTTGAAGTGCTGTGGCCTAATGGCCGTCTTTTGCGTGAGTACACCTTATTACTTGATCCGCCTTTATATAAGCCAGGGCAGGTCTCTACTGCGCAACCTGTCGTCACCGCTGGTACGACTCAGGCTCAATTAAACTCAGCATCTAAGTCAACTGCTGACAAAGTTGTGACCAATAAAGCCTCAGTTGCCATGCCGCAAGCAGCACGGCTCACTGAGTATCGTGTTAAGAAAAATGACACTCTGTGGAATATTGCTATTAAGGTGAAGGTTGGATCTTCTGTGCAGCAAACCATGCTGGCGATTCAAGATCGTAATCCCGATGCTTTCTTAAGTGGCAATATAAATCGTTTGAAAAACGATCAACTCTTGCGTTTACCTACGCTGGAAGATGTCAATAAGCGCACTTTTGCACAGGCTGCAGCAGAAGTTGCAGAGCAAAATGCTAACTGGAAAAACAGGCGTACCACTGCACTGGCAAAGCGACAGTTGGATGCCACTGAGCGTCAGCAAACCGATGCAGCACCACAAAAGATTGAGCAAACAGACAGTTTAAGATTGGTCGCAGAAACGCCGGGTGAATCCAAGCAGGCTTCCGATCGTGGCCGAAGTAATGAGTTGCAGAACCTGCAAGATCAACTGGCTTCAAGTAAAGAGCGCTTAGACTCTGCCTTGCTTGAAAACGAAGATCTGAAAAGCCGTGTTGATGATCTAAATAGCCAATTGACCAAGCTGCAGCGTTTAGTTGAGTTAAAAGATAACTTGCTGACGCAGTTGCAAGAGGCTGGCGGTAATGCAGATCTAACTGAGCAAATGGCCACTCAAAATGTTGAGTTGGATGCACAGTCTGACTTAGATGCAGCACAGAGCACGCAAGACACTTCTGCGCCTATTGAGCGAGACGAGTTGCTTGCAACTGGTTCAGCAGTGGATCAAGACGTCGATGAGTCAGCTTTGGCTGGCACTGTGCCAACCGATGCAGAAGATGCCAGCACGCAAGATGCAACTCCAGTTGCAGTTGATAACAAGGATGCAACTGCAAGTGAGAATAAAAGCATCGTTGATCAGATTATGGCGAATCCAGCTTTAGTTGCAGTAGCTGGTGGTGGTGCTGTGCTTGCTTTGTTGCTGGGTTTACTGGGCTTGTCACGTCGTAAAGCGCGTCAGCAGCAAAGCAATAATGAATCATTGCCTCAGGGCTTTATGCCTGAGTATGCAGATGAGCTCGCACCTGTTCAAAATGATGATATTTTCCAAACTGATGCCAAGGCTTCATCAGCGGGGCAGCAGGTGGACAACACTGCAACACAGGCTCCGAAGTTTAAACAAGAAACGACAGATCCCTTGGTTGAAGCCAATGGCTATATGGGTTTTGCGCGTTTTACGCAAGCGGCTGAAGTGCTACATAACGCTCTTGATCAAGAGCCACAACGCCTTGACTTGCAATTAAAACTGCTTGAAGTCTATGCCGAGTTGAACGATCAAAGTGCATTTTTAACACAAGTGACTGCGCTGCAAGATGTTGGTGCTGAGCAGGCTGAGATAGATGCGATTACTGCGCGCTATCCGCAATTGTTGGTGTTACCTGGTGCAGCGACTGAGGCAGAGAATTTAGACGCTGAATTGGATTACTTATCTGCACAGCTCGATGGTACTCAGCCGCTGACAGACTCTGCTGAGGCTGAGTTTGATTTAGGTTTTGAGTTGCCTGAGCAATCAAGTAAGCCTGCGCAATCAGAGTTCAGTGATGATGAATTTTCCTTTGATGATATCGTGCTGGATTTAGACGAGAGCAAGTCGATACCAACAGCAGAGATTGAGTTATCAGAAGAATTTGATTTCACCGGGTTGGAGCTCAACGAAACACAAGTGACTGAGACAGTTATCACTGATAGTGATTTTGGTAAGTTGGATTTTGAAAATATTGAGCTAAGCAACCCTGTTGCGCCGACTGCCGATACTACTGATGAAACTGTGTTTTTAGATGATCTTGATTTTGTCCCTCATGCGGATGAAGCCACAGCTCAGCTGAATTTAGCACGCACTTATATTGAACAAGGTGATATGCAAGCTGCGGGTGATATTTTACATGAAGTGATTGCGCAGGGTACGCCTGAGCAACAAGAGCAAGCACGCCAGTTATTGACTCAGCTGGTAAAATGACTGCATCCGTTGTGACCACAGCAACAGACTTAGGGACTGCTACGCCAAGCTTTAGAATTGCACTTGGGGTTGAGTATAAAGGCTCAAACTACCATGGCTTTCAATTGCAAACTGAGGGCACTGCGAGTATCCAGGGCTGTTTAGAAGACGCATTGCAGCAGATCAATAACGGTCAGCCAGTGCGTTTAAGTTGTGCTGGCCGTACCGATGCTATGGTGCATGCTTGTAGTCAAGTTGTGCATTTTGATACGACTATCATTCGTCCGATGCGTGCTTGGGTGATGGGTGCTAATCGTTATTTGCCTAAAGATATCAGTGTGGCCTGGGCGCAACCCATGCCGCAGGATTTTCATTCGCGCTTTAGTGCTATAGCCCGCCGCTATCGCTATGTGATTTACAGTGATGAAGTGCGTCCAGCGCACTTGTCTGAAGAAGTCACTTGGACTTACCAAGCACTGGATGTGGAAAAAATGCGTCAAGCCGCCTCCTGTCTGGTGGGGACGCATAACTTTAATGCTTTGCGCGCTGCTGGCTGCCAAGCTAAGTCGCCGGTGCGTACTATTTATCATTTGCAGGTTTTAGAGTTTGGTAAGCTGATTATTATTGATGTGCGTGCTAATGCATTTTTGCATCATATGGTGCGCAATATTGCCGGTGTATTAATGATGATTGGCAGCGGTGAGCGTCCGGTAGCCTGGGCACAAGCAGTATTGGAAAGCTGTGACCGTACCGCGGGTGGAGTGACTGCTGCTCCCCATGGTTTATATATGGTGGGCGTTGAGTACCCTGAGCAGTTTGAGTTGCCTAAGCGTTATTTAGGACCGCATTTTTTATCGGGCTTACCTGATATTTTTGAGCAGGCGTGAAGACCATGGTTATGCGAGTACGAACTAAAATTTGTGGTATTACCTCGGTAGCCGATGCTTTAGTTGTAGCGCAAGCCGGTGTTGATGCTATTGGCTTGGTGTTTTATGCCAAGAGCCCACGAGCTGTGAATGCGGCGCAAGCACAAGAGATTGTGGCGGCTTTACCGCCATTTGTAAGCACAGTAGGCTTATTTGTAAATGCCACGCAAGACGAAATTAATGCGGTATTGGCAATGGTGCCATTGGATGTCTTGCAGTTTCATGGTGATGAAACACCAGAGTTTTGCGAGCGTTTTTCCAGACCTTATTTTCGTGCATTACGCATGCAGCCGGGTGTTGATATAGCTCAGCTCGCTGCGCAATACAGCAGTGCGCAAGGTATTTTGCTGGATGCTTGGGTGCCCGGTGTGCCTGGCGGTACCGGTGAGCGCTTTGATTGGGCGCAAATTCCCAGTTTAGCCAAACCGCTGATTTTAGCCGGTGGCTTAAATGCGCATAATGTTACCCAAGCCATGGATGAAGTGCAGCCTTGGGCGGTTGACGTCAGTGGTGGTGTTGAAGCCAGCCACGGTATAAAAGACGCAGATAAAGTGCGCCAGTTCTTATATGCTGTGCAGATTAAAAATGCACAGCAATGTGACGGCTGACTTTGCGATGCCGTCAGTAACCTGATTATTAAACATATTTTCTAGAGGGTGCAGGGCATAGCCACTGACCCTATGCGGAGTAGATAGCTGATGAACAACTGGTTAGTCGATAAACTAATTCCTTCAATTATGCGCTCTGATGCGAGAAAAAGTTCAGTACCCGATGGCGTGTGGCACAAATGCCCATCGTGCGAGGCTGCGCTCTATAAGCCTGAATTAGAAAAAAATTTAGACGTATGCCCTAAATGTAACCATCACATGCGTATTAATGCACGTACACGTCTGGATATCTTTTTAGATAAAGAAGGTCGTACAGAAATCGCTGCTGATCTTGAGCCGGTTGACCGCATTAAATTCCGTGATAGCAAAAAGTATAAAGACCGTTTGGTTGCTGCACAAAAGCAAACTGGTGAAAAGGATGCCTTAGTTGCTCTAAGCGGTACGCTTGAAGGTATGCCTGTTGTCGCTGTAGCTTTTGAATTTGCCTTTATGGGCGGCTCAATGGGTGCGATTGTTGGTGAGCGTTTTGTCCAAGCAGCTAATGTGGCACTTGAGCAGCGTTGTCCAATGATTTGCTTCTCAGCGTCAGGTGGCGCACGTATGCAAGAAGCGCTGATTTCTTTGATGCAAATGGCAAAAACCTCAGCTGTGATTGCACGTTTGCGCGAAGAGGGTATTCCTTTTGTTTCAGCGTTGACTGACCCAGTTTACGGCGGTGTATCTGCGAGCTTAGCGATGCTGGGCGATATCATTGTGGCTGAGCCTAAAGCACTGATTGGTTTTGCCGGTCCACGTGTGATTGAGCAAACTGTGCGTGAAAAGTTGCCAGAGGGTTTCCAGCGCAGTGAGTTTTTGCTGGAGCACGGTGCGATTGATATGATTATCCCGCGTGAGCAATTGCGTCCGCGTGTAGCCAGTGTATTGCGTCAGTTGATGAATGTGCCTAGTGTGGCGGCAGTTGAGGTTGCAGTCGAAGAACTGACCGCTGATGCAACTGAATCTGCGTCAGCGCAGGTATAACATATGAGCGCGCGCACTCTTGAGCAGTGGTTGAGCTATTTAGAACAGTTGCATCCCAGTGAAATCGAGATGGGCTTGGCTCGTGTTCAAGAGGTTGCGCAGCGTTTAGCTTTACCGCGTATTGCTGAAAAAGTTGTGACTGTGACCGGTACCAATGGTAAGGGGTCGACCTGTGCTTTTTTAGCCAGCTTGGTCGCTCAGCAAGGTTTAAGTGTGGGGGTGTACAGCTCACCACACTTGCTGCATTACAATGAGCGAATACGTATTAATGGCCAGGATGTCAGTGATGAGCAGTTGTGCGCAGCCTTTACTGCTGTTGAGGCCGCACGTGGCGATACCAGCTTAACGTATTTTGAAATGGGTACTTTGGCTGCTTTTTGGCTGTTTACTCAAGTGCCCTTAGCTGTAGTGATTCTTGAAGTGGGCTTAGGTGGTCGTTTAGACGCGGTTAATATTGTCGATGCTGATGTGGCGGTGATTACCAATATTGGTCTAGATCATCATGACTGGCTAGGCGATACCCGTGAGTCAGTCGCCTATGAAAAGGCTGGTATCTTTCGTGGTGGCCGTACTGCGTTGTGTGGAGATCTAAATCCACCTGAGCCTATTTTAACGACAGCAAAAAATTTAAATACCCCGCTCTTGTTGCGTGGCCAAGATTTTGACTTGCAAGTGGCCGCGCACAGTTGGCAGTGGCGTGGTGTTGATGGGCAAGGTCAAACAGTGCAGCTGGCTGATATACCCTTGCTGAATCTGCCTATAGAAAATGCAGCGTTGGCTTTGCAAGCTTACGCTGCATTGGGTTTACCATGGCAGCCGAGTGCTGTATTGCAGGGGCTGCAGCACGCGCATATCACTGGGCGTTTACAGTCCGTAGCGATAACGTATCAAGGACGTTCGCTGCAATTGCTCTTGGATGTGGCCCACAATCCGCATGCTGCACAGTATCTTGCGCAACGCTTGGCATCGCAGCCCATCCAAGGCCGCCGTTTAGCGGTATTGGGCATGCTGGACGATAAAGATATCCAGGGCGTTTTGTCTTCGATGACGGATCAGTTTAGCGATTGGGCCGTCGCTGCGTTACCCTCACCGCGCAGCTGTACTGCGCAGGCTCTAGAGTCTGCATTAAGTGAGCAGGGTGCTGAGGTTGTCGCGTATAGCAGCATTGGTGCTGCGATTGAAGCGCAATGTGCACAGGCTGCAGCAGATGATCAGATTGTGATTTTTGGTTCATTCTTTACTGTAGCGCAAGCTCTCAAGTGGCTGGCAACTCAAGCATAAAGCTGTCAGCACGGCATAACCTCTGTTATGTTGTGCTGTTGTTGTGTGCTGCATAAGCACAGCTAAAATCACAATTAATATAATAGTTACACAGTAGGGAGAGCGCTGGATGGCTGCTACAGATAATAAACTCAAACAACGCATTGTTGGTGCGCTGGTACTGATTGCTTTGGCGGTCGTTTTTTTACCTATGCTGTTTAAAAATGAAGAGCCTGTACGAGAGGTTGTTGTTGATGCGCCTAAGATACCAGCAAGTACTGCTGCGCCACAGTTTACTGCTGACCCAGTAGCTCTACCTGAGCCAGTTGTTGATCCTGCTGCGCAAGACTGGGGCGAGATTGTTGAGCCCCAAGAGCAGGTTGCGGTACAGGTCACTGCACCTGCGCCAGTGGCTAAAAAAATCGAGGCGGTTAACAGCATGCCTGCTCAGCCTGTCACACAAAAGCCTGCTGCAGTAAACGTAGCACCGGGCATTGATCAAAATAATTTGCCAGTATCTTGGTCGATTCAATTGGCCAACCTCACCAATAAAGACAATGCCCAGGCCCTGCGTGATACCTATCGTCAAAAGCAATACAACGCTTATGTGCGTAGTGCGGATGGTACTCACCGCGTGCTGATTGGTCCGTTAGTCAAGCAAGCTGAAGCCCAAGCTTTATGTAAAAGCTTAAAAAGCCGTGAAGGCCAAGAGTGTTTTGTCGTGCGCTACCAGCCTTAAGTGCACAATGGCGATTAAAATCGCAACAAGCGCTTACCAGTATGCAGTCGCTCTGTTAAAATACTGACTTTAATACATCAGGTAAATTATTCGTGGCTTTCAATTGGGTCGATGTCGTTATTCTCGGCATCGTATTGGTTTCATCCTTGATCAGTCTCAGTCGTGGCTTTGTTAAAGAAGCACTTTCGCTGGTGACTTGGTTACTCGCCGGAATCGTTGCCTGGACTTTCGGCGGTAGTTTTGCCCATCATTTAGAACCCTATATTGATACTGCATCGCTGCGCACAATAGCTGCATGCGCTGTATTGTTTGTCACGACACTGCTTGTGTGTGGATTAGTGAATTTTATTTTAGTGCAATTGATCCGCGCGACTGGCCTGACGGGTACCGACCGTTTATTAGGTATGGTATTTGGTGCTGCTCGTGGCTTGTTTTTAGTGGTTGTGTTGGTTGGCTTACTCAGTCTTGCGCCGGTCGAGCAAGACAGTTGGTATCAACAATCAACTTTAATTCCACACTTTCTATTGATTGCTGATTGGTCAAAAAACCTTATCTTAGATTTGTCTGGTCAGTGGATTTCTACAGCTCAAAATGCTTCGCATTATTAATGAGTAAATCAAACAGTTATTTTGTATAACTGCCTTTAATTAGCATGACATAGCAGGGGTTGCATTCGATGTGTGGCATTGTCGGTATTGTCGGAAAATCAAACATTAATCAAGCGCTCTACGATGCGCTTACCGTACTTCAACACCGTGGCCAGGACGCCGCTGGAATGGTGACATCAAAGAATGGACGTTTGTTTCTGCGTAAAGACAATGGCTTAGTGCGTGATGTAGTGCGCACGCGACATATGAAAGAGTTGGTAGGACATGTCGGTATTGGTCATGTGCGTTACCCTACTGCAGGCAGTTCGAGCAGTGCAGAAGCACAACCCTTTTATGTGAACTCGCCTTACGGTATTACTCTGGCTCACAACGGTAACTTAACCAATGTAAAGCAGTTGGCCCAAGAGATTTACCAGGCTGATTTACGCCACGTCAATACCAATTCTGATTCAGAAGTACTGCTTAACGTCTTTGCGCATGAGTTGAGCTTGCGCGGCCAATTACAGCCCAGCCCTGAAGATGTTTTTGCTGCGGTCAGCCGTGTGCATGAGCGCTGTGAAGGTGGTTATGCTGTCGTGGCGATGATTACCGGTTATGGCGTGTTAGGTTTTCGTGATCCGCATGGTATTCGCCCCATTGTATTTGGCCAGCGCCAGACTGATGAAGGCGTTGAGTATATGATCGCCTCAGAAAGTGTGGCACTGGACGTTTTAGGCTTTACCTTGATTCGTGATTTAGCACCAGGTGAGGCGGTCTATATTACTGAAGAAGGTGAGTTGCATACTCGCCAATGTGCAGCCAATCCAGTGCTTAATCCATGCATTTTTGAACATGTGTATTTAGCTCGTCCCGACTCTATTATTGATGGCGTGTCAGTGTATAAAGCGCGCCTGCGCATGGGTGAAAAGCTCGCTGATAAAATTCTGCGCGAACGTCCAGAACACGATATTGACGTGGTCATTCCCATTCCTGATACCAGCCGTACTTCAGCTCTTGAGTTGGCCAATCGTTTGGGTGTGAAGTACCGCGAAGGTTTTGTAAAAAATCGCTATATCGGTCGTACTTTTATTATGCCGGGTCAAGCTGAGCGTAAAAAATCCGTGCGTCAAAAGCTGAATGCGATTGATCTGGAGTTTCGCGGTAAAAATGTCATGTTAGTCGATGACTCGATTGTACGTGGCACCACCTGTAAGCAGATCATTCAGATGGCCCGTGAAGCCGGTGCCAAGAATGTGTATTTCTGCTCAGCAGCACCTGCAGTGCGCTACCCCAACGTATATGGCATTGATATGCCAAGTGTGCACGAATTGATTGCGCATAATCGTACCACTGAAGAAGTGGCAGACTTAATCGGTGCTGATTGGTTGCTGTATCAAGATCTTGAGGATCTGATTGATTCAGTAGGCGGTGGCAAGATTAAAATCGATCAGTTTGACTGTGCTGTTTTTGACGGTGTGTATGTGACTGGTGGTATTGATGCGCAATATTTACAGCGCATTGAAAGTGAGCGTAATGACCTTGAAATGAGCACCAAAGAAGTCACTCAAGCCACCATAGGTCTGCATAACAGCTGATAGCTGAAGTTCAATCTGCGCTGTTATTCGCACAGCGCAGCCCAGCATACAAGGGCGTGCTTGACGCGCCCAGTAAGTCTTATCAATAAAGGTGTAAGTCATGACGACGGATTGGCAGGCGGGCCGCCTCAACAGTGAATTAGCAGATGCAGGTTTTGATACCTTGGCGGTACGTGCTGGGCAGCATCGCAGCTTTGAGTCTGAGCACAGTGAAGCGATTTTCACTACGTCAAGCTATGTGTTTCGCAGTGCTGCAGACGCTGCAGCTACTTTTGCTGGTGATCGTGATGGCAACGTTTACTCGCGCTACACCAATCCAACTGTACGTACTTTTGAAGAGCGCCTTGCCGCGCTTGAAGGTGCGCAGAAATGTGTGGCGACTGCATCAGGTATGTCCGCTATTTTAGCAACAGTGATGAGTCTGTGCAGTGCTGGTGATCAGATTTTAGTCTCGCGCAGTATTTTCGGCGCCACGGTTAGTTTGTTTGATAAGTACTGTGCGCGTTTTGGGATTGAGATTACCTATGTGCAGATCGATGATTTAGCTGCATGGGAAGCGGCGTGTACTGAAAAAACTAAACTGTTCTTTATTGAGTCACCTTCTAATCCCTTAGCAGAATTAGCTGATATTCGAGCTTTAAGCAAGATTGCGCATGCCGCTAATGCCTTGCTGATGGTGGACAATTGCTTCTGTACACCGGTGCTGCAAAAGCCTCTCGCTTTAGGGGCTGATATCGTGATTCATTCAGCAACTAAGTACATTGATGGTCAAGGCCGTTGCTTGGGTGGTGCGGTGCTGGGTAATGCAGACATCATGAAAGAAGTGGTGGGCTTTTTACGTACTGCCGGCCCCACTATGAGTCCATTTAACGCTTGGGTATTTTTAAAAGGGTTAGAAACGCTACGCTTACGTATGAATGCCCATTGCCAAAGTGCTGAAATACTAGCGCAGTGGCTGGAGCAGCAACCGCAAGTGAGAAAAGTTTACTACGCCGGTTTACCCAGTCATCCGCAACACGAGTTAGCCAAGCAGCAGCAAAGTGGTTTTGGTGCAGTGGTGAGCTTTGAAGTTGAGGGTGGTCAGGAAGCTGCATGGCGCTTTATTGATGCCACGCGCATGATTTCGATTACCGCTAATCTGGGTGACACTAAAACCACTATTACCCATCCGGGCACTACCACTCACGGTCGCTTACCTGCAGCAGAGCGTGAAAAGGCGGGCATTCACGATGGTTTGATTCGTGTGGCAGTGGGTCTTGAAGAAGTGGTTGATATTCAGGCTGACTTGCAGCGCGGGCTGGATGCGTTGTAATTGATGGTCTGACTTGATCTTGAAACCCCGCTGCGGTGAAGTGTGTGACTTCAGCGTAGCGGGGTTTTTTTATGTAATAATTTTATGCTTTGCAATTAAGTAAAGTGTTGCGGTTTTATAACTGCGGTATACATATGCAAGTCGAGTCTTAAGCTCTGCTGTATACAGTGTCTTATCTGATATTGCGCTAAAGTCTGAGCTCAGGTTTTAGGAATACTTAGTGTTTTATCGCGAAGTCTATTTAGCGTTGTAGTATTCTGACGTCTAGGAAGCATTAAAAGTATCGACTTGGCTTTGGGTTGACGGGTTTCAGTAAGTACCTTCTTAGACCTACTCGGACAATCTTAAAGCCCTCTAGCTAAGAATTGGAGAACGTTATCAGTATCACTCGCAGAGATTTTTTAAATGGTGTAGCCATCGCTATTGTTGCTGGAATGGCGCCTGTTGATTTATTAAGAGCTGCTCCCAGGGGCAGTGAACTTGCGCACCAAACGCTCGAGTATCCGCCTGCATTAACCGGAATGCGCGGTAGTCATGAAGGCTCATATGAAGATGCGCACCATATTTCTCGAGATGGCAAAAGCTATGATTACAATGAGGCACCGTTACTGGACGAGTTTTATGACCTGATTGTTGTGGGTGCCGGTATCAGTGGCTTGGCGGCTGCTTACCACTATCAGCAGCAGTTAGGACCGGATGCGAAAATATTACTGCTTGATAATCATGACGACTTTGGTGGTCATGCGCGCCGCAATGAATTCACCACTCCAGATGGACTGTTGATTGGTTATGGTGGCAGCGAGTCATTGCAGTCACCGCGTTCTATTTTTAGTCAAGAAGTGCTGCAGTTTATGAGCTCTTTGGGTGTTAATATTGATGAGCTTGAAAACAGTTTTAATGTTAATTTCTACCCCGATTTAGGTCTGGGCCGTGGTGTCTATTTTGATGCTAAAACCTTTGGCGTGGATAAGGTTGTAGCAGGAGACCCGGGCTATAACGTGGCGGATGAAATACCTAGAGACCGCATCAACGGCCGTCCTATTGCCGAATTTATTAACGACTTCCCCTTTAATGATCAAGATAAAGCTGATTTGCTGGCCTTATTTGAGGAAGATGTTGATTACCTTGCTGGTATGACGACCGATGAAAAATCTGACTGGCTCGACACCCACAGTTATGCGCAGTTTCTACGTGAGAAAGTCGGCCTGAGTGAACATGTCATGTTGTATTTTCAGCGCAGCACGGATGACTTTATGGCTGTGGGAATTGATGCAACATGCTGCAGTGATGCGCGCATGTGTGCTTTACCTGGCTTTGAAGGTCTGGGTCTGCCTGATATGGATGAGGAAAGCCAAGCAGAGTTGGATGATCCTTATACATTTCACTTTCCGGATGGTAATGCCAGTTTAACGCGTTTGATGGTACGTAAATTAATTCCAGCGGTAGCGCCGGGTACAACGATGCACGATGTGGTGCTGGCTAAGTTTGACTACAGTCAGCTTGATAAACCTGAGCATAACGTACGCTTAAGACTGAACAGCACCGGCTTAAATGCTCAAAACATTACTCTTGAAGATGGTAGTGCTGGCGTTGTGGTTGCTTATATTCAAAAACAGCAACTGCATCGTGTGCGCGCCAGACACACAGTGATGGCAGGTTACAATATGATGATCCCGCATATGGTACCTGAAGCATCAAAAGAGCAAAAACAAGCTCTGCGTGAAAATGTAAAAGCACCGCTGGTGTATACCAGTGTAGTGATACGTAACTGGCAATCATTTATCAAGTTAGGCGTACATGATATTTACTGCCCGACTGCACCATACTGCATGGTGAAACTTGATTTCCCTGTCAATATGGGTGGGTATAAGCATCCGACATCGCCTGATAAACCTGTTGTATTGCACATGGTGTATGTCCCTAATTTAGCCGGTAGTGCTTTATCAGCGCGTGAACAATCACGCAAAGGTCGCGCGATGTTATTGGGCATGTCGTTTGCTGAACATGAAAAAATGATTCGTGAGCAACTGCAAGATATGTTGGGCAGCGCGGGCTTCAATCATGAAGAGGACGTGATGGCTATTACCGTTAATCGTTGGTCACACGGTTATTCGTATTCGGTTAATACTTTGTTTGATGATGAAGATGAGGCCGATAAAATCATTGAAACAGCCCGTCAGCCCATTGGTAATATCACCATTGCCAACTCTGATTCCGACTGGAGCCCTTATGCTCACTCTGCGATTGAGCAGGGCATACGCGCGGTTGATGAGTTACTTGCGATGCGCGCAGGAGGTGCAAAATGAGCCGTGTAGCTTTAGCGGTAACGTCAGTACTACTGGCTGTATTAAGCCCAGCAGTCAGTGCAGAGGTTTCAGCAGGAAAATATATTGCGATTTTAGGCGACTGTACTGCTTGTCATACCACCAATAGCGCGCAGCCTTTAGCGGGAGGCATGGCATTTCCAACACCTGTAGGTGATGTGTACTCAACAAATATCAGCCCTGATAAAACTTATGGTATTGGAAAGTATACGCTGGCTGACTTTATTAAAGTCATGCGTGAAGGTGTGACGCAAAGCGGTCATAACCTGTATCCGGCGATGCCATATACATCGTATGCCAAAATGCATGATGCGGACCTGGAAGCGCTTTACCACTATTTAATGGATGAAGTCGAGCCGCAAGCGGTGGCGAATCGCCCCAGTGATATTATGTGGCCGTTAAGCATACGTTGGCCTTTAGGTGTGTGGAACTGGATGTTTCATGACGATAGCCAGTTCAAGCCTGATGCCAGTCAAAGCGAGGAGTGGAATCGCGGTGCTTACTTAGTGCAAGGCGCAACCCACTGCGGTACCTGCCATACGCCGCGTGGCTTTGCTATGCAAGAACTGGCGATGAACGAAGCAGATCCCAGTTATTTAAAAGGTGCTGAGTTGGGAGGCTGGTATGCAGGGGATATACGTGGCGATCTTTACAGTCACGATGAGATGGTGGCACTGTTAAAAACCGGCCGCAGTCATAAAGATGCAGTGCTGGGTCCTATGGCTGAGGTGATTACCCACAGCAGTCAGTTTTTCAGTGATGATGACCTCAATAGCATTGTGACCTATATAAAAAGTCTGCCCAGTACACCACTAGCAGCATCACCGACTGCTTTGGCTCAAGCTAGTGAGCAAGGGCAAACAGATTATAAAATGTATTGCAGTACCTGCCATGGTCGTGATGGTGAAGGCCGTGACTATGTTGTGCCAGCGTTAGTAGGTAATGCGACGGTGCTCGCGGATAACCCAGCAAGCTTAGTCAATATCCTGTTACATGGTGGTCAAACAGCCACGACAAAAACTCACATTGGTTATAATATGCCAGCCTATGATTGGAAGTTTAACGATCAGGAAGCTGCAGGTGTGCTGAACTATATCCGTGCTTCTTGGGGTAACCAAGGCTCTGCTGTGAGTGCCGCAAGTGTGAAGTCTCAGCGTTAATCCTCAGTGCGGCTTGCTAGCAAGCCTGCTCGTAGCATTTACGAGTGCGCTGTGTGGGTCACTCAAAAGCCATAGGGACAATAGTTCCCTGCTTAGTCAAAAGCCCCAGTCGTTGGATCATCAGCGACTGGGGCTTTTTTATGAGAAATAGCTTTTTGATTGCCTGTTAAATCAGGATTTGAGCATCACACTTAAGGTTGCTTTAGCTTACGCAGCCCATGCCTATACAGCTGCCATGAGAGTAATCCAGCCGCCAAATTACCCACTAACACACCTATATATAGACCACTCATATCAGCCAAGAGAGCGCCTAACCACAGCGCAGGTAGGTAGCAGACAAACAAGCGTAAGGTTGAGATCAGTACCGCGCGCATGGGCATGCCCAGAGCGTTACACACCGATACCATCAACATGCACACACCTAAGGCTGCATAACTGATGGGCACCCAGAGCATATAGCTCATTAAATATAGTTCTGTTTGCGCATCGGGTGCTAAGGCAGGTGCGATCAGCCAGCGACTGGCCATCCAGAATAAGCCGATGACAATTTGTAAGCCGATAACAAAGCGTACTGCAATCATGACTAAAGTGTGCACACGCTCTAATTGCTGTGAACCCAGTAAGCGACCCACCATGGGTGGTATGGCCATGGTCAAAGACAGCACAATCACAATCGAGAATAGCTCTAAACGACTGCCCAGTGTCCAAGCCGCAATAGCAGAGCCGCCAAAGCCTGCAACTAAACGAGTGGCTAATAACGATGCGCTACCTGGCATCAGTTGACTGAGCATAGCGGGAGCGCTGGTATTAAAAATCTCGCGTAATGCTGGCCCTGTAGCTAGTTTTACTGGGTCAAAATCCAGCCACTGATGCTTGAGAATACGCGAGTACATAATAGCTGAGCCTATGATGCAGGCGACAACAGTGGCATAGGCTGCACCGGGTAAGCCCCAGCCAAAGGTAAAGATAAATAATGGATCAAGTAGCATATTAATTAGACTGGTGATCACCATCATAAAACCGGGTAAGCGCG
The DNA here is from genome assembly GCA_945612235.1 of uncultured Gammaproteobacteria bacterium. Classification (GTDB taxonomy): domain Bacteria; phylum Pseudomonadota; class Gammaproteobacteria; order Pseudomonadales; family Pseudomonadaceae; genus Denitrificimonas. The sequence continues at coordinate 21,300 of CALZAE010000012.1, read as the reverse complement.
TATCACCGTTCGCTCGTGAGATGCTGTTGGCAAAGTATAAGAAGGCGCCCAACCAAGCGCTGGTAAGCCAAGGCAACCAGTAGCTTTCAGTGAAGGGAAGTAATTCTGGACTGGCGCCTAAAGCACTTAGCAAAGGTATGCGCAGTAACCAAATCACAGCGCACAGCAGTAAAGACACGCAACAGCCAGCGATAACCACCAAACCGCCCATATGTTTAGCGCGTTCAGGATCATTCGCGCCTAAGGCCCGAGAAATCAAAGCGGTAGAGGCAATACCAATACCAATTTGCACGCCAATCAGTAATTGCTGTAAGGGTAGGGTAAAGCCCAGTGCCGCCAACGGTTGCATACCCAACATACTGATAAATACGCTATCGACCAGTTGGAAGCTCATGAGTGCGACAGCACCAAATAGCATGGGCCAGGTCATAGTGAATAAGGCACGCCCCAGAGATTGATCTGCTAAATATTTTTTCTGCATAACACTCTGCAATACTTACATTGAGCGAAGAGGGCGTTATGGTAGCACTCCTGCAGTCTTTGTGTGATTCTGCTCGTTGCGTATTTCAGGCATTCAAGAAAGAGGAATAATCATATGAGTTCTCAACATAACGTGGCTTTTTCGGTGTTAGATTTAGCCTCACGTAAAGATGTTGATCAGGGTGCAGCGCCTGCTTTACAGCGCTCCTTGGCTTTGGCGCAACATGTTGAAAGCTTAGGGTTTACCCGTTTTTGGGTGGCTGAACATCATAATATGGATGCCATTGTCAGTTCAGCAACCTCAGTGTTAATTGGCTATCTAGCGGCAGGTACACAGCGTATTCGGGTTGGCTCCGGTGGCGTGATGCTACCTAACCATGCGCCCTTAGTGATTGCTGAGCAGTTTGGTACCTTGGAAGCTTTATATCCGGGGCGTATAGATCTCGGGCTCGGCCGTGCCCCCGGAACTGACCCCATTACCGCACGCGCGCTGCGTCGCGATCGTAGTGGTAGTGCGGATGATTTTCCAGCCGAAGTCGCTGAGTTGCAGGCGTTCTTAGGGCCGCGTCAAGCGGGGCAGAAAGTCATTGCCATGCCCGGCGTGGATAGCCATGTGCCGATTTGGTTGTTAGGCTCGAGTTTATTTAGTGCGCAACTGGCCGCAGAACAAGGCTTGCCTTATGCCTTTGCCTCGCACTTTGCCCCGCGCATGATGATGCAAGCGATTGAACTGTATCGCCGTCACTTTAAACCTTCAGCGGTACTTGATAAGCCTTATGTGATGTTGGGCGTGCCATTAGTGGCGGCTGAGACGGATGCGCGTGCTGAGTTTTTAGCGACTACCACCTATCAGCGCATCTTAGCCTTAATCCGTGGGCAGAATATGTTAATGCGTCCACCGGTCGAGGTGATGCATGATTTATGGACGCCACAAGAAGAATATACGGTGAAAGAGTTTTTAAGTATGGCGATGATTGGCAGTGCTGCCACCATTGAACAGAAGTTGCAGGTGCTATTGCAGCATACGCAAGCAGATGAGCTGATTTTTACCTGTGATGTCTATGAGCATGCGGATCGTTTACGCTCATTTGATATCCTTGCTGGGTTGCAGGCGAACCTGTAACCCAGCAAGATTAGCTCAGCACATATTTAGATCAATTAGCGCGGTTTAGCCGAAGGTTTGTTTTTACCGCCTTTACCTTCAGGTTTTTTACGGCGCTCTGCACGCAGCTTAGCTTCAGCAGCGGCTTTAGCTTGTTCACGCTTGTGCCACTGCGGTTTATCCTCTGCGCTACCTGTGGCGCGTGGAGGTAAGCCGGTGTGCTGGGTTAGCAGTGGACGCGCCGCTTTCTCGCCTTTGGCTGGTGTCGAGTTTTTACGGCGCGCGCTCTGATAGCCATCGGTTTGCGGCTGATGAGCAGGAATCAGATGTTGCTTGCTGTCACCAATTAGATCAGTGCGGCCCATACGAATCAGTGCTTCACGAATTTGTGGCCATGATTTAGGGTCGTGATAACGCAAAAAGGCTTTATGTAAACGGCGCTGCTCTTCGCTTTTCACAATTTCCATGGCGGGGCTTTTGTACGTAATTTTACGCAGCGGGTTTTTGCCTGAATGGTACATCGCCGTTGCGGTGGCCATCGGCGACGGGTAAAAGGCCTGCACTTGGTCGGCGCGGAAGTTATTGCTTTTCAGCCATAGCGCGAGGTTGAGCATGTCTTTGTCGGTGGTGCCGGGGTGCGCAGCAATAAAGTAAGGAATCAAATACTGCTCTTTACCCGCCTCTTTAGAGAAGCGCTCAAACATCTTGCGGAAACGCTCGTAACTACCGATGCCGGGCTTCATCATATGATCCAGCGGGCCTTCTTCGGTGTGCTCTGGGGCAATCTTCAAGTAGCCGCCAACGTGGTGAGTAACCAGTTCGCGCACGTACTCAGGTGACTCTACCGCCAAGTCATAACGCAGACCCGAAGCAATCAGCACCTTTTTCACACCCGGCAAATCACGCGCCTTGCGGTACAGTTCAATCAAGGAACTATGGTCAGTATTCAGGTTCGGGCAAATCCCTGGAAACACGCAAGAGGGCTTACGGCAGGCGGTTTCAATTTCCTTGGTCTTACAAGCCAAACGGTACATGTTGGCTGTTGGGCCACCCAAATCTGAAACCACACCAGTAAAGCCAGGGACCTTGTCGCGCATATCTTCAATTTCTTGCAGAATCGACTCATGTGAGCGGTTCTGGATAATACGGCCTTCGTGTTCGGTAATTGAACAGAAAGTACAACCACCAAAGCAGCCGCGCATGATGTTGACCGAGAAACGAATGGTTTCGTAAGCAGGAATTTTAGCCTTGCCGTATTTAGGATGTGGCACGCGTGCATAGGGCAGACCAAACACATAGTCCATTTCCTCGGTTTCCAAAGGAATGGGTGGTGGATTGAGCCAGATATCTTGCTCGCCGTGACGTTGTACAATGGCACGTGCGTTACCGGGGTTGGTTTCTAAGTGTAAAACACGGTTAGCATGCGCATACAAAACAGGATCGTTGCGTACTTTCTCGAACGATGGAATACGAATCACTGTGCGCTCACGGGTCAGGCGCGGGTGATCAATCAGTTGCACCACTTGTACATCATTTTGCTCGGCTGTGTGCTTCGCTTGTTGCTCAACGGCACACTCATCGGTGTCTTGGGTATTCACATAGGGGTTGATAATACGATCCACGCGGCCGGGGCGGTCAATGCGTGTGGAGTCCAGTTCAAACCAATCCGTTGGCGTATTACGACGAATAAAAGCGGTGCCACGGATATCATCGATATCAGTAATTGACTCGCCCCAAGATAAACGCTGGGCTACTTCGACAATGGCACGTTCAGCGTTACCGTAAAGTAAAATATCAGCGGTGGCATCCATCAGAATGGAGCGACGGACGTTGTCCTGCCAGTAGTCATAATGGGCAATACGGCGCAACGAGGCTTCGATGCCACCCAAGACAATCGGGATATGGCTGTAAGCTTCTTTACAGCGCTGGCTGTAAACCAGGCTGGCGCGATCAGGACGCTTACCGGCTTGGCCACCCGCAGTATAGGCATCATCAGAGCGCATTTTGCGATCGGCGGTGTAGCGGTTGATCATCGAGTCCATATTGCCGGCGGCGACACCGAAGAATAAGTTCGGCTCACCCAGCTGCATAAAGTCATCTTTATTGCGCCAGTCGGGTTGGCTGATAATGCCCACACGAAAACCTTGTGCTTCGAGTACGCGGCCAATTACTGCCATACCGAATGATGGGTGATCGACATACGCATCGCCGGTGACAATAATCACATCACAAGAATCCCAGCCCAGCTGATCCATTTCTTCGCGTGAGGTGGGTAAAAAAGGTGCTGGACCAAAACATTCTGCCCAGTACTTGGGGTAATCGTATAAAGCTTTAACTGCGTGCATGAAAATGACCTATATCAAGATGCGCGCAATATAGCATAAATGCTGTCAGGCGAGGCCAGATTCTCAGAGACTGCGTCGGCAGTTGAATGGCCGCTTAGCAAGGGCTGGCGAGTATGTTTATGTGCATCCTGAGATGGAATACATTAGCATTACAATGCGTAATGGCGCTGTATTGGCTTGTCATATGGAGCTTGCAGATCAATAAAGCCGTTTCTGCGCAAGAAACGGCCTAGACTGTATGCTGTTGTACAGGGTGTTTATGAAGACCTGAATCGCTTAATTATAATGGTAATTTTGCTGATAAGTCACACAAGGTATCGGCTCTAAGTTTTTGATATTTAAGGGAAAATAATAATGAATGCTCAGCAGCGTGCACAGGCGCGTGATAAGGCGATGCGCAACACTAGTATAGTGGGCGCGGTCGTTAATTTGGTATTGACTGTAGCAAAAGTTGTTTTTGGAATTATTGGTCAGTCGCATGCGTTAATCGCTGATGGTATTCACTCGTTAGCCGATTTAAGCACAGATTTAATGGTGTGGTTTGCGGCCAAATACAGTAATCAGCCAGCCGATAAAGAACACCCCTATGGGCATGCAAGGATTGAAACAGCCTTCACTGTCGGCTTGGGTGTGGTGTTAATTATCACCGCGATTGGTATCGTCGTTGATTCAGCACAGCGCTTGCTCAACCCTGAAACCTTATTGCAGCCCACACCTATAGTGCTACTCATTGCTGCCATTTCAATTTTCGCCAATGAGGGTTTATATCAATACACCATGCGTGCAGCGCGCGAGCTTAAGTCTGGTTTGCTCACCGCTAACGCTTGGCATCACCGCTCGGATGCAATTTCGTCTATTGTGGTCTTGATTGGAGTGGCGGGTAGTTTGTTAGGCGTGCCGTACTTGGATGCCTTTGCTGCCTTAGGTGTGGCCTTTATGATCGGTAAAATTGGCTGGGATCAAGCTTGGATTTCGATTCGAGAGCTCGTGGATACCGGTATGGAGCCCAAAGCAGCAGCTTCGATTGAGCGTATTATTGAAGGTGTTGAAGGGGTGCGTGGCGTACATATGTTGCGCAGCCGTCGCATGGGTGGCAGTTATTTGATTGATGTGCATATTGAAGTCGATGAGCGCTTAAGTGTCTCTGAAGGGCATAAAATTGCTGAGTATGTGCGCTTAAAGTTGATTGAGTCGGATAAAGATATCAGCAATGCGCTGGTGCATATTGATCCTGAAGATGATTCCTTGTCTTTGCTCTGTGAAGGCTTGCCGTTACGTCGCGAAGTGCTGACAGATTTGCGTCGTGTATGGCAAGGCGAAGTGGATGCGGCTGAATGTGGACAAGTCACGCTGCATTATCTCAGTGGTCAAGTGCACGTGGATTTAGTGCGCTCGCTGGATGTGGCAGCTGAAGATGCCAGCAATCTTTGTGTGCGTTTGCAGCAAAAAGCCCAAACCTTGGATTATGTGGGTCAGGTGCGGGTGTTTTATCAATTACCTAAGCCCAGTTAATGCAGCTCTGACTCAGCGCCAGTACTGAATGTGCTGGCGCGTTATTGGTTCTTGCTCTAACAGTTCTTACGCCAAAATTATTACTTCAGCGATTCTTAACTCATCGAAAAGAGACTGTATGCCGCACGCTTTAAGCAAACAGATACCCACCCGCTTTGGCGGCATGATGATCATCGCTGGAACCGCGATCGGTGCGGGCATGCTCGCTAATCCCACCGCAACTTCAGGGGTGTGGTTTAGCGGTTCAGTGCTTGTGTTGCTTTATGTTTGGCTGTGTATGTATCTGTCGGGCTTGATGCTACTCGAAGCTACCTTGCACTTTCCTAAGGGTGCAAGCTTTCATACGGTGGTGCGCAGCTTATTGGGCCCCACTTGGAGTCTAGTGACTGGGTTAGCGGTGACCTTTGTGCTCTATTCGCTGACCTATGCCTATATCTTTGTCGGTGGCGGCCTAACGCAAAACAGCTTAAGCCAGCTTAGCCTGTGGTTCACAGAGCAGCCGTTATCCGTCTCGCGCGAAGCAGCATCGGTGCTGTTTTTAACGGTGCTGGCAACCTGCGTGTGGATCTCGACCAAGGTGGTGGATCGTTTTGCCACGGTATTGATCGGCGGCATGCTGGTCAGCTTCTTTTTGTCGACCGGTTCGTTACTGTACAGTGTCACGCCGGCTGTGTTGTTTGACACTGCTGCTGAGGCGGATACTAGGTACTGGCGATACGCTTGGGCGGCCTTGCCTGTGTGTTTGGCCTCCTTTGGCTTTCATGGCAATGTGCCCAGCTTGGTCAGTTACTACAATAAACAGCCCAAGCCTGTGGCGCGCAGTATTCTTTGGGGTTCATTATTGGCTTTGGCCATCTATTTGTTGTGGCAGCTGGCGGTGCAGGGCAATTTGCCGCGCAGTGAATTTGCTCCGGTGATTGTTGCTGACGGTGATGTCAGCGCGTTGCTTGCGGCCCTTAATCGTTATGTCACCACTGATGCGGTAGCACGCTTTTTAAATGCCTTTGCCTTTATGGCGATTGCCAGCTCGTTTTTAGGTGTGACCTTAGGTTTGTTTGACTATTTACGCGACTTGTTTGGCTGGACTGATACACCCAGCGGTCGTTTAAAAACCGCAGCAGTGACTTTTTTGCCGCCCTTAATTGCTTGTTTGCTGTTTCCAACGGGCTTTGTCAAAGTGATGGGCTATGTCGGTTTAATGGCGGCGATTTGGGCAGCCTTGATTCCAGCATTGTTGGTGCGTGCGTCGCGCCAGCGTTATCGCCACAGCAGCTATCAAGTAGCGGGTGGCAATGCTGCGATTGCCTTTGTAGTGATGTTTGCCTTGTTGGTGTTTGCGGTGCAGATCATTTTACTGATGGACTGGCTGCCCGTGTTTCAGGGCTAAGCCAGTTGCATATGACAGCGGGTTACTTCGGACAGTTTTTGGCTTTACGGTAACCAGCAGCTTGTGCATCGGCTTCGTGAGCGAAGTGAATGATATTGTTAGCTTTCATGCTGTTGTAGTTGGGGCAACCTGGCACATGGTAGATCTGCTCTTTACTGTTGCGATTACCGCGTACGGTATTGGCACTCGCTTTGACTGTCTTCGGCGGCGTCCTGTTAACAGGCTGTGCTGCCGGTTGACCGACAACACCTGCGCCACTGTTAGGGTGCCCGAGCTGCCAAGTACTACTGCCAGTCACAAAGCCATTGCTGTGACCCATGATCTTAGCAATACGGCGGTCACGTTCACGCTCCCACGCGCTGACGGGGAACTGCTTGTTCCAGGCCATGAGTAAGCGTTGCTGTTGCGCGCTCATACTAAACTAAGGGTCTACTATTAAAACATATAGGCAGTTCAGCGTAAATTAAAAGAGCTTGATAGCTATTTAATAGTAGTTGTTTAGTATACTTAAAATTAGTGTGGTTGTTTTGCATTCGAGCCGTATGTATGACTATGGCAGGAGTGTGCTCGAATAGCGGTCAGGTTGAATTTGACAGACTGCGCCTCAAACTAGAACACGGATTGTTGCTTTGCTTTAAACTGCTTGGTGATACCTTTGGTGTCACCCTCTACATTACCCTCAACTGTTCAAGGCATGCATTATGCGCACCATGTGGAATAAGTTTTCTTTGCGTTTACGTTTGTTTTTCTCATTTGGTGTGCTGTTAGCACTGATGATTAGCTTATCTTTAGTACTGCAATCAACCTTTTATGCGCAGAGTCGCGTAGAGCGTTTGCTTGAACAAGATATGCCTGCGCAGTTGGAGCAGTTGGCCGCAGAGGTTAAGTTTAAGCTGGCACCGAGTATTACAGCGGCGCAAAGCTTAGCCACCAATGCTTATATCGGTCAATGGGTACAAGAGAGGATGCCTGATTCAGGACTGCCTTTATTGCGTGAGCAAATGGCGGTGATTTATGAGCAAACAGATGCTGACGCTGTGTTTTTGGTCACCAATGATGGCGAGCGCATTGTGTACCATAACTATCAGCAGCAAGGTGCTCAGCAGCGTCCTGTTGTATCTGTTGCTGATCAGGACGCTTGGTACTTTAATTTTGCTAACAGCAACGTACCTTATGTGATTGAACACATTAATAATGACTTTAGCGCCAACACCTCAAAAACCTTTGTCATTCATCGTGGCACCATCAGTACAGCCTCAGGGTATCCCTTGCGTGTGGCGGGTGTGGGCTTAAACATGGATAACTTAGCTGAAGTTGTTAATGCGTACCGCTTTCGTAAGAACGGACGCGCATCTTTAGTGAGTCAGCAGGCTAATGTGCAAGTGAGCCCAGCGGAATCATTTGTTAGCAGCTTAAACGCAACGCCTGCTTTGCAGACGTTGTTAAATCAAGATAAAGCCACTATTAAAGAAGTTGAATATAACGATCGCAAATTGGTTGTCGGTACGATGTGGATCGCTGACTTACAAAGCTATCTTGTGATTGAAGTGCCGCGCAGTGACTTTATAGCACCCATCAAGGCACAGTTGTATCAGTCATTAATGATTGGCCTATTGTTATTGGTAGTGAGCTTATTGCTGGTGTATCCATTAGCAATCTCGCTGACCCGTCCACTGGCACTTTTTCAGCGCCAGCTAGTGGCCATTACCCGTACTTTGGATTTGTCACAGCGCTTAGAGACCACAGATCAGGCTGAGTTTGGTGAGCTTGCGGCACAAACTAATAGCTTGTTAGAACGCTTATCTTTTGCGATCAATGGTGTGCAGCGCAGTTCCAATCAGCTCACTGATACTGCGCATAACTTAGCCTACACCGCAGGCTTGGTTAGCCACAATACGGACAAGCAACAAGAAGTCAGCCAGTCAATGGCTGCTGCAGTAGAAGAAATGTCCTCGTCGGTCGCTGAGATTACGTCCACTATGGAAGAGCTGTCGGCTTCGTCTACACAAATTGCTGATTACTCGCAGTCGGTAGTGGAAGTGGCCAACATCACCTTAGAGAGCAGTAAAAAAGGTGCTGGCGCAATGCAAGTCTTGCAGTCACGCATGTCTGAAATTCATCAAGACAGCGAGAACAGTCTCGATGAGATTGTGCAACTTGGACGCAAGTCAAAAGAAATCAGTAAGGTGATGGATTTAATTAATACTGTCGCTGATCAAACCAAGCTAATTGCCTTTAACGCTGCGCTAGAAGCTTCAAGCGCCGGTGAGTCCGGCAAGCGCTTTTCTGTAGTCGCCAGTGAAATTCGTCGTTTGGCTGATAGTGTCACCGATTCGACCCATGAGATTGAAGATCGCATTCAAGAAATCCAAGATGCGATCAACCGATTGGTGATTACCTCGGAAAAAGGGGCTAGCTCCATTGAAATGGGGATGCAGGTCAGCTTAGAAACGGCTCAAGATCTTAATGCCTTAGTGCAAGCAGCCAGTAAAACCAGCAGTGCTGCGCAACAAATTTCACTGTCAACACGTCAACAGAAAACCGCCAGTAGCCAAGTGGTGACTGCTTTGCGTGATATTGCGAATGCCAGTATGTATAACGCCCAATCGGTACGCAGTATTACTGATATCAGTGAAGATATGATTCGTATGTCAGATGAGTTGAATCAGCTGACCAGTGAGTTTACTACAGCGAAGCCTGCCGAGTGATTACATGGTGTGCGTTGTGCGACTTCAAGGAGTTAAATTGCCATGGTCATTGCTAAGGTGATACGTGTAGTGATCGTGGACGACAGCCCTGTAGCTCGCGATATATTGCGGGCCTTGCTTGAAGAGCAAGAAGGTATTGAGGTGATAGCTGAAGCCTGTAATGGCAAAGAAGCTGTCGATATAGTGGCTCAGTTGCGTCCTGATTTGGTCACCATTGACCTCAATATGCCGGTGATGAACGGTATTGAAGCTATTGTGCACATTATGCAAAGCAAAGCAGTGCCTATTTTAGTGGTCAGCAATGAGTCGGATGCGGAGTTGGCTTATCAAGCCATCAGTTCGGGTGCGCTCGAAGTGATTGCTAAACCCACTTACACTTTGCAAGGTGCAGAGAATTTTGTGCGTCAAGTGCGGTTGTTAGCAGGGATACCAGTGATCACCCGTTTACGCCCGCGTACCACGCCAGAGTTACCGGCTGCTGTGCTGAAGACTTATAGGCCGCTCTCTTCACCTGCACCTATAACTGCGCCTGTACCTGCTGTGCGCCAAGTGTTTGCGATTGCTTCTTCCACCGGAGGTCCGCAAGCTTTAGCGCATGTATTGCCGCAGTTGCCGGCTGATTTTCCTGCGCCTATTGTGATAGCCCAGCATATCAGTGATGGCTTTATTGATGGTATGGCGCAGTGGTTGTCAGGCGTCTGCCTGCTCAATGTTAAAGTCGCCCAAGATGGTGAGCCATTACGCAATGGTTGTGTTTACTTATCACCGTCTGAGCAGCACATGACGGTAACAACTGAGCGCTGTATTAAATTAAAAGCGCGTGCTGTAGGTGATATTTATCGCCCGAGCTGTGATGTTCTATTGACCTCTGTAGCTGAGGCTTTTGGTGCGCAAGCTGTGGGGCTTATTATGACCGGCATGGGACGTGATGGGCCGCAAGGCATGCGAGCAATTCACAATAAAGGTGGCGTGACTTGGGCTCAAGATGAAGCCAGTTCAGTGATTTATGGTATGAATGCTGAGGCCGTCAACTTAGGTGTGATTCAGCGCCAACTGCCATTGAGCGCTATAGCCTCTGAAATGTTACGTATAGTCGGTGCAACACCTATGGCTGAACGTTTTAATGCGCTGCGAGGAGACGCATGAGTCCGCGTCTAGCATCGTTTAAAGCACTGATCTATGCGCATTGCGGTTTAGTCTTGGAAGGTGTTGCTGAAGATCGTTTGTATAAGATTCTTCAGCACAATGCCAAGCGCAGTGGCTGTATTGACTTAAATGCTTATGAGCGTTTGATACGCACTGACGCTGAGCAGTTTGATATCTTGGTTTGCCAGTTGACGGTTAATGAAACCTACTTTTTCCGCGAACTTGAGCAGTTAGAGTTGCTCACCACCGTTTTGATCCCGCAAGTGTTGGCACAAAAATCAGCTGGCCAACCTGTGCGTATTTTAAGTGCTGGCTGCTCCTCAGGTGAGGAACCTTATAGCTTAGTGATGTTGCTAGAACGCATATATGGCGAGCGTACAGCAGAGTTGTTTCAGATCGATGCAGGGGATTTGGATCAAAACGTGCTTAGTAAAGCGCGTGCCGGCGTTTATTCACAGTTTTCTTTTCGTGGTGTCGATCCTGCTGTGCGCCTGCGTTATTTTCAGCCACAAAAGCAAGGCTATAAATTGGCTGAGCATATCCGCAGTCAAGTGAGCTTTTATCAATTGAATTTGCTGGCGCCACAGTTTCCAGCGGAGCTGTCAGATTACGATATTATCTTCTTTCGTAATGTATCGATTTACTTTGATCTAGAGACTCGTGCGCTGATTCAACGCAGGTTTTATGAGTTGATGAATGCACAATCCATCTTGTTTTTAGGCAGTTCAGAAACCCTAGGCAATGATTTAGGTGTATTTGAATTGGTGGAGCATACGGGCCAATATTTCTTTATTAAAGGTGAGGCGTATCGTCCCAAGCACAATAACACCGGTACGGGGTTAACCCTGACCGAGACAGGGCAGAGTACTAGTGATCTTGTACTGCAACTTGATCAGCAAGCACTGAGCACTGTAAACGCTGACGATACGGCTGATGTTGTCGCGCCGCCGACTGAGCCCTCGCAGAGAACTGATAGCGTTGACGATCGGCGCTTAGTGGCGCTCGAAAGAATTCAGCAATTGGTGTCTGCAGGTGAACTGCGTCGTGCGATGCGTTTACTCGAAAGCTTTCCAGTCCCAGTGACTGAGGATTACGCTGCATGCTTGCTCAAAAGCTGGTTGCTGTTGAATCAGCAGGCGTTTGACGAGGCGGCAAGTCTCTTAGGCTATGCTTTAGTTGCGCAGCCTTGGTCGGTGGATGCCATGTTGATGCAAGGTTTGCTCTGCAAATGGCAGCAAAAAACCGAAGACGCCTGCCAATGGTTTAGAAAAGTTATTTATATTTGCCCTGAGTGTTGGCCAGCGCACTATTATTTGGCTGATACGCGCCGAGCTGAAGAGCAGTTCGAGGCGGCGGTAAGATCGTATCAAGCGGTTATCCGTATCTTGGCAACTGCCGCTGAGGTCAATCATGGTTTAACTTGGATACCTGCGCCTTTAGCTGCAAGTGATGCAGTATTTTTAAGTCGCCGCCAGATACAGCAACTCACTGCTGACCTACATACCACACAGGTGGATGATTAATCATGGCTTTTGATATTAAAAAGTTTATTGGCCGCTTTGTTGAGGAAGCCAAAGATCATCTTGGGCAGATGAACAGCGGTTTAGCAGCCTTAGAGCAGGGGGCTGCCAGTAGCGAGCAGGTTAACAGTCTGTTTCGTTCGGCGCATACGCTAAAAGGCTCGTCGCGCATGTTAAAACTGGAGCCCATCACGCAACTGGCGCACAGTTTAGAAGACCTGCTCAGCGCCTTACGCGAGCAAAAGGTGCAGGTCAATCACAGTGTTATGGATGCTTTGTATCAAGGCGTAGATGGATTATCCAATCAGGTTGAGCATTTGGTTCATCATGCAACTGTGCCTGATCTCAATGCGCAGCAGTTGCAGTTATGTCAGTTGCTCAGTGCGTTGGCTGAGGGGCAGACCGCTGCAGAACATGTCCCTGAGGCTTCGCTTGCTGTGCCTGAATCTGTGCCTGCGGCTCAAACTGTTGCTGTGGAAACAGCCACTCCAACACTGACTGCCAGCGATACCGTGCGGGTCAAGCTGACCAAACTGGATGAGTTGATCAAGCTGATGGGGCAACTCAATGCCAGTCATGCGGGTATGCATGAGTTGGTCAATACGGCGCGTCGCCTTGAGTTACAAACACAGCAGTACCTCGGCAGCGAGTTAGGACAATCTTTGCGGCAGTTCACGCGCGATATACGTGATTTAGTGGTTTCGCAAGACAGCCTGACCCAAGAGCTGCACGATAAAGCCTTGCAGATGCGTATGTTGCCTTTAGCTGTGGTGCTCGATACTGCAGCGCACTTAGTCAGAGATATGGCGCGCTCATTGGGTAAGCAAGTGGATTGCCGTATTTATGGCAGCGAAATTGAGTTGGATCGACAAATGATTGATCAACTGGCCGATCCTATTATTCACTTGTTACGTAATGCTTTAGACCACGGTATTGAAACACCTGAACTGCGTGAAAAAGCCGGTAAGCCTGCGCAAGGCTTATTACAGATTCGTGCTCGTCAAGATTCAGGCTGGGTTGTGCTGGATATTCGCGATGACGGTGCGGGTTTATCTGTGGATGCTATTCGTGAAAAAGCCTTGAGAAAAGGCTTGTTTAACGCCCAAGAATTACAAGACATGAGTGATCAACAAGTCACTGATTTGATTTTTATGCCGGGCTTTTCCACCAGTGCAATTATTACCGACGTGTCGGGGCGCGGTGTGGGCTTGGATGTGGTTAAGCGCTCTATTGTTGATCAGTTGCAAGGCATTATCAGTATTCAGACTGCGGTGGGTGAGGGGGTATGCTTTACCTTGCGTTTGCCCTTATCGCTGGCGATTATGCGGGTATTGTTGATTCGTTCTGGCGCACAGATACTGGGCTTTACTGCACAGTATGTGACTGAGTTATTGACGGTTGAGCCCACTGATTTGATTCGCGTGGCTGATCGCAATGCGGTGATTATTCGTAACGAATTTGTGCCAGTGGTGAAATTAGCTGATTTACTGAATCTGCCGCAACAAGTTGTATCTAAGCGTTCAGTGCCGCGCGAGACGACCACATTGTTATTGCTGGTGATTCGTGTGCATACCGAAAAGCTGGCGTTGCAGGTGGATGAATTGCTCGATGAGCGTGATATGGTGATTCAGCAATTACCCGAACATTTACGTGCTACACCCTTGATTTCTGGAATGGTGACGCGAGGGCAAAGTGAGTTAGTCAGCTTGATGCATGTGCCCTATATCTTAGATTTAGCGCGTAAAACTAGACAGTCAGCCACTGCTGCCACTGGCTTAGATGCACAAAAGGCTAAGAAGCGCATTTTGGTGGTGGATGACTCCTTAAATACCCGAGAAATCGAGCGTGATGTGTTAGAAGCGTGGGGCTACCACGTTACTCTGGCTGAGCATGGCGGCGAAGGGTTGCAAAAAGCACTGGCAGAAGAGTTTGATGCGGTATTAACCGACGTGGAAATGCCGGTGATGGATGGCTTTACCCTCACGGCACGTTTACGTGAGCATGAGAGTTATCGTAATAAACCAATCATTATTATTACGTCCCGCGAAAAAGACAGCGATCGCCGTCGAGGTATCGAAGTAGGGGCTGATGCTTATATTGTTAAAGGCAGTTTTGATCAAAATAGTTTAGTGGACACCCTTAAAGTGTTGCTTGATTAAATCGCAATCAATTCAAGAAGGTGCATATGCAAGTTCTGGTGGTAGATGATGACGTATTGGCTGGTGAAATGACGACCGCCGTCTTAGAAGATTTGGGCTACCAGGTTTTTCAGGCTGAAAACGCTATAGAAGCCATGGAAGTGCTGAATCAACACTTGAGTATTGAGTTGATCGTAAGCGATTTAAATATGCCAATGGTCAGCGGTATTGAGTTTTATCGCGAGCTTAAAGAGCAAGGCTCAACTTTGCCTTTTATCTTATTAACCGGCGATGATCCCGATAAGGCCTTAGCCCAAGAGCCACGCTTGGATGCTTGCGTGATGAAAGATTTTCATATGTACGAGCGCTTACCTGCTGCCATTAACACTGTACTCTCAACCATGCAGCCAGCGTGTAGGGATTAAAACGATATGAATACAAGTCAACAGACGCTGCAGGAAAAAATAGCACAGCTCAAAGCCACTTTTATCAATCAATTGCCAGCGCGTCTGGAGCAGATGCAGACGCATATCAGGCTGTTAATTGAAGATCCTGAGCGTTATGTGGATGTGCTGCCTGAGTTGCACCGTGCCTTTCATAGCTTAAATGGAACAGGGAAATCATTTGGTTTAATGGACTTGGCAGCGCTGGCGCAAGAAGCTGAGGCATTGTTGATGCAATTGATTGAAGCGCCTGAACTGCTTAAGAACGTGCAATGGGATGTACAGTTGCAACAGATCTTGGCGCAGTTGGTTGTGCACGTGAATACTTACAATCCGAGTGCATACAGTAGTGAGCCATTGGCTCTGGCTGTTGCAGCAGTTAAGCCGATTAACGCTCCAATTGTGAGAAGTGCCGCACCGTTGATTTATATTTGTGATGATGAGCCTGAACAGGTGGATTACTTGGCTCATCAGTTACAGTGTTTTGGTTATCAAATTGAGCACTTTACGCAAACTGATATGTTTCGTCAGGCAGTACTGCAGCAACGTCCCGATGCGGTGATTATGGATGTGTTTTTTCCGCAGAGTCGCACTGCAGGTACAGATGAGTTGACCCATATTAAAGATGTGACGGGTCAACAGTTGCCTGCCATTGTGTTATCGGGTAGTAATTCATTTGAATCGCGACTGAGTGCGGTCCGCGCAGGTTCTTCAGCGTATTTCGTCAAACCGGCACGACCGATGGACTTAGCAACGGTTTTGGATGAGTTAATCGAAGATAAACAAGAAGATCCTTACCATATTCTGATTGTGGATGATGAGCCGGCAGTGGCGCAATATCACAGCTTGATTTTAGAAAACGCTGGAATGATTGTGCATCAAATATACAATCCTACGTTGATTTTTGAGGCGCTTAACGATTTTAGTCCCGATTTAATGCTGGTTGATATGTATATGCCAGTGTGTAACGGCGCTGAACTTGCTGCATTGGTACGCCAAGTGCCGGCTTATGTTGGGCTGCCAATAGTATTTTTATCTAATGAAACGAATACGGAAAAGCAGTTCAGTGCGATGCAGGCCGGTGTTGAAGGTTTTATCACTAAGCCTGTTGTACCTAGCGAATTAGTCAGCTCAGTCCGGTTGCGTGCTGAGCGTATGCGTATCTTGCGCAGCTTAATGGCCAAGGACAGTCTGACAGGGCTGTACAATCACACCACCACCACAGAAATGTTGGTCTCTGCTTTGGCGAGTGCTGCACGTGTGCAGGAAAGTGTCGCTATGGTGATGATTGACTTGGATAAGTTTAAAAGTGTAAACGACACCTACGGGCATATGGCTGGTGATCAGGTGATTGTGGCACTGGCGCGCCTGCTGAAGCATCGTTTAAGAGCCAGTGATGTGGTGGGTCGCTATGGTGGTGAAGAGTTTGCTCTAGTATTGAAAGATATTAATGCGCAAGCGGCTAAAGTATTAGTGGATGAGTTGCGAGAAGATTTTGCCAGAATTAGTTTTGATTCGGGAAATCAGCAGTTTACCTGCACTTTTAGTGCTGGCATCAGTATGTATCCTGAGTACCAGCACGCAGAAAACCTGCGTATGGCAGCTGATGAGGCGTTGTATCTCGCTAAAGACCAAGGGCGCAATCGGGTGGTTGTGAGCGGCTTGCAGCATGAGTGATAGTCAACTTGATCAGCTATTAGCTCAGCAACATCAGCAGCAAGATATTGTTGATGTGGATGAGCCCGTAATTAAATTAGTGATTTTCACTCTAGGTGATTATTACTTTGCGCTGCCTGGCTCTGTGGTTAAAGAGGTTTTGCCAGGTGATGAAACAGTGTTTTTTGTCCCAGGTTTGCCAGCTTCAGTTGAGGGTATGATCAATTTGCGCGGTGATGTCAAATCGGTGATTGGCCTGTACGCTTTGCTGCAATTACAAAGCTCACTGCAAAAGCAGAGCATGGCTTCATCGGCTATTTTAATCATCCATGGCCAGCACATGCGCAGTGCTGTGCGTGTTGATCGTCTTTTGGATGTGGTGGATATTGCCCAGAGCCAAATACATCTGCCGCCTGACTCATTGCCAGAACACTTACGGCCTTATGTGACGGGCTTGCTGCAGCTTAATGATGTTGCAGTAAGTGTTTTGTCGATTGATGAACTCTTCAGTGCATGGCAGCAAGGTCAGGGATGAGTTTAGATCCCAACTTAACTCTGCCTGTGGTGCTCTTTGCACATCAAGGCTATTACTTTGCATTAGAGGCGGCCTATGTGCGCACTCAGGGGAGTGTGCTGGCGCTTAATGGCGACAGGAACGTATTGCCCCTTGCTGTGGTGCTAGGTGAAGAGATGGAAGAGTATTCGCGTATTGCGCATTACTTGGAGTTTGTCACTCCAGCAGGCTCGGGCTACTTGGGCTTGGCGCAGACGGCTGAGTTAGTTGAGTTACCTGTGAGTCAAATTAGTGCTCTGCCACCCTTATTGCAGGTCAGGCGTAATGTCCAAGCGCTGCAAGCTTTTGCTTGGTATCGGGGCACAATAGTCAGTATTTTGGATGCGCGCTTATTACCTAGAGTTGCGCAATAGTGGCTGCGTGTATCAAGAAGTCTTGGTCTTTCTTTTTCTGCGCAACAGGGGTGCTTTGCCATAGCCTTGCAAACCGCTAAAACGAATCTGACCCACTTGGTTGACCAACACATTGAGACCAGCGAGCATTGGTTTCATAAAGTGCTGATAACTCATCTGCTGATCGGCAATCGCTTCAAGCTGTGCTTCCCAGTGTGCGGTCATATCAGGTCGTACCATGGTTTCAGGCAAGGCGAGAATTAAGCGCCGACCCACTTCTGTGGCATATATATCCTTACCTTTTTTAACTAGAAATTCGCGTTTAAACAGCAACTCAATAATACCTGCACGCGTTGCTTCTGTGCCTAAACCATCTGTATCGCGCAGCACTTTTTTGATTTCAGGATCAGTCACATAACGTGCGATACCGGTCATGGCAGACAATAAAGACGCATCGGTAAAGCGTTTAGGTGGGCTGGTTTGTTTTTCATCTAGGCGGCCATCGATGCAAACGACGTTTTCGCCTTGGGTAACATGGGGCAGTGGTAGCGCAGAGAATTCTGGGTCTTGGTTGTTGGGTTTTTTCTCTGCAAATAAAACTTTCCAGCCTTGAGCAATCACTTCTTTTTG
The DNA here is from genome assembly GCA_945612235.1 of uncultured Gammaproteobacteria bacterium. Classification (GTDB taxonomy): domain Bacteria; phylum Pseudomonadota; class Gammaproteobacteria; order Pseudomonadales; family Pseudomonadaceae; genus Denitrificimonas. Next base: position 3,327 of record CALZAE010000012.1, on the reverse strand, counting down.
CTTGCTGATAAACAGACCGCCGCCGACTTGGGTATCAATCTGCTTTTCTTGGTATTGAAACGCAGGGTAAAACTGCATCAGGTATTGTCTGGCGACCAGTTCGTATATTTTAAGCTCGTCGGCTGTGAGGCGACTGGCTTCAAGTTTACGTTGGGTCGGAATAATGGCATGGTGCGCGCCGACCTTGGCATCATTCCAAGCTTTAGACTTAAGTGATAAATCTGCTTGAGTGACAGCTTGTGCAAGTGCGGTACAGGTTGTGCTGATGGCTTGAGTGACAGAAGACTTATCGGCGTAATGTCCTTTGGGTAGGTAACGGCAGTCTGAGCGTGGGTAGGTTAGTAGTTTATGGTTCTCATAGAGTTGCTGGCAAATATCCAGGGTCTTTTGCGCATTAAAATTGTAGCGTTTGGAAGCGTCGATTTGTAATGATGATAAATTGTAGGGCAGGGGTGGCGCCTGCTGTTTGATACTTTCGCTGACAGCAATCACTTGGCCGGTTTGGTTGATCACTTTACGCAGAACGGTCTCAGCCAGCTTCTTTAAAAGTACGCGTCCATCTTCATCCATATAAGGCTCACAGGCGGCGCTGGGTTGCCATTTGGCGCTGTAAACTTGGTTGGTATTGGTTTTGAGATCAATAAACACTTCGTAAAAAGGTTTGCTGACAAAATCTTCAATGTCCAAATCACGGTGCACAACCAAACCTAATATAGGGGTTTGTACGCGGCCTATAGACAGCACTCCCTGATAGCCTGAGGCTTGTCCCTGTAGGGTGCAGAGTCGGGTCATATTGATGCCGTACAGCCAGTCTGCCCGAGCTCTAGCTAAAGCCGAAATAGCCAAAGGCATAAAATCAGTATTGCGTCGCATGGTGTTGAGTGAGCGCTGAATTGCATCAGGGTTCATGTCGTTGATCAAGCAGCGTTGTGCAGCATCACGTTTGGCTTTGGATGCACCGCAGTAATTAATCACCTCATCAACAATAATTTGCCCTGCACGGTCTGGATCGCCAATATTAACCAGTGTATCTGCTTGTTTAATGAGTTTTTTAACCACATTAAACTGTTTGCGGGTCGCTGGTTTGACTGAATGTAGCCATTGGCTAGGCACGATAGGTAAATGTTCTTTACGCCATTTTTTGTAATCTGGGTTATACGCTTCAGGCTCGGCTTGCTCAAGTAAGTGGCCGACGCACCAAGTCACCACATCACCATTGGCAACTTTAATAAAGCCGTCACCTGTTTGATGCGGTCTAGGTAATACAGCAGCAATGGCTCTGCCTACACTGGGTTTTTCAGCTATATACAAGATCACTGGCTGTTCTCACAAAGCAGGTTATATGACATGCATTCAATATGTGAGATAAAGCATAGCATTAAAGCTGTATGTAAATACAGTTCCCGTGTTGCTACCTTATTGGTCAGTGCTTAGGTTGTCTTGCAATGCGTCGAGCTTGGTTTGCAAAAAGTTATCGTAACCTTTTTGTACTAACTCAAAGGTTTTGCTAATCTCAGTTGCAACCAAGCCGCCTTCTTCAAGTACACCTAAACCTTTAAGAATGCTTGCCGCTTCGTTGTAGCCCTTTTCAAAACCGCCGCGCATGATATCAACAAAATGACGCGCCACATCTTCTGGGTCTTTATTAGGGTGCTGGCTTGCGTAAGAATCAAAAAATGCGGTAGAGAGCGACAAGATGCGCTCAGCCGTGGCCTCGGGGCTGTTGTCTTGTTGCATAGCTGCTTGTAAGGCATTGGGACCAAATTCAGGGGCCAGTTGTTCGTTAATATTATCGATGGCAGTGCGGTAAAGCAAAGCCATTGAGTTATTGCCCGAACTGATGGAAACATCCAAGGATGCTTTCAAAATTTGCTCATTCAGCTGGCCTTGTGGACTGGTGGCCGCGGTTTTCTGTGATTCATTCAACGCAGAGTCTTGCGCGGTTGGCTGAGCGGTGACCTTGGCCGCTGCATTGGCAGTCTCTGGCTGAGGTGTGCGTGAAAGTGGTGAGATCATGCTATGACTCCTTCAGTAAACCCAGCCATAAAGTATGGCGTCTATACATTATTTCGGCTGGCGAGGGATAAACTGAAGGTCGGTCGGCACTTAATGACTAGGCACAGCTTAGTTAATAAAAATTGAGACGCTTGCGTGGTAGTTATGCTGTTGTATATTTAATTGTTTACCCTACTGTAATTAGAATTTTTCTATATAAAAACACTGTTTCAGGCGTGGTGTTTTACCCTGGATGTTAGTTGTGATCTAATGGGCGTATATAATAAGTGGTTTGTGTTATTGCGCAGGGTTATTTAATAGTTACTAGTTATAGTTAGTAAGTATTAGTCCTGATTAATAAATATGTAGTGCTGGAGTGTCTTGAAATGGAACAAAGCTCAATTGGTATAGTTAGCAAAGCAAATGGTGTTGTACAGGCATCTGATTGGGGAGTGCCTGTCGTGCTACAGGAAACAAGCTTAGTGAAGCTGCCGTTGTCTTTAGATATGGTGCAGGCTTACGCTCAACAGGGCGAAGACCTTATTGTTCGCTTGAACAACGGTAAACAAGTTCATATTAAAGGATTCTTTACAGAGTTCGAAGATGGAGAGCGTAGCGAGCTAGTCTTAGAAAATGAAGATGGCAGCACATGGCTGGGTACTTTTGATCCTGCTAGTTCAGAGTTTGTGTTTTCTGAAATCAGCTCTGCTGAAATTGCAGCGGCGGAAGATGCTATCAGCGCAGGTGCGCTAGCAGCAGGTAGTTCCATTGCTGCAGAGGACTGGGTTGTTGCAGCGCTAGCGTTTTTAGCTGTAGCTGGTATCGTCAGCGCTACATCAAACTCGAGTTCTAGCTCACACAAATATGCACCGTCTGCGCCAACCGAACCCGATACTACGGCGCCTAACACGCCCAAGATTGAAGATATCACCAATAACTTTGATGACAACGGCAATCTGACTGACACCACCATCCGCGGTGAAGCCGAGTCAGGCAGCACCGTTGAGATTACTGATCCAACAACCGGTGAAGTGATCGGCAGCGGCACCGCCGATGCAGACGGTCAGTTTGAAATTGTTGTAGAAGGTGGTTTGAAAGATGGCCAAGACTACGATGTGACCGCAAAAGATCCTGCGGGCAATACGTCGGATAGCACCACCATCACTGGCGACACCACGGCGCCTGATGCACCTGTGATTGAAGGTATTACCAATAGTTTTGATGACAACGGCAACCTGGCCGACACTACCATCCGCGGTGAAGCCGAGTCAGGCAGTACCGTTGAGATTACTGATCCAACAACCGGTGAAGTGATCGGCAGCGGCACCGCCG
>CALZAE010000011.1 GCA_945612235.1 uncultured Gammaproteobacteria bacterium | reverse complement strand
ATATGGTGTGACAAGTCACGCAACTGCTCGGTGCTGCCTGCCACCGTACCACTGAGCATCACTTGTTCAGTGGCCACATTCAGCACTGCGTACTTGATTTGTAAACGCCCCGCTTCAGGGGTGATATGCCCGACCAAAACATATTGTGCACCCACAGCACTCCAATCACGGAAAATCACTTCACTGGCTTGCGCCGGCTGACTGATCATATTTTGCCGAGCGATCGGCTCAAAGGTGCCTGAGTTGCGTAAATCTTGACCGACAATTTGCGCCACATCTTCAGGCAAGGCATTACCGCCCTGCCAACCAAAAGGCACCACGGCAATCGGAATCGCCCGATCACTGCCCCCAGAAATCAGCAACGGGTCTGCTGCCTGTACAACACTGACACACAGCAGCGCACTGAGTAACAACCAACGCTTTAATATTCTCACAGACCTAAATCCTCTGGTTTAAACACCGCACTACGTTTGCGATACAAACTGTCAAACGTCTTGCGATCTAATTGTTGCATTTCTCGGACCCGCCCCACATTACGCACTGCGGCCACAGCCGAAGCATCAAATGCAGGATCACCACTGCTGCGTGTCACGCTGGCATTGGTAATGGTGCCGTCGGGTAACATTTCAATTAACACTGTCACCGCCATCCCATTGCGCGCAGACGGTGGGCGCACCCACTGCTCACTCACCAAACGCACGATCAAGTCGTCTAAGTTACCGGCCACTTGCGAGCCGACAGTATCGGCCTTAGTTTGCTGGTACTGCGTATCTTCAGATAACAGCTCAGCTAACGCACCCGCCTTCTTATCCTCAACCGCTTTACGCGCTGACTCCTGAGCTTGACGTTGCTTGGCAGCTTCTTGTGCAGCTTTTTGTTTCTTATTTGCCTCAGCCTTTTGCTTGGCAGCGGCATCATCAGCAGCCTTTTTCTTCGCAGCATCAGCGTTAGCCTTCTTTTTGGCGTCCTCTGCTGCTTTCTTTTTCGCATCTTCAGCTGCTTTTTTCTTAGCGTCTTCAGCGGCCTTTTTCTTTGCATCTTCGGCTGCTTTCTTCTTCGCATCCTCTGCTGCTTTAATTTTGGCAACCTCAGCTTGCTTGAGTTTCTCAGCAGCCTGTTTGGCTTGGTCTTCTTTTTTCGCTTGCGCCTGCTTTTGTGCTTGCGCAGCTTGTTTCTGTGCTTGCGCTGCTTTCTCTTCAGCCTGCTTACGCGCTTGTGCCGCGCGTGTCTCTGCTGCCGATTGAGCCTGCGCAGCTTTTTGTGCCAAAGCTGCTAAGCGTTCTTGTTCGATTTTCTTTTGCGCTAATTGTTCAACTTCATAACGCTGTGCCGAAGTTTTAGCGGCTTCACCGGCAATTTTTTGATTGGTTTGCGTGGTGGCTTGGCTTTGCGACTGCAGCTGATACAAAGTGGCTTTAATCACCGGACGCGCCGGTGGCAATTCAGGCGTATTGGAAAAGCTGACAAACAAAAACGCAAACAGCATAGCGTGCAGGCCAACCGCCCACACGACGGGCCAAAATAACTTTTCCGAAGAACTACGATCATAAGGTCGCATTAAGGTGCCTCAGTAATTAAGCCAACATCACTGACGCCCGCTTGCTGCAAGCCGCCCATGGCTGCCATTACGCTACCATAATCCACAGTTTTATCAGCGCGCACATAGACCTGTACTTTTTTACCTTGCGCCGCGTTAGCCGCTAAAATAGCGCGCGCTGCATTCACCATCTGCGCCAGCTCCACTGCTTTATCTTGCACAGTATCGACATCCACTTCGGTACTGGTATTCCAGTAATAGCTTTTGTCAGCCTTGATAGAAATAGTCAGCACGATCGAGTTGTTATCTTGCGGTAACACTTCACTGCTGACTTGCGGCAAATCAACCTTGACCCCCTGATTGAGCATGGGCGCGGTGACCATAAAGATCACCAACAACACCAACATCACGTCGATATAGGGCACCACGTTCATTTCTGCAACGGGTTTGCGGCGATTACGAATTCTTGCTCTATGCATGGGGCACCTTAATCCTCTTTAGAGTGGACTTTACGATGCAAAATGGCCTGAAACTCATCAGCAAAGGTGTAATAGCGGGCAATCAGGTTTTCGCCACGTGCCGCAAAACGGTTATAAGCAATCACCGCAGGAATCGCCGCGAACAAACCAATCGCCGTAGCAATCAACGCCTCAGCAATACCAGGTGCAACTGTTGCTAGCGTCGCCTGCTGCACTTGGGCTAAACCGCGGAAGGAGTTCATAATCCCCCACACCGTACCAAACAGACCGATATAGGGACTGGTGGAACCGACGGTCGCCAGAAATGGCAAACTCTGCTCAAGCTTTTCTTCTTCGTGAGAAATCGCCACGCGCATGGAGCGCGCCACACCATCCATCACCGACTCAGGATTAGCGCCCTGCTGTTGGCTCAAGCGAGAAAACTCTTTAAAGCCCGCGCGAAAGATCTGCTCCACACCGGAATCTGGATCAGGGTCTGTATTGACCTGGCGATAGAGCTTTGACAGATCAACACCTGACCAAAAACGATCTTCAAAAACAGTGAGGCTGCTACGCGCGGTACGCAATAATTGGCTGCGCTGAAAGATCAGCACCCACGACATAATTGAAGCACCCACCAAAATCAACATTACAAACTGAACAACCAGACTGGCGTTGCTGATTAAGCTCCACATTGACATCTGATCAACGGCATTAGCTTCCACGCTTACTCTCCTGCAAAGTCTTGCACATCGGCATTAAACGCCGCATATAACAGTTCGGGAATACCCCGAGGCTTAAAGGTATCAGCACGCACACAAGCTACAGTGAAATGACCTTCACAAAGTAAAGTGTCATCACTGCGGCGACGAACCTGCTGATAAAATTTCAAACTGACACGTTTTAATTCTTGCACCTGCACACTCACCGCCAACTCATCGTCTAAACGAGCTGGAGCGTGATAACGAGCTTGCGCGGAATGCACAACAAACAGTAGATTTTCGCTGGCCATCTGCGCTTGAGAAAAGCCCAAATGACGCAATCGCTCAGTGCGAGCTCGTTCCATGAATTTTAGATAGTTCACGTAATAAACGATGCCGCCTGCATCCGTATCCTCATAGTAGACCCGACAAGGAAAAGTAAATCGCGGTGCTGTTGTTGATGCGTGCATACTTTAATGCGACCTCAGGTAATTGCCAATCAAAAACGCAGGTATATTTTCACTCGTCATCGCTGTATTTCTCAAGCAGAGAGGTATCCACCAAACGCTCAGGTAAATTCAAGCCAAAATGCAGGTAAGCATGACGTGTCACTACGCGCCCACGCGGAGTGCGCATGATAAAACCCTGCTGAATTAAATACGGCTCCAACACATCTTCAATGGTGTGCCGCTCTTCACTGATTGCCGCAGCCAAACTGTCGATCCCGACCGGGCCACCATCAAACTTCTCAATCATAGCTAACAATAAACGGCGGTCTTGATGGTCAAAGCCATGCTCATCCACATCCAGCAAATTCAACGCTTGATTAGCGATGGACTGAGTAATATGCCCCGTACCGCGCACTTGCGCAAAATCGCGCACACGGCGTAATAAACGGTTGGCAATCCGCGGTGTACCGCGCGCACGACGAGCAATCTCGTAAGCGCCTTCTTGCTCAATGGGCATATTCAAGATGCCACCGGAGCGCATTACAATAGTGGTTAAATCCGTATCATTATAAAACTCTAAACGTTGCACAATACCGAAGCGGTCGCGCAGCGGATTAGTCAACATACCTGCGCGCGTGGTGGCTCCCACTAAAGTAAAGGGTGGCAAATCCAGCTTAATCGAACGCGCGGCAGGGCCTTCACCGATCATAATATCCAGCTGAAAATCTTCCATCGCCGGATACAACACTTCCTCCACAATCGGCGGCAAGCGGTGAATCTCATCAATAAACAGCACATCGCCTTCTTCAAGATTCGTCAGCAAAGCGGCTAAATCACCGGGGCGTTCTAATACCGGGCCTGACGTACTTTTCAGCGATACATTCATTTCTTGGGCAATGATATTGGCTAAGGTGGTTTTACCTAAACCTGGCGGACCAAAAATCAACGTATGGTCCAGTGCTTCCTGACGGTGTTTTGCTGCTTCCATAAAGAGCGCCATTTGCTCACGCACCACCGGCTGACCAATATACTCAGCCAAACTCAAGGGGCGTATCGCACGGTCAATATGTTCTTCACGCTCGCGAGGCGTGGCGTCAATTAAGCGATCAGCTTCAATCATAAACTGCAGTTATCCCAAGTAATATTGCTCAATTACGCCATACCTTTGAGTGCGCGACGAATTAAGTCTTCGCTGCTTAAGCCTTCGGCAAACACCGCGCTGACCGCTCGACTGGCCTCCGCTGGTTTAAATCCTAAACTGACCAAAGCACTGACCGCATCATTTTCTGCCATATGAGCGTTTGTGACTGTGGATGTAGCTGTAGGTTCCATACCTGCTTGCCCTGCCAGCGGTGTACTGTCCCAATTTTTAAAGCGATCTTTAAGCTCAACCAGCAAACGTTCTGCAGTTTTCTTACCCACGCCAGGTACTTTCATCAAGCGACTGGTGTCTTCAGCATTCACACACTGAATCAACTCATCCACGCTCATACCGGACATTAACGCCAGCGCCAGCTTAGGCCCAACGCCATTCAAACGGATCAACTCACGAAATAAAGCTCGGTCACGCTTGGCATAAAAGCCATACAACAACTGCGCATCTTCACGCACCACTAAATGCACATGCAACACCAAGGGCTCACCCACGGCCGGCAACTGAAACAAGGTGGTCATCGGCACTTCCAACTCATAGCCCACACCATTTACATCCAACAGCACATGCGGCGGTTGTTTTTCTAATAAAGTGCCACGTAAATATCCAATCACAATAAGTCCTTCATGCTTGCGCGCTTGTTATAAGTTAACATCCCAATAATAGCTGGCATTATATACAGTTCTCTATAAGCAAGCCATTGCACATCGCGCGCAATAGCCAGCTCAAGGTCACAGCAGCGATGAATCGAAACGATTAAGCCAGTAAAGCAGTGACCGCGTAGTTTAAAGCACCACCCCCAACAATCAGCCAAACAAACAACAAGCTCGCTAACAACAAGGGTTTAAAGCCTGCACGACGAATCGCTTTAATATCAGTCGTTAGACCCAAACCTGCCATGGCCATGGCCAGCAATACCGTATCCACTTCTGCAATATGCCCGATGACGACTTCTGGCAGCAGTTGTAAAGAGTTAAACCCAGCAACTGCGACAAAAATAAACGCAAACCACGGCACACTGACGCCTGCGAGCATACCGGCTTTTTTACCTTGGCCGGCAGCCTGCGCTTGGGTATCACGCGCCAGATAGACAGCTAAAGCGATCAAAAACGGTGCCAGCATCATCACTCGCACCATCTTGGCAATCACCGCTGTATCAGCCGCTATCGGGCTAATCGCATCTGCCGCGGCGACAACTTGTGCGACTTCGTGAATGGTAGAGCCGACAAACAAACCATAGGCAAAATCAGTGGTGGCTAACAACTGCCACTCTTGATTTAAGCTGTACAGTATTGGATAAACAAAAATGGCTAAAGTACCAAATACCACTACAGTAGATACCGCCACTGTGATTTGCTCGGCGCGGGCTTTGAGCACAGGTTCCGCAGCCATAATCGCAGCAGCACCGCAGATAGAGCTGCCGATACCAATCAGCATGGCGGTGCCACGCTCCAGTTTAAATAAGCGTATCCCCAGCACCACCGCCAAGATAAAGGTCGTAGTCAGCACCAAAGCATCAATCACTACACCGGCCAGGCCCACATGCCCCATATCTTGAAACGTCAGGCGAAAACCATACAAAATGATGCCCAAGCGCAATAAATATTGCTTGGCATACACCACACCCGGCCAACACTGTTTAGTGATCTTCGCAAACACAGTATTACCGACAATAAACCCCAATATAATGGCCAGTGTTAGTGCAGATAGACCATGCTCTTGCAACCAATTCACACGAGCTAAAGCGACCGCTGCAGCAGATAAAGCCGCACACAGCAATAACCCTAGAATCAAATCAGCAGGTAACTGCAACCAATCGGGCCGTTGCAGCCAGTTATTTTCAGTTTTTTTATTGGGCGGTAACATTATAAACACTCTCTTGCTCAGTAAAGGTCTGTGCCAGCACCCGATGTCAAACAGTGTAAAGAGGGACCGCTAAACAATAAAACGCATTATATAGGTATAATTAAACGATCTAACAGGTTGATCTTTCTAGTGGCGGTCAGACAAGCATGCACATCACATTACGACAATTACAGATTTTTACCGCGGTAGCGCTACAGGGCAGTACCGCCGCTGCGGCTCAAGAAATCGCCCTCTCGCAATCAGCTACCAGCGCCGCACTTAAAGAACTGGAAAACATTTTAAAGGTGGAGTTGTTTGATCGCGTGGGTAAACGCTTAATCCTCAATGACAGCGGACGCTTACTGTTACCACAAGCTCGGCAAATGCTCGATGCAGCGCGCACGATTGAACAGCAGTTTGTCCACACTGATCATCCCGGCTCTGGCTTATATATTGGCGCCAGCACCACCATTGGTATTTATGTACTACCCAAGTTATTAACATTACCCAGCGCGCCCCATGTACCGCGCGAGCCCAAAGTCAGCATTGCCAATAGCGCTGCCATTGCCGAAGCCGTTGCACACTTTACAGTCGACCTAGGCTTGATTGAGGGTCCATGCCACGAACCAGATGTAATCACTGAGCCATGGTTGGAAGATGAACTGGTCATTGTTTGCGCACCCAATCACTCTATTTTACAAGGTCCGCCGCGACACGAGGTGACACTGGATGAACTGCAAAATGCGCAATGGCTACTGCGTGAAGCTGGCTCAGGCACTCAAGAAGCCGTTGAGCAGGTTTTGTTACCCCACCTGCATCAATTACGCCCCGCTATGCAACTGAGTAACTCTGAGGCAATTAAGCACGCCGCGGCAGCCGGTTTAGGCTTAGCCTGCTTATCGCGCATGATTGTCGCCCAGCCATTGGCCAGCGGTGAACTGATCGAAGTTAAAACACCACTACCGCGCTTATCACGGCGCTTATTTTTGATTTATCACCGCAATAAAACGCTGTCGCCGCAACTGAATGCTTTTTTACAGCATTGTCGAGCTATTAAACCCAACAACTGATCAGAACAAGATTCACCTTAAGCAAGAACTGCTTACAGGTCACCATGTAAAACGCCCCGCGGTTGAGCGCGAGGCGTTTGGACATACTGGCTTAATAGCGCCTTTGAAAGTTACATCGCAGCGCGGAAAATCGCAGCGACTTCCTTATCATTTAAACGACGCGGGTTAGTTGCCGCGCACACATCTTTTTGCGCATGCTCAACCATAGTTTCAATATCTTTATCCTGGACGCCCAATTCACTGAGGGTGCTTGGAATACCCACATCCACTGACAAAGCACGAATCGCTACCACTGCCATCTCGGCAGCTTCACGCACGGGCAAACCATAGACATTCTCACCTAAGGCTTCAGCGATATCAGCATAACGCTCTTGCGCAGCCATTAAATTCGCCTCGCACACATGCGGTAACAACAGCGCATTACAGACACCGTGTGGCAAGTTATACATGCCGCCCAGCTGGTGCGACATGGCATGCACGTGACCTAGACCAGCATTATTAAATGCCATACCGGCTAAGTACTGCGCATACGCCATACGATCGCGCGCCTGCAAATCATCACCACGCGCTACCGCAACTCGTAAATGCTTGGCAATTAAGCGCATCGCCTGTAAAGCACAAGCATCCGTAATGGGGTTGGCACCCGTTGACACATAAGCTTCAACGGCATGGGTTAAAGCATCCATACCTGTTGCTGCTGTCAAAGACGGCGGCATTGCCACCATCAGCAATGGGTCATTAATGGCTAAATCTGGTGTGACGCGCCAATCAACAATAGCCATTTTCACATGATTAGAGGTGTTAGTAATAATGGTAAAGCGCGTTAACTCACTGGCGGTACCTGCCGTTGTGTTAATAGCAATATACGGTGGCAAGGCTTGCTTGGATTGATCAACGCCTTCGTAGTCAGCAATACTGCCGCCATTAGACACCAATAAACCCACCCCCTTACAACAGTCATGTGCACTACCGCCACCCAGCGAGATCAACATATCGCACTGATTATCGGTATAGGCTTGCGCGCCCTCATTCACGTTAGTGTCGGTCGGGTTGGGCACAGTCTCATCAAAAACAGCGTAAGCAATGCCCGCCTGCTCTAGTAAATCGGTGACTTGCTTGGTATAGCCCAACTGCGTCATGCCTTGGTCAGTGACAACCAGCGGCTTAGCACCGCCTAAGGATGCAACGCGCTGTGCTAACTCAGATAAAACGTTAGCACCGAACAAGGATACAACAGGCATAAAAAAACTTGCGGTCTGGTTCATAGTCAACCTCAACTGGTGATGCCGCAGCTATGTATTCACTGCGAGCTATAAATGTACTCAATAGCATAGCCTGAAATGACTGAGCGCACATTGATACGCCTCAACGTCAGCACATAAACTCAAGCCGTGTTACCCACTTTTTTTATGGGAACTGTTACCCACCTCACTCACAGGTAACACCCGGCGTGACTAGCGGTAACACTTCCTACAAAAACGCCACACATGCCACACGCAAAAACCCATCAAAAATCAATAAAAAACCATAAGCCATTGATTTTAAAGGAATTAATAAAAGCTGGCACAGCACCTGCTTTGTATATTCGTACAACAACAATAAAAACAAACACTAATAATAAGAATAAGACGTAACGGCTCTAGCATAATAAAAACAACAGCATAAGAGACGCAGCTAACTGATTACTTTGTAGAGGATAACAAAAACAGCGGCACAGATGATTAGAGAACAATAAAACTGCAACTCATGCAGCGACCGTATCAACTGAATATCGCAATAATAAAATCAGCATCCAAAGCAATACGTTAACTTTTCAGCGGCTTAATGTGAGCTGCAAAACAAAGAAGCAGGCAGATAACAACAACAAAAATGCCGACAATAATAAAAAAAACGCACAGAATTATTTATGGGGAAGCGCAGGCTTCCCCATAACATTATTCAACAACACAGCAATTGAACACCCCGCACATATAAATCACAAACCTACCTACGATTCACCTTAAGCACTTTCTTCGTTCACCTCGCACTCGAGCGGTGGTAGAATCGCAACTATGATGTGCTATCAACACTATAATAATTCTTCTCGCTGGACCGCGCCGGCCCTATGGCATCTTTTGCCGCCGACTTTATTGCGCGCAGCGTGGATGAACTTTCTTTTTGTCGCGAGTCGCAAACAGGCCCCGCTATGCTGAAAAAGCTTTTCAAACCCTTTCGCCTGCCACTGCAGCCTAAAAAGCCAGAACAACCTACAGTTCTTGATGCTCATGAGCACCGCTTAAGTTGTGCTGACTTTAACCGCAATGCTGCGAATGTTGCTGTGCGCCTACAGCAAGCGGGCTTTGAGGCCTATTTAGTCGGTGGTTGTGTGCGTGACTCTCTGATTGGTGTCCCGCCAAAAGATTTTGATGTAGCCACCAGCGCTACACCTGAACAAGTGCGCCATGAGTTTCGTAACTCACGCATTATCGGCCGTCGCTTTAAGTTAGTGCACGTGCATTTTGGTCGTGAACTGATTGAGGTCGCAACTTTTCGCAGCAATCACGAGCAAGATGACGAGGTCGCCAATAACGATCAATCAGCTCACGATGCCAGCGGACGTATTTTGCGCGATAACGTTTACGGCACCATGGAAGATGATGCGCAACGCCGCGATTTCACCATGAACGCCCTGTACTTTGATGTCAACAATGACAAAGTGCACGACTACAGCACAGGTTTCGCCGACATTCAACGCCGTTTAATTCGCTTGATTGGCGATCCCGAGCAGCGTTATTTAGAAGACCCTGTACGCATGCTGCGGGCAATACGCTTTGCAGCCAAGCTTGATTTTGCTATCGAAGACAGTACTGCAGAGCCGATTCGGCGCTTAGCCTACTTGCTGCGTGACATTCCTTCGGCACGTTTATACGAAGAAGTGCTCAAGCTCTTCCTCAGTGGTTATGCCGTGCGCACCTATGAGTTACTGTGCGAATACAATTTATTTGCTGAACTGTTTCCAGGTACGGCCAAAGCGCTTGAAAGAAGCCCAACCAATGTTGATATTCTGTTGCGCAATGCCTTTAAGAGCACGGACCAGCGCGTACAAGCAGGCCGCCCTGTTACACCGGCATTTTTATTTGCCGCACTGCTGTGGCCGTCGCTTACGGTACGCGCGATTCACTTGCAAAAAGATGGCATGCCCGCCCTGCCTGCCACCCAAGAGGCAGCGCATCAGGTTTTGCTAGAGCAACTGCAACGTATTGCTGTGCCTAAGCGCTTTAGTATTCCCACTCGTGAAATTTGGGATATGCAGGAACGTTTACCGCGCCGTTCAGGCAAACGCGCTGACACCTTGCTGGCTCACCCGCGTTTTCGTGCGGCTTATGACTTTTTACTGTTACGTGAAAGCGCAGGCGAACCCACTGAAGGTTTAGGTGATTGGTGGACACAATACCAAGACGCCAGTGACAGTGAGCGCCGCGAGATGATCAGTGACCTTTCGGGTAAAGGCGCTGCGCCACGCAAGCGTAAGCGCAAACCACGTAGCAAGTCTGCACCAGGCCAAGATTGATGGAAGCAGTGTACATTGGCTTAGGCAGTAATTTGGCTGATCCTGTGCAACAGTTAGATGCGGCGCTCAAAGCCTTAGCGCAACTGCCCAAAACACGTTTAGTTGCCACTTCAGCTTATTACTCCAGCGCACCTTTAGGACCAAGCGATCAGCCTCGTTATACCAATGCTGCCGCCTATTTAGAAACTGATTTAGCGCCCCATTTTTTACTCGATCAGCTGCAGGCCATTGAATTAAATCAAGGCCGTCAACGCAAAGCTGAACGCTGGGGTCCACGTACACTGGATCTGGATATTCTATTATTTGGCCAGCACATTTTAGATGATGAGCGCCTGTGTGTGCCGCACTATCACATGCATGCACGGCCTTTTGTTTTGCTGCCTTTAGCTGAGTTATGTCCAGCGGACTTCCAACTCGCTGACGGGCGCCTCTTGGCCGACTTACTCAAGCACTGCCCTGTAGATCCAACTCTACAGCGCCTACACACACCAGCGTTTTGTACTATTTAATCAAGCATCCCTGCATAAATGGTTGACTTAAAGCCAAGCCATCAGGACTATAACCGCCTTAATGCCAGTACCCCCACAGGTACTCAAGAGGACTTCCTAAATGTCTGATGTGACTCTAACAACATTATTACAGTTAAAGCAGCGCGGTGAGAAAATCACCATGCTCACTTGCTATGACGCTACTTTTGCCGCCACAGCATGTGATGCCGGAATCGAAATATTATTAGTGGGTGACTCCCTAGGTATGGTTTTACAAGGCCAAGACAGCACCTTGCCCGTCACCATCGACGAGATGGCATACCACACCGCTTGCGTTAAGCGCGGCAATAAAGGCGCGCTGATTCTCAGCGATCTGCCTTTTATGAGCGCCGCCACGCTTGAGCAAACCTTTGCAAGCTGCGCGCAGTTAATGCGCGCTGGTGCGCATATGGTCAAACTCGAAGGCGGTGCCTGGCTGGCTGAATCAGTACGCTTACTGGCTGAACGCGGCATTCCAAGCTGCGTGCACTTAGGCCTGACACCACAATCGGTTAACGTCTTTGGTGGTTATAAAGTCCAAGGCCGCGGTGATGCATCCGCCCAGAAAATGCTCGATGAAGCTATTGCCCTGGAACAGGCTGGCGCTGCTCTATTGCTTTTAGAATGCGTTCCGAGCGAGTTGGCTGCACGCATCAGTCAAGCAGTGCAAATCCCAGTGATTGGCATTGGTGCCGGCCCTGGCGCTGACGGTCAAGTGTTGGTGATGCACGACATGCTCGGTTTATCTTTAAGTGGTCGCACACCTAAGTTTGTGCGCAACTTTATGCAAGGCCAAAGCAGCATTGCCGATGCTATGAGCTTGTATGCACGCTCAGTTAAAGACACCTCTTTCCCAGCCGCAGAGCACGAGTTTAGCGCATGAATACCGTACAAACACTGGCACAACTACGCTCCTGCGTTGCGCAAGCTCGCAGTGCAGGCAAACGTATTGCTTTTGTGCCAACCATGGGTAACTTACACGCCGGTCATATTGCTTTAATCACGCAAGCGGTGGCGCGTGCAGATTTTGTGATTGCCAGTATTTTTGTCAATCCACTGCAGTTTGGTCCCAACGAGGACCTCGACAGCTACCCACGCACTTTGGCAGCCGATCAAAGCAAGCTTGAAGCCGCCGGTTGTAACCTACTTTTCACGCCAAGTGCGCAAGACATCTATCCAAACGGTATGGCGCAGCAGACGATTGTCAGCGTGCCGGGTGTTTCTAGCGGTTTATGCGGTGGCAGTCGTCCTGGCCATTTTGATGGTGTGTCCACTGTAGTGTGCAAGCTCTTCAATATGGTTCAGCCCGATCTCGCGCTGTTCGGCGAAAAAGATTACCAGCAGCTAGCAGTGATCCGTAAAATGGTCGCCGACTTGAATATGCCCATTGAGATTTGTGGTGTAGCCATTGTGCGCGATAGCGATGGTCTCGCATTATCCTCAAGAAATGGGTATCTTAACGCGCAACAACGTGCAGATGCGCCGGCTTTACAGCAATGCATGCAAAGCGTTAAGACACATATAAAAAACGGTAACCGTGATTATGCTGCGCTCTTTGCGCAATTTAATAGCGACCTGCAAGCTG
This sequence comes from uncultured Gammaproteobacteria bacterium, assembly GCA_945612235.1. Classification (GTDB taxonomy): domain Bacteria; phylum Pseudomonadota; class Gammaproteobacteria; order Pseudomonadales; family Pseudomonadaceae; genus Denitrificimonas. Next base: position 29,616 of record CALZAE010000011.1, on the reverse strand, counting down.
CAGGCTTTCGCCTGGACTACGTCGAGTTACGCGACGCATTAAGCTTAGAACCTGCCGATACCGATAGCCGTAATATGGTCTTATTGGCTGCAGCATATCTAGGTACCACACGCCTGATCGACAACCTGATCATTGATCTGTAATAACGACAAAAACTAAGCTTTCACCAAAGCGCCATGTTAAGTCGAAGAGGAAAACACCATGCAAACCACTTTGCTCAAAGCTAAACTGCACCGAGCTGTTACCACCCACGCCGTCGTTGATTACGAAGGCTCCTGCGCCATTGATGGCGATTGGTTGGATATGTCAGGGATTCGCGAATACGAACAAATCGAGATCTATAACGTCACCAATGGTGAACGTTTTAGCACTTACGCCATTCGCGGCGAAGCGGGTTCGAAAATCATTTCGGTAAACGGTGCCGCAGCACACAAGGCATCGGTGGGTGATGTTTTGATTATTTGCGCATACTGCATCTATGACGAAAACGAACTGGCTACACACAAGCCAAGCTTATTATATATGGCTGCCGACGGCTCTTTAAGCCACAGCAGCAATGCGATTCCAGTCCAGCTAGCCTAAGGCTTCACGACTGTACTCTGGGTGGAGTCACTGCTCCACCCATTCTTACCATGGACGTTGAGCAGAGCATGACCCATTATCAACACCCAATCGATGCCGCTCAACTCCCAGCGTGGCAGCAACTTGTTCAGCAACGCGAAGCCATGCATGATTTTCGTATGCAAGATGCCTTCGCTAACGACCCGCAGCGCTTTCAGCGCTTCTCTTTAAACCATGATGGTTTATTGCTGGATTTCTCAAAAAACCTACTCGATGACACCACTCTTGATTTACTAATGCAACTGGCTGAACAAAGCCAATTGCACGATGCGATCAAAGCGCTATTTAACGGCGAGCCGGTGAATGCGTCCGAGCAACGCCCTGCTTTACACACGGCATTGCGTCGCCCGATTGGTGACAGCTTAATGGTGGACGGTGAAGATTTAATTCCACAAATCCATACCGTACTCAACACCATGACCGAAATGGTCAACCGTATTCATAACGGTTTATGGCGCGGCTACAGCGAAAAGCCCATCACTGATATCGTGAATATTGGTATTGGCGGCTCGTTTTTAGGCCCGCAGTTGGTGTCTGAGGCGCTGCTGCCTTTTGCACAACAAGGGGTGCGCTGTCACTTTCTGGCCAATATCGACGGCAGTGAGTTTCACGAATTGAGCAACAGCCTCAATGCACAAACCACGCTATTTATTGTGTCTAGTAAATCATTTAACACCCTAGAAACCTTAAAAAACGCGCAAGCTGCACGCGGTTGGTATATCGCTCAAGGTGGCACTGAAGCCTGCGTCGATCGTCATTTCATTGCCGTGTCGAGCAACGTGACTGCCGCGATTAAGTTTGGTATTGCTCCAGAAAATATTTTACCGATTTGGGACTGGGTGGGTGGTCGTTATTCTCTGTGGTCAGCGATTGGTTTACCTATTGCTCTATCGATTGGCATGTCTAACTTTAAAGAATTGCTGGCCGGGGCTTGGAGCATGGATCAGCACTTCCAAGAAGCGCCTTTCTCGGAAAACATGCCGGTAATTATGGCCATGCTGGGTATTTGGTACAGTGATTTCTGGCAAGCACAAAGCTATGCCATTTTGCCTTATGACCATTACTTGCGTAACTTTACCCAACACTTGCAACAGTTGGATATGGAGTCCAATGGTAAGCATGTACGCCAAGATGGCACGCCACTGAACTATAACAGCGGCTCAATTATCTGGGGCGGCGTGGGTTGCAATGGTCAGCATGCCTATCACCAACTACTGCATCAAGGCACGCTCATGGTGCCGGCTGATTTTATTGTGCCAGTTGTCAGCCACAATCAAATTGCTGATCATCATCAATGGCTGTATGCCAACTGCCTCTCGCAAAGTCAGGCCCTAATGCAAGGTAAAAGCCTTGAGCAAGCTGCGCAGGAATTACGCGATCAAGGCCTTGATGAAAGCGAAGTGCAACGCCTTGCACCGCACAAAGAAATCCCTGGCAATCGCCCAAGCAACACATTGGTGCTAGAGCGCGTGTGCCCACGCCGCCTAGGAGCATTAATCGCTTTGTACGAGCATAAAGTCTTTGTGCAAAGTGTGGTTTGGGGCACCAATGCTTTTGACCAGTGGGGTGTGGAACTAGGTAAAATACTCGGTGAGGATGTCTACCAGCGCTTAACCAAGCAAGCACCCAATACCGCCACTGATGCGTCGACCCAAGGTTTGATTAATTTCTTTAGAAATCGTCACCGCGGCTAATCAGCACTCTGCTCTACACCTATCCACCATCCCTGATAAAGACAACAAAAAAGGCATTTATCAGGGAGTATTTCCACCGCAGTACGAGGATATCGCCATGCATGAAGTCGTTATTGTTGCCGCCACACGCACAGCTGTAGGTAGCTTTCAAGGCAGCCTAGCCAAGATTCCAGCGCCGCAATTGGGCGCTATTGTGGTACGCAGCCTCCTGGAAAAAACCGGCGTCGCCGCTGAACAAGTCGATGAAGTGATTCTTGGACAAGTTCTCACTGCAGGCAGCGGACAAAATCCAGCACGACAAACTGCGATTCTCGCAGGCTTACCTTTCAGCACAGCAGCTTTCACCCTGAATAAGGTCTGCGGCTCCGGCCTGAAAGCTCTGCACTTAGCTGCACAAGCCATTCGCTGTGGCGATGCGCAAGTGATTATTGCCGGCGGTCAAGAGAACATGAGTCTGTCTCCTTATGTCATGCCAGGTGCGCGCACTGGTTTGCGCATGGGACACAGTCAAATGGTCGACAGCATGATTGCAGATGGCCTATGGGATGCCTTCAATGATATCCATATGGGCATCACCGCTGAGAACTTAGTGGAAAAATACCACTTAACCCGTGAGCAACAAGACGCTTTTGCTGCTGCCTCGCAAGCCAAAGCCACAGCGGCTATTGCTGCTGGACGTTTTGTCGATGAAATCACCCCTGTGAGCATTCCTCAGCGCAACGCTGATCCCATTATCTTTGCCACCGATGAACAGCCGCGCAGCACGACAACCGCCGAATCATTAGCCAGATTGCGCCCCGCCTTTAAAAAAGACGGCTCAGTAACTGCCGGTAACGCCTCCAGCCTCAATGACGGCGCTGCAGCAGTGATGTTAATGAGTACAGAAAAAGCTCAAGCACTGGGCTTACCTGTTTTAGCGCGCATTGCTGCTTATGCGAATGCCGGTGTCGATCCAGCGATCATGGGTATTGGTCCAGTGGCCGCCACGCAAAAATGCTTAAGTAAAGCAGGTTGGAACATTGCAGACCTCGACCTGATTGAAGCCAACGAAGCCTTTGCCGCCCAAGCGTTAAGCGTCAATCAAGAGCTCGGTTGGGATACTAGCAAGGTCAATGTCAACGGTGGCGCCATTGCTATTGGTCACCCGATTGGCGCATCAGGCTGCCGAGTCTTAGTCACCTTACTGCATGAAATGTTACGTCGTGATGCCAAGAAAGGCTTAGCCACACTGTGCATCGGCGGTGGTCAAGGTGTCGCTTTGGCTATCGAGCGCTAGCACGCTATCTGCACTAAACCTGTTGCCCGCACACATGGACGGGCAGCAGGCTTGCTATATCCAATCAGCAACTCATCCCCCCAATACCTACGCAACTGATATTCCCCCTACTGTTGAGCGCCTATTTTGCATACACTATGCCCATCTAATATGAGGTAGTCGTAGTTATGACAACAGCTTTGAAACGCCTAGCTATTATCTTGGTCAGCATACTGGCCACTTACAGCTGGTTAGGATTTTTATTAATTCCTAGCGTTGCTCTGACTGTCATTAATCAACAACTTGCAGTGCATGCTAAGGAGCCAGCACAACTGCAACGCTTAGAGCTGAATCCTTTTACTCTTGAAGTTTATGCTTGGGATTTTCAGCTGGGTGCAGCGGATAACCAAGCCGTCAGCCTGCAACACCTGTACGGCAAGCTTGCTCTAGATAGCCTATGGACACAAAGCCTGCACCTAGAAGACGTGCAACTGCACCAAGCCCACACGTACATTATTCTCAACAAACAAGGCGAGCTGAACTTAACTCAGCTGTTTAGTTTGCCTGCAGCCACTGACACAGCCCAACCAAGCGATGCAGCACCTCTCACCGTACTCATTGATCAACTGCAGTTACAGCGCAGTCGCATTCGTTTTAATGATCAGCGCCAACGCGATGCAGTGGATGTCACTTTTGATGATTTAAATATCACTCTCAAGCACTTCGATACCCGCCCGGCCAGCAACAGCGCCCTGCAACTGACCGCACAAGCTAACGATGGTACGCAGCTTAATTACACCGGCGACCTGAGCCTGAGCCCGCTAACGTCCACAGGTCATATCCAACTTAAAGACGCCAAGCTCAAAAGCTGGTGGCCCTATGTGCGTGAGCATTTTAGCGCGCAACTTAAAGACGGTCGCATCAGCCTAGATACACAATACGAACTCAGGCTCGACAACGACCTGCAATTTAAAGCCACACAACTGAGTGCACAGTTACGTTCGCTCGCCCTCGATCAAGATCAGCAGCCTTTACTGCGCGCACCTAATTTAAGCATCAGCGATAGCAGCTTTGATCTGGCAGCACACAAGCTGCGCATTGGTAAGGCCAGCGCCAGCACCTTAGAAGCCTGGGCGCAGATTGATAAAAACGGCGTGATCAACTGGCAAAAGCTACTACCTAAGCCTGCTGCAGCGACCACTGCGAATAAGGCAAACACGCCTAGCACACCCAGCAAGCCTTGGCAGATCATCGTCAAGCAAGCCGATTTCACCCAACACAGCTTGCATTTGGCCGATCACAGCCACAAAGACCCTGTGGCATTGGAGTTATCTAAGCTGAACCTACAACTGAAAGATTTTGACAGCTTATCCAAGAGCCCCTTTGAGCTCGACCTCGACACCCAAGTCGGTGAACAAGGTCGCCTCAACAGTCATGCACAGGTGTTGCTCGAGCCTCTCAAAGTCGATATGACCCTGATTAGCAGCGATCTAGATCTGCGCCCTGCCCAAGCCTGGATCAGCCCTTACGCACACGCAGAATTACGCAGCGGTCTATTCAATAGCGACCTCAAGCTGCAAATCAGTGATTTAAACAATTTAACCCTAGCCGTACAGGGTGATGCAGCGATTCAACAACTGCATATCCGTGACACTTTGCGCCAGCGCGAGCTGTTAAAGTGGGACGCAGTAGACATCAACGGTATTGCTTATGCATTGCAAGCCAATACGCTCTCGATTGAACATCTGGTGTTACAACAACCTTATGTACGCTTTATTATTAATGACAACCTCACCACCAATATCAGCGAGCTATTGATTCCTCAACCACCAACAGCCACTAGCACTGCAGCCAAAGACAGCCCAGAATTTGCACTGCATATCGGTGGCATCAAAATTAATGACGGCTCGGCAAACTTTGCTGACTTTAGCCTGACCCCCAACTTCGCCACCGCCATTCAGCAACTCAATGGCTCAATTGGCACACTGGACAATCAAACCAACAACCTCGCCGAGGTGGCTATTCAGGGTAAAGTCGATCGCTATGCACCGGTGAGCATTAAAGGCAGTCTCACACCTTTTGATCCACTGCATCAGTTGGATATCACCACCTCGTTTAAACATGTTGAACTGACCACCCTCACCCCCTATTCAGGCAAGTTTGCCGGTTATCGCATCCATAAAGGCCGCCTAAACCTTGATCTGCATTATCAAATCAACGATGGCAAGCTCAATGCCACTAACAAACTGTTACTCGAACAACTGCAATTAGGCGAACGTGTTGACAGTCCTGACGCAGTGGATTTACCGGTGCGCTTAGCCATTGCTCTACTTAAAGACAGCCAGGGCCGCATTGCTATCGATTTGCCAGTGCAAGGTGATCTCAACAATCCTGAGTTTAAAGTCGGCCCCATTGTCTGGAAAACACTGCGCACCTTAATCACGCGTGCAGTTTCAGCGCCCTTTAACTTTATTGCCGGCTTAACGCACAGCAGTGGTAAAGAACTGAGCGAAGTCGGCTTTTTACCTGGCGAATCGAGTATCAACCCACAAGCGGCCAAAAGCTTAGATACCTTAGCCGTAGCATTACAAGAACGCCCACAATTACGCTTAGAGGTTGAAGGCGGTAGCCGTGCTGAACTCGATGGCCCCCTGCTAGCTCAGTTGCGTTTAAAAGCAGCGTATCAAAGCGCTTGGTACAGCATTTTACAAAGTCGCGGTACAAAAATCGGCTCCAGCAAAGAAGCGCTCGAAGTCCCTGAAGCTGAAAAACCTAATCTGCTTGAAGGCATTTATCGCACTCAGCTTAAACAGCAACCACCACAAGCTTGGGCTGAACTCAATAAAACTGAGCGCACACAAATGATGCAATCTGCCGTCTTGGCCAGCTATGCCAAGAGTCAACAAAATCTGCGCCGTTTAGCGCAAGCGCGGGCCAATAACATTAAAGAATATTTAATCGAACACGCCAAGCTTGACGCTGAACGTGTTTATCTCATTGATGTCAGTAGTAGCAAGGCCAGCGCCGATGGCAATGTCATCAGCACTCTGCACCTTGGGAGTATGTAATGAAAATATTTTCAACGATGATTCTCTGCGCGGCATTGGCTGTCAGCAGCTCGTCAGCAGTGGCCAGCACCTTTCGTTGCGGCTCAAAGCTGGTCAGCTTGGGTGACCGTGCCTTTACCGTACTGCGCACCTGCGGCGAACCCAACAACCGTGAACACATCGGCTACACCAGCGGTTTTTATAATCGCGATGAGCAACCCATCGAAGAATGGGTCTATGGCCCCAAGGGCGGTATGTATTACTATTTGCGCTTTGTTGGTGGCGAGTTGGTGAAGATCTCTAGCGAACGCTAAGTGGAAAGATCCACTTAGCGCAACCCAAGCCCCAGCACTTGAGTTCAATACACAGCCAGTCGAAAAATAAGCAGACATAAAAAAGCCCCAAGTAGCGGAATATATCCAACCACTTGGGGCTTTTAGTGCATCAGTCAATCGGTATTAGGTGATCAATCTATTACTTAATACCTTGACCAATCACGACACCATTGACTTTTTCACCGTATAAGTTCACACCATCGTTGGCATGAAACTTAACGCGGGTTTTCTCCACACTGCCTTCAACTAAGCGTGGATCTTGCGGGCGCTCATGACTGTTCATAAAGGCCGCAACGTCCCACGCTTCTTTATCACTTAAAGTACCACCTTTACCCAAAGGCATATTGGCCTGGATAAAAGATGCTGCAGTATTGATGCGGTGCATACCTGCACCCCAGTTAAATGAGTCTGCGCCCCACAGTGGCGGGAACACATAATTCTCACCCACTTTCTGACCTAAGCCATCGTCGCTGTGACAAATCGCACACTGCTCTTCATAGACTTTCTTACCACGAGCAAGGTCGTAGCCGCCGTCTGGCAGAGCTACATCAGGGTAACCACTGCCGGGTGTTTTCACCCCAGAAGGCGCACCTGTGGCTAACCAGTAAGAGAAAGTGGTCAGTGCAGTCATAGTTTCACTGTCTGCCGCAGGTGGCGTACCATTCATACTGAACTCAAAGCAACCTTGGACACGCTCAGCGTAGGTATTCACTTTGTCGTTTTTCTTACGGTAAGCAGGGTACATAGTGTAAGCACCCCACATAGGCGCTGAGTCTACTTGACGACCTTGGTCAAGGTGACAGTTCACACAGTTCATACCATTACCAACCAACTCAGGTACCTGGCGCTTGGTATCCACAAAAATGGCATGACCTTTGCGCACCATATCTCCGAATGCGTTATCGGGTAAATCCGCTTCCAGTGGTGGCACGTGATACTGCTCGCCGTCAGCTTTAGCTGGAGCAGGCTTGAGTTGCGACTGGTCTTCCATTGAAACCGGTGCAGCAACAGCAATGCTCAGGGCGCTCAGAGCAAAAACACCTAATAATAACTTTTTCATGGTTTGCTCCTTATTTACCAAGACCAGCGAAGTAAGCAGCAACAGCTGTAATTTCTTCTTCAGTGAGTGAACGGGCAATATGGCCCATCAAGTCATTTTGATCATTTTTACGCGTGCCTTGCTGCCATGCGCGTAACTGGGTCGCCAAGTAGTTAGAACCTTGACCGGCTAATGGAGGGAAAGCCTCGCCGACACCCACACCACTCGGACCATGACACGCAACGCACTCAGGAATTGAACGGCTCCAATCACCACGAATGGCTAATTTTTCACCTAAACCTTCAGGCGTTTTTGCACGTGTAATTTCAGGTACTTCTGGCTTATCCAAGCTGGCCATGTACTTCGATACTGCGTCAATTTCTGCTTCAGTTAAGGCTGTAGCAATGGGCATCATAATAGGGTTTTGACGTGTACCCTTTTTAAAATCATGAACTTGCTTAGCCAAATAGCCTGCAGAGTAACCTGCAATGTTAGGGAAACCACCCGCATCCATGCCCTTACCATCGGCCATATGGCAGGTGATACACGCTAGGGCACCAGGCTGATCGCCACCTTTGGTATAAATCTTTTCACCATCATCAGCCATAACTGGGCTGATAGCAGCAGCTAACAAGCCACTACACATCAGGTATTTAAATGAACGCATAATTTCTCTCCTCGCAAAACAAAAAGTAAATTGCGATACAGTGTGTAATACGGATTATGGATGTCCACACAACTCCAACAAGCTATGTGCATATGGCATACCTAAGGCTAAAAAAGCTGTTGAGCAATACGCGCAAAACTTCAAACCTTAGATTTAGTTTATATAGTCTAAGAACTAAAAGCTCTTTAGTAAATCGAAAGCTCATTTCAATCGACTAATGAATAGGTCTTTCAGCTCTTATTCACTGTACTTTAAGTGCAAATGCAAAGCTATTGAGATGCTTGAGCGACTGACTGAGACTCAATGAGCATCAGACCTACCCAAAAATTTAGCAACCTCGATCAGATTGCAGAGATATGCGCCGAGTACCAGCACCTAAGCACTCATACCTATGGCAACTTTTCGACACTTTTTCGACACTTGAAGCCCTAGAACGAAAAAACCCTTGATAATCTCTAAGATTATCAAGGGTTTAGGTCTTTCTATTTGGTGGAGCCGGGGGGATTTGAACCCCCGTCCGCCAGTACTCCGCTGTCGGTACTACATGCTTAGCCGTGTCTACTGATTTAATCCGCAGCCGCCCGATCGGCAGGGTGCTTTGGATGAGTTGTGTAAGTTTTAGCCACTTCGTCCACAACGTACTACGCGGCGATTCTGTTCTATCTGACAGTCATTTTGAGTTTACAGACATCCTCTAGTGACTGCTGGAGCCGAGGCTACCAGAGGAGCGGCTAAGCTGCTTACGCAGCTAGAGCTGATGCTCCGTAGTTTTCGTCATTGGCAACTATAGAAGTTGCAACAGTGGATTTACGAGTTCTGTTACCAACTCGGCATGCACCTAAAGTTTCGCAACCAGCGTCGAATCCTAATCGGCCCCGAATGTTTACTTTATGTACTAAGAGCATCTTACGCTAAATTCGCTGCTGTGTCGATCAATCATCTAACCGATTGACTAACCTACCCAGCAGTCTCTAGCCTCTTGCTCATTTATTAAGATGGGGCTGGGCTCGATGATTTCAAGGGCTGGGCTAAAAGTATTTTACGACTCAGCCCAACCCCAAGCACATCGCGCAAAACATAACACGGCCCTAGCAACACAGGCTTAACGCAACTGCGGCCCACTAAATCCAGCCCAAATCGCTATGCGCTCAGCCACACTCGCGCCGAGCTTTTTGGCAAAGCGGTCAAAAGGTGATTCTTCTAAAGTGAAATCAACCAGCTTTTCATGACCAATCACTTCACGCGCCACATAGCTGCTGTTACCCAGCGCATCAATTAAGCCTAATTCCAAGGCTTGCTCACCTGACCACACCAAGCCGGAAAACAATTCAGGATGCTCAGCATCTTTGAGGCGTGCACCGCGGCCTTGTTTAACGCTATTGATAAATTGCTTATGTGTGGTCTGCAGCACTTCTTGCCAAAACTGGGTTTCAGCAGGGTTTTGCGGCTGGAAGGGGTCCAAGAAAGCTTTATGCTCACCTGAGGTATATAAGCGGCGATCGACACCTAACTTTTCCATGCTACCGACAAAACCAAAACCTGCAGCAGTTACGCCAATGGATCCGACTAAGCTGGACTTGTCTGCATAAATCTCATCCGCGGCACTAGCAATATAGTAGGCACCGGAAGCACCCAGATCGCTGATCACGGCATAGACTTTGATATTCGGATTCAGGCCACGTAAACGATTAATCTCATCATAAATATAGCCGGACTGTACTGGACTACCACCCGGGCTATTGATACGCATCACAATGCCTTTGGTGTTTTTATCTTCAAATGCTTTGCGCAGTGCGCTGACAATATTATCGGCACTGGCATTTTCTTGATCGGCAATCATGCCGCGCACTTCAATCAAGGCTGTATGCGCACCGGTGGAAGCACCTTTACTGCTGACGCCAAAAGGCGAGAAAAAGAACAACATAGAAATTAAATAAGCAAAAGTCAGGGTTTTGAAAAAGATTCCCCAACGTCGTGCTCGACGCTGCTCACTGACACTGGCCAGTACTGCTTTCTCCAACAATTTCCATGTTTTATTATCAACATTATTATCCGTCATGACCTGCTCCTTTGAGCGTGAGGCTGATTTATCTAAGTAACTGTCATCTGTCCAAGGATCGCCAGGGCGCTGATCTTTACTTTCACTCATCTAAAGCTCCTTTGAGCAGAGTGCGCGGTTGCTGCTGCAGCCAGAGCGTCAACTCAGAAAAGTGGTCAATGGCTAACACAGGGTCTTCGCGCTGCAAAATATGCATCGGCTGCGCGCCATAACTGACTGCCACACCCGGCACTTTGGCGTTATTGGCCATGCGTAAATCAAAAGGTGAGTCACCCACCATAATGGCTTGCGCTGGCGTCGCATTACAATGCGTTAAGATTTCGTGCAACATCAGAGGGTCCGGCTTGCTACAAGTTTCATCGGCGCAGCGGGTAATATCAAAATAGTCGAGCATGTTGTGGCCGCTCAACACACGATGCAAACCACGGCGACTTTTCCCGGTGGCCACCGCCAGCTGATAGCCAGCGTGACGATACTGCTCTAAGGCTTCGCGCACACCAGGATAAAACTCAGACGGCTGCTCTTCCAGTTGAATATAGGTTTCGCTATAAGCACTGATGAAACGCTCTTTAAGTGCCGCATCATCGGCTTGCGGATAGAGCACATCATAAGCTTGTGGCATCGCTAGACCGATAATGGCACGCACTGCGTCATCCGTACAACGGGGTACCGCGCAGGTATCGGAGGCCACATGCATCGCCTCAACAATACGCATAATGGAATCCACCAAAGTGCCATCCCAATCAAAAATCAATACCTTAAGACCGCTCAACTCATTCTCCCAACTCATTTTTCGCAACATCGCTGGCACAATTTACCTAAACACCAACACATTATTTAGGGCCTGCATTTAGGCCCACAGAGCACATAAACCTTGCACATTCGCATTAGCGGCCACAAATGTCCGCCAATGCGGCTCACAACTATTCTACCAACTGCTCAATCACTGCTTGCCACTGCTCATCCGGCTCAGCATGTACGGCCAGCACCTCACCATCAGGCAAAGTAAACTTCAAATCACAGGCATGTAAAAACAAACGCTTACCACCTAACTCGCGGATTTCGCTGCTGAAGCCTTCATCACCATACTTAGTGTCGCCAGCGATGGCATGGCCGGCATATAAAGCATGCACACGAATCTGATGCGTGCGTCCGGTAATCGGACTGGCCTCCACCATAGTGGCGTAATCACCAAAGCGACGCACCACCTTAAATAAGGTCAGCGCATCTTTACCTTCCGGATTGACTTCAACCATACGCTCACCGGAGCGCACGTTACTTTTTTGCAGCGGCGCATCCACTTGCTTGCGCGATGCCGGCCAACGTCCACGCACCAAGGCGACATAACGCTTATCCACACCGTCACCTCGTAAGGCTTCGTGCAAGTGACGCAACATGCTGCGCTTTTTGGCAATCATCAACAAACCTGATGTATCACGGTCCAAACGGTGGACCAACTCGATTTCTTTATTGATGGGTCGCATTTGCCGAAAGGCTTCAATCACACCGTAAGTCAAGCCACTACCACCATGCACAGCAATGCCAGCCGGCTTATTTAAGACAATTAAGCCTTTGTCTTCATAAACAATGGCCGCTTCTAAGCGCTCTAACAAACCCTTAGCTAAAGGCGCAGGCTCATCGGCCTGCGTCATACGCATGGGTGGCACACGCACAACATCGCCTTCTTTAATGCGATAGTCAGGCTTAATGCGCCCCTTATTCACCCGCACTTCACCTTTGCGCAAAATGCGATAAATCATAGTTTTGGGTACACCCTTAAGACGCGCTAACAGGAAGTTATCAATACGCTGCCCTTCTAACCCAGCTGACACTTCAAGCAGTTGCACACCTGTGGCCGCTTGCGAATCCATCTTCGACATAAACCTAGACACCCAAAAAAGTAACTGACAAACAATGTCGCAATCTTAGCAACAAACAGTCAGGTACGCCTTATCATTGTAGGAAGTACACAGCTCAATGGAGGTTAAACAAGCCCGCATAAAGCGCTTGTAAGTCTATATATTCATTGAAGAAAAACATGCTTACTGCTATATTCAGCAGGCTGCTACAAGCAGTTAGAAACAAACAGATGCCAGCTTGCGCTAAAAGAATTTAAAACAAAACGTCGGCTTTAATTCTGGTAACACTATTTTTACAGGTTGCAGATACCTCGCTAAGCAATACACGACTTAGCCAAAGCTGTTTTAGACACATAATCCGCGAACGCACTATTGCGATCGTATTTTTATAAACCCGCTCACGAATACACCGAGCGGCACCCGACTCAACCTAGGGAAACGTGATGGGTGGAGATGCACAGTGAGTCGACCTGCGTAGCCATGCGCTTTGATTCAGACGTTTCATCACGTCCGCGGTCAATCACTGATTCCTCCTCCTAAGCATAATAAGCTGCAAGCAATTTTTACACTGCAGCCCACTGGAGACGCTGTCGCGATATAGGCTTTACAAGCTGAATCGCTAGACACGGTTATTTTAACTGCGCGACCCCAACACCGACCCGATTTGTCGCGTGTGCCAATTGAGTGATCCGTGAACACGGAATATATTGGTAAACCATGAAAAGAATGCTCATTAACGCAACTCAACCTGAAGAGTTGCGTGTTGCACTTGTTGACGGACAACGTCTATTTGACCTCGATATCGAGTCTGGCGCCCGCGAACAAAAGAAATCCAACATCTACAAAGGCCGCATTACCCGCGTCGAGCCCAGCCTTGAAGCCGCTTTTGTGGACTTTGGTTCAGAGCGTCACGGCTTTTTGCCCCTGAAAGAAATCTCCCGCGAATACTTCAAAAAGACTGAAGGCAACGGCCGCGTTAATATCCGCGACGTACTGACTGAAGGTCAGGAAGTTATAGTTCAAGTTGAGAAAGAAGAACGCGGCAATAAAGGCGCAGCATTAACCACATTCATCAGCCTCGCTGGTCGTTATATGGTGCTGATGCCCAATAACCCTCGCGCTGGTGGTATTTCACGCCGCATTGAAGGTGAAGAGCGTAATGAATTACGTGAAGCACTTAACGGCCTGAACGCACCTGCTGATATGGGTTTAATCGTACGTACCGCTGGTTTAGGCCGTAACAGCCAAGAACTGCAGTGGGACCTCGACTACTTAGTACAATTATGGACCGCGATTAAAGAAGCTTCTGAAGGTCGCAGCGCGCCCTTCTTGATCTACCAAGAAAGTAACGTCATCATCCGCGCAATTCGCGACTATTTACGTCAAGATATCGGCGAAGTATTGATTGATAGCGTTGACGCCCAAGAAGAAGCCTTAAGCTTTATTCGCCAGGTGATGCCGCAGTACGCTAACAAAATCAAGCTCTACCAAGACAGCGTCCCCCTGTTTAACCGCTTCCAAATCGAAAGCCAGATTGAAACAGCATTCCAACGTGAAGTGAAATTACCTTCAGGTGGTGCACTGGTCATCGACCCAACCGAAGCTTTAGTGTCGATTGATATCAACTCTGCACGCGCCACTAAAGGCAGCGACATTGAAGAAACCGCACTGCAAACCAACTTGGAAGCGGCTGAAGAAATCGCCCGCCAATTGCGTCTGCGTGATATCGGCGGCCTGATCGTCATCGACTTTATCGATATGACACCGGCTAAAAACCAACGCGCCGTTGAAGAGCGTATGCGCGAATGCCTCGAAGCCGACCGTGCCCGTGTGCAAGTGGGTCGTATTTCACGCTTTGGTTTACTGGAAATGTCCCGTCAACGTCTGCGTCCATCACTGGGCGAAAGCAGCGGCGTGGTGTGCCCGCGCTGTAACGGCCAAGGCATTATCCGTGATGTTGAATCCTTATCTTTAGCTATTTTGCGCTTAATCGAAGAAGAAGCCCTGAAAGACCGTACCGCCGAAGTGCGCGCACGTGTGCCTTTCCAAGTGGCTGCATTCTTATTAAACGAAAAGCGTAATGCCATCACCAAGATTGAACTGCGCACCCGTGTGCGTATCTTTATTCTGCCCGATGACCATTTAGAAACACCGCACTTTGAAGTGATTCGTCTACGCGACGACAGCCCTGAGGCCTTATCCGGTCAATCCAGCTATGAAATGGCTCCGGAAGAAACCGAAGAAGTGCAACCAGTCAGCGCCACGCGTTCATTAGTGCGCGAAGAGGCCGCAGTTAAAACCTCTAGCGCTGAACGTGTTGCTCCGCCGGCCACTCAAGTGGTAGAACCAACACCAACGGCAAAGCCTGTTGCAACTAAGGCGCAGCCAAGCTTACTTAAAGGTCTGGTTAAATCATTAGTCAGCTTCTTTGCCAGCGATGACGCCCCGGAAGAAAAGCCAAAACAAGCAGAGCAGCCTGAGCGCCCTGCAACAAATCGTAATACTGAACGCCGTAATGATCGCCAGCAAACGCAAAACCGTCGCCGTGAAAACCCACGCAACAATCGTGACGAAGAGCGCAAGCCACGCGAAAACACCCGTGATAATACCCGCGACAACAACGCTGCTCGCGATACCAATCAGCGTGACAACAGCACTCGCGAGCAAAATCAGCCACGCGACAATGCGAACAACGCGAACAACGAAAATCGTCGCGAGCGCGCACCACGTGAAGTTCGTGAAGAGCGTCCAGCACGCACCGAACGTACAGATCGCAACGAGCGTAATGAGCGCCCAGTACGCGAACTGCGCCCTGCCCGTGAAACGCCTGAATTGCGTAGCGCACGTAACAACGCGGCACCTGAGCAATCAGTTGAAGATGACAAGCCACGTGCAACACGCAATCAACGTGATAATCGTCAAACGGATGAGCGCCCAATTCGTCCTGAGCGCCAAGAGCGTGCACCACATCCGAAAAACGATACTGATGTCGACACTGAAGAGCTGGACAGCAACTTAGAAAACAGCGCTGACGAACACAACGATAGCAACGAAGAACAGCAGCCACGCCGCCGTTCACGTGGTCAGCGTCGTCGTAGCAACCGCCGCGAGCGTCAGCAAGTCGATACCGACAGCAGCACTGAAACACAGGAGCAAACAACAGAGAGCGCAGAGCCAACTGAAGCCACTGCCAACACTGAAGCTAAACCTGTAGCAGAGCACAGCGAGCAAAAAGCAGCAGCACCGGTTGAAGTTCAGCCAGCCACTGCACAACCTGCCACCGCCAATAAAGCAGTGGTGATTGAAGATGCCGCTGCCGGTCGTAATGCCGTTGCCACAATCGATCCAGCGCAAGTCAACACCTTGCCTGCCGAGCAACCTTTACTGCAAATCTCTGAGCCGACACCAGCGCCAGCCACTACTGCTAAAGCAGAGCCAGCGCCAGAAAAGCCTGTAGCAACCGCACAGCCTGCTACCACAACTGAAGCTCAACCAAGCCCAGTTGCCGCAGAGCCTAAAGCACCTGCAGCAGAGGCTAAGCCAGCAGCAGAGTCAAAGCCAGAGCCAGCACCAGCAAAAGCGCAACCAGCTGAACCTGCCCAGGTAGAAGCGGTTAAGCCCAAGCCAAGTGCAGCGCCTGCTAAAGCTGCGACGCCAGCAACTGTTGCACCAGCAGCCAGCCCTGCTCAAGCGCCAGCGCGTCCAGCCGGTCGTGCGGCAAATGACCCGCGTGAGCGTCGTCGTTTAGAGCGTTTAGCGCGCGAAGCCGAAGCAGCTCAAGCCACTGAAGCTCAAGCCGAACCAGCCAAGGCTGCAGAAGCTACAGCACCAGTGACCAAGGTTGAAAAAGTTGCGCAGATCAAGCCTGCTGAGCCAGCAAGCAAGGCCGCTGACGAGACGCAGAGCAAGCCTAAGGCTAAGAGTGATGTAACTGCAGATGCAGCAGCCAGCGAGCAGCCAGCGCCAGACAACAGCGCCACTGCAGCCATGCAAGTACGTAGCGAAACCCGTGCAACCTATGGCGTTGACCGCGTAGAGAGCGCAAGTGACACTGCACAACCTGCAGCAGACTTGCCAAAAGAGACAGCAGCACCGCAGGAGCCGTTATCTAAACAAGATAACGCCCCCGCTGCCGAGCAGGATGAAACTAAGCCACACGCATAGTTTGTACCTGCGCAATAAAAAAGGATGCCCCAATCGGCATCCTTTTTTTTGCTCGGCGTTTAACCATTCAACTCAATCTATCTATAGTGTTGTCAGGCATCTTTTGGAGTAAAAAATGGAACGTGTGGTCATTCTGGTTGACGTGCAAAATATTTATCATACAACCCGGCAAAGCTTTGCAGCTGGCTTTGACTATAACGCCTTTTGGGCCGAGGCTGCAGGCGGTCGTCAGGTGGTTAAAGCCATTGCCTATGCCACAGATCGCGGCGATGAAAAACAGCGTCAATTTCAAAATATTTTACGCGCCATTGGCTTTGAGGTGAAACTTAAACCTTATGTACAACGTGCCGACGGTAGCCGTAAAGGCGACTGGGATGTAGGTATTACCGTGGATGCCATGGAGCTTGCAGGTTTAACCGACACTCTGGTGTTGGCATCAGGTGATGGCGACTTTGCTATTTTAGTGGAGCGCATCCAAGAGCTGCATCCAGTGCAAGTTGAAGTGTTTGGCGTAGAAGAATTCACTGCTTTTGCTTTGATTCGTGCCGCGACTCAGTTTCGGCCGATTAACCACAGCTTATTGTTAAAGCGCTCTTAACCTGAGGCTCAATCAACGCCAGTGCAGATTAACTTTCAGGTAACGCGCTTGCATTACAGACGTATGCAGACTGGGATGCTGTGCATTAAACGAGCGTTTGTAGCTCACAGAACGACGCGGGCCCTAAGCCCGCGATGAGGAAGGTGCAGCAGCGACTAGGATGCGCTGTTAGTTTGTTCTGGGAAGATATCCAAGCCATGCAGCGCGGTCATCACTTCAGCCAAGGGCAAACCGACAACGGCACTGTAACTGCCAGAAATAGTACTGACGAAAATACCACCCTTGCCCTGAATGCCGTAACCACCGGCTTTATCTTGCTGCTCACCGGTCTGCCAATACCATTCAACTTCTTTACTGGTAATGGGACGGAAAAATACCGTGGTATTCACGCGCTGCACACGGATCTGATCTTTAGCCTTAATGGCAAAAGCAGTCATCACCACATGTGAGCGGCCTGATAAAGCCCGCAGCATAGCTTGTGCTTGCTCTTTATCTTCTGGCTTACCCAGCACTTTATCTTCAAGCACAACAATAGTATCAGCAGCGAGCACCACAGCAGTCTCATCATCTTGCACACTATTAAAACCCGCCTCAGCTTTTTCTTTAGCCAAGCGCTCCACATAGGCGTTGGCTAATTCGTTAGGGCGCTGGCTTTCGTCAATAGCGATATCCAGTACCGAGAAGCTAATATCCGTTTGTGCCATCAATGCGCGGCGTCTGGGCGATGTGGAAGCTAAGTACAGCGTCATACGTTTAAAACCTACGTGTTGGAATCAATGAGTTTACAAGTGAAGTGTAGCGCCATAATGACGATGCGACGGCACTGCATCAGCGGTATCAATACCAAGTATGCTAAGAGTACGATTTAACAAGCCCATGTGTTTCTCCTGTTTGTTGTACCTGGCTGTACTGCCGCATAGGATTATATAGTTTTGATTATGAGCGAAAAGGTGCTTGGGGTCACCTTTTAATCTTTAACAAAGATAAGCAATGCCTCTAGTTGAGTCACATTACTGCTCAAGCAACGGCTGCAACTCAATATATCAATCAAATCAGCCAACTGAACGCGCAATGCTCAGCAACTGCAAGGCACCTTTAAAGGCTTGCTGACGTAAACCTTTTTGGCGCTGAGTATTGTGCAGCAACACAGCGCGCAGCGGATCATTGTTCGACAACTGTTCGGCAAAAGCGGTCACGGCTTGGGCATATTTAAGCTGATCAGCTTCTTGCATCACGTCATTGGCTTGCTCAAGCAGTGCAGCCGCAGTCGGCAGTAAAATATGTGTATAACCGCCATGCACAGCGATACTCAAGCCTGCCGTGTCATAGTCACCAAAGTAAATCAGCGGTTTACCCGCAGCCACACATGCTTCGCGCAGTGCCTTACAGCCCTTGCTTTCATCCTGATTACCCCGGTAAATCACCAGCGCATCCAAAGCCTCAACGGGCAACTGATAACGCTGTGGCTGCAAGGCAAAATACTCATAAAAAGCATCACGGTTTTCCACCACCAACACATGGCTATAGGCATTGAGCTGTAAGGTCTGCCAAGCAATATCCATCACCCACTGGCTGGGCGACTCTGTCACCCACTCTGGAAAATACGCACCGCAGTTGGCTTGCGCCATCAAGACCCGGTGCTGCATAGGTGCCACACCCACATTTTTGTTCTCACCAGCACCCTGCCGTGCTTGATCAAAGCGACTGCCTTGACTTAAATCCACCGCACTGCTGGCCAAGTTTAACTGCTCAAGCGTGCTATCAATCATCTGTAACACATGGCGATCAAAAGCCACTTTACGACCCGCCGCACTTAACCAACGCTGGGTATCCAACTCATGCTCGGCACACCAAGCTAATAAATCCTGCATGGTTTTATTAGCGACTGGACGCTCAACAATCAGATGTTTCTCAGCCAGCAAAGCATGCACTTCGCGCAATACCTTACGCACCTGCCCGGACAAATCGATACTCATGCTAAAAGCCCCTCGCTTAACAGTTGTAATTGCACGTCATGCACAACCATCACATGGTTAAACACACTTGCTTTTTCTTCTTGGTAGTGCAAATAAAACGCGCTCTTTTCGCTATCTGCTAAACCTTGATATTGCGCAATCACCTGATAAACCCACATCTCAGGGTCCCAAGCCAAGCCCGACTCCGCAAGGTAATCTAAAGCACTGTTGCTGCATTCTTGGTCCAACACACTGACATAAAAGGACACCACATCCTCATGCAAGGCGCGGCGCTGGGCTAAGACGCTTGCATCCTCTTGCCACAGCAAAGGCGCGGCGACGCTGGGCAGATCCGCGGCAGGCGCAGTTCGCGCTGGCATCTGTGCAAGCATATGCTGCATGGCATCTTTATCTTGATGATGGTCCAAGGCAATCGATACGCTCGGGTGCAAAGGCGCAGCCTGATTGACCAAATCCACCACATGACTGCGCTGGGCATAATCGGCGGGTTTGAAATTGGGCTGATCCTGAAAAAACTGCAACATGCCGCGAATCAGTAAATTGCGCGCTTGCTGCTGACGAAAACGCGCCATCAACTCACGTAAACGCTTTTGCACCTCACGCAAACTACTAAAATGCACGCTGACCTGCCCTTGCAACTGGCGCACCAACAGATGGCGCAAGGCACTGTTGCTGCCGGCATAGTCAATCAACTGACTGAAATCAATCAGCTCCAAACCATCCAGCCAACGCACCACTTCACTGTGCGCTCTCTCATTTTCATGGATTTTATCTTGCACCGTACTGACAAAGGCAAAGTCGGTATTGAGACGATTCCATAAGCTATCAATACCCGTGGCAATGCGACTGTTCAGGTCATCCACTTCTTGGCCTAGCTTCACATATAAATGAGCGCTGCTGTGGTAATCGCCTTTATGTTCTGCGTCATTGATTTTACCCACCAGCAAACGAATACTGATTAAGAAATCACCGACATCCACATTCACCTTGCGGCGCTGCTCATCTGAGGTCAAATGCACCAATAAGTCGCGTACAGGGCCAGTGATCTTTAAACCCGAATTTTCATCAGCACGGCGTAAAATATTAGCCTCAATCAGCTGATTGAGTACCCGCGCGCCGACCTGCAGTTCATCAATCTGCGCACCATGGTAATTTTGCACCAGCATTTCACTGTGCTTACCCAGCAGCTTAAGGCGCTCAATGCCCTGCCTCACCTCTTGCGTGTTGTAATCCAAGGTACTCATTCAAGTAAGCCTTCTTGACTCGGCGGCAGTTCATCGTCGATATAAATGTTCTCTTCTTCACGAATAAAGCGGGTTAAATCAATCAAATAATCAATTTTGCCGGTGACAATATAGTGATGGCGATCTTTATGCGGCTGATGCAAATAACCATGGTTACGCAAGCGATCAAACACTTGCTTAAGCTGACCGGTGACATCCTCACTTTGCGATTGGAAAAAGCGCGTCTGGGCTAAAGCTTGTAACTGCTCGCGCAAGCTTGGATTATTTTCAATGCGCGCGGCCATATCGTGACGATTGAGAATGTCATTAGCAGTCAAGACATTCTCATGTCCCATGGTTTCTTGCGTAAGCTGCAAGAGCTTGAGCATGGGAATTAAGCTATCTAAGGTTTCTTTAAACTGCTGCGCCAACTGGTCGCGCACGGGCTGGGTGAGTTCACGCCAGGCTAAAAACCATACACTGCCTTCGGGATTGCTGGCTAAACGACGATTGAGCGGACGCAAATACTCATCAATCGCTGTACGTTGTTCAGCATCTTGTAAGCGAGCAAAGGCGTGGCTGTCAGTGACCTCGCAAATAAAACCACCGGCCAACAGTTGTTCGAGCAAATGACTGTATTGCATCATGATTGGACCTCCTGCGCACGGCGCTCTTGTAAACGTTGCGCCAAACGACTGAGCTTGGGTTCGATACGCTTAAGTTGGCTGCGCGCACTTTTTTGACTGTCTTTTACAATCAAATAACGGTGTTTAAATAGGGTCAGCACATCCGACTCAGGGTTGGGGAAAGCACCGACAATAAAGATATTATTGTTTTCACAGGCTTTAAACAGCTTCTCGACGTTGTGATAGGCCAAGGTACCAATTTCATCAATGGGCCAGTGAATAGTCACCTGTGCTGAGCCGCGCAACAGTCGAGTAAAGGCCAGTAAGTACTTACACAAAATCAAATATGCCATCCCGTGACTGGAGGATTCCAACAGCTGACGGTCATTGCGAATAATCAAATCAGTGCCACCCTCATTCAGGTGCAACTCCAAGCGCAACAAACTTTCAAAGGTGAACTGCTGATCGCTACGCAGTAACTCAGCCACATCGCTCAGAGCTTCTAAATAGGCATCACTGGGCAAGCGCTCAATATCTTCGCGCCACTCGGAGTAAAGTTTGGCAAAACGCTTTAATGAATCCCAAAAACCCAGTTCATCAATGGTGGATTGAATTTTAACTTCTGACTTATTAATGCCTTCCAGTACAAACTCATCGCTGACTTCACGACTCAGATTCTGACTTTCGCTGCTAATGCGGCGATTAAGATCGCTAAAGACCTTAAAGAACCCCTGCAAGTCATTGCCGTAGTTGCGTCCGGTTTCCAGCAAACTTTGTTGCTGGTTGTGCAAAATATGCAACATATCTTGGAAGGCTAACAAGGTAGCTTGCGGACTGGGCGTCAGACCTAAGCGCTGCTGCTGGTTTTCCCACAAACCAGTAAAGTGTGCGCTGCCATCTTTAAGCAACTCACGCTCAAACAGATGCAGACTGTTTTTCAAAGCTGTGTCCAGCGTCTGCTTTTCTTGCAAAGCACTGCGCGCACGCTCAATGCGCTCGGCATAATCACCAGTATTGTGCTCGGTCACTGCAGGCTGATGCTCGGTCGGTGCAGGAAACTTTTCTAACTGCTGGAGTAAAGGCAGTACTTGTTCCAGCAGTTTGCGCTGCGCATCCAGTTGCTTTTCCAACTGTTTAATCGCCTGCCCTGCACTTTTTTGCTGAGTTAAAAAGGCGCTCTCTAAGCTGGCCAATTGCTCACTGAGGGTGAGGACTTGCTGCTTGAGCTGATGCTCTTGCGCGAGCAACTCAGGCTTGCGCACCTGCCAATCAATACGTAAAAAGTGGCGATAATCTTCCAGCTCATCACGGCGGGTTTCGGCATCGTTAATCTGTGCGCGAATGGCTTTTAAACGCTGCTCAATATCCTTGAGTTTGTCAGGATCAAAGCCTTGCTCGCGCAACTCACGCTCCAGCGCCACCTGCAACTCATGCACTTGCTGCTCAGTTTCACGACGTTTTTGCGTGATACTGGTGCTGTATTGCTGAATTTTTTCAGCCAGGGTCTGCAACTCATGCTGCCAACCGGCTTGATACTCCAGCAGCATATTACGAAAGGCACTGTCGCGCTCTTTCAGCGTGTTACGCTGCTGCGCCTTCAATGCTTCAAGCTGTTGCACTAACTGCTGCTGTTGCTCTTGCAGCTCATGTTTGCGCTGCTCCAGTATCGCTTGCTGCTGCTCTAGTAAGCGTTGGCGTGAGTCTTGGGCAAAGCGCAAATCATTACGGTAGCGCTCACGTATCTGCTGCGCGCTATGCCAAGCCTCGTAGTGCAATTCACTGTTAGCATTATGCGTTTTCTGCAATTCCTGCATGCCTTGTAAAGTTTGCTCAGCGCTGTGCAAAGTATCCAGCGCTTGCGCTATGGCAGCCTGTAAAGCTTGCTCATCTTGCGCATAGGCAGGCAGCTCAATGGCCGCTAAATTGAGGCGCATATTGAACAGCTGTACACCACTGTGTTCTTGGCTACTGGCGGCATCAATCGCGGCCAAATGCGGCGCTAAATCTGTGCGCTCCAATAATTCTTCGCGTACAACCTTACCGACACTGTGCTGCCAATCGGGCACTTGTTGCTGGAGAAACTGACGCAAACTGCCCTCGGCGGGTGCTTGCTGGCGTTTTAACTGCGCGTAATGTTGCTCAGCCTGACGCACGCTTTTCTGTTGACGCTCTATGTCAGTTAAATGACTATTTTGCAGCTGCTTAGCTTGCTCATACTGTGCATGCAGGCGATCCACATCATCACCTTGCTGATTGAGTTGTTGCTGTATCGCCTCCAGACGCGCCTGCTCTGTTTCCAGCGCTAACTGCTCTTGTGCGGTGAGCAAAGAAACGCTTAAGCGGGCTTTAACATCGGCTTGCTGCTGAAAAATCAGGTTTTGCTGTTCTTGCAGCTCAGCTTGCAAAGCACTTTGTTGCTGCTGATGTTCCTGCTCTAACTCGGACTTGTGCTGATTGTGCTGCTGACGCAAGGTACTTTCTTGATCGCGGACTTTTTGTTGCTGCTGAGTGTTCTTCTCAACAAACTCATTGAGTTGTCCGGCCAACTCCAACTGACGCGCTTCAAAACGCTGGCGCGAGTTGCCCGCTTCTTCGCGCAGTAACTGCAAATGCCGGTCCAACTCGTCACGCTGATTGCGCCAACTCGGTAACTGCGCCACGGCATGCTCAAGCGCAGCCATATCGCGCTGAGTAAAATCGGTATAACGCTGCTCGATATTATCGAGATCAGTTTCAACTTGCTTGAGCTGGCTCGCCGCCTGACTGTGACTGCTATTGAGCGTATGGCGCTGACTTTGATAAGCCTCGTCTTGCTCAGCAACGGTACGTTTGGCTGACTGAATAGCCGCACTTTGATCAGCACAACTGCGCTCTAGCTGACCGGCATCTTTGAGCAACAAAGGCTGCAACTGCCACAATGCCTGCTCGGTACTGGTCAGATGATCCACTTGCTTGCTGATGCTATCCATTTCCGCTTGCAAACCGCTTAAGCGTCGTGATTGGCGCACCTGCTGCACCCATTCACGCACTTGCGTACTTTTGACTTGCGTGGTGGGTAGCGCCACGCCTTCATCTTCAAAAATAGCCGCGAGCATAGTTTTCAAGGTGTCCATCTTGCCTTCTTTGGCATGCACAGCCGACACCAGCTTTTCGATATGGCGTAAACGATGTGGACTACTAACCAAACTATAACGCAGAGCAATTTGCCTGAGACGCACCGACTCAGTGCGCGACACCGGCTGCGTGAAGGCACTAAAATCATTTTGAATAATGCTGCGATATTCATTGATAGTGCCAATACGATTGGAATGCTCAATCTTATGTTGGCGCAATTGAGCGGTGAACTCTTGATAGCTTAACGCCTGCGCACGGCCTTTAGCATCGGTACGCAAATATTGCTCAGGGCGGTAGGCGCTATTGATAAAGCGATAGCTGACCCCTTCTTCTTTTCTACGGGTGATGGTCACCTGACAGACGGTGCCGGCTTCACGGCGGTATTCATAAATTAAATATGAATCGGCGTGCGGCAAATAAAACTGATCAAATTTCTTGCGCGTTTTCGGCACCACATTATTAGGCCGCTCACCATAAAATACAGGGATCAAGCGTTGCAAGGTGGTCTTACCCGAGGCGTTGGTACCGCAGATATTGGTATGGCCATCGAGCGCTAACTCAATCACACCCTCAAGGTGGCCATTGATCATGATAATGCGTAACAAGTGCGACATAAGGTACTTTAAGCTCCATTTACAGTCTGCGGGCGTGGGCAGCGGCCGTATATTTAATGGGGCTTAGAATACAATAGTTTGCGCAGCTTGGAGCGGATCAAGGGGTGTTATCTGTGGTTTTTAGCAATGGCTGCGTCTGAGTTTGTCGCCCCCTGAATGCATTGCGCGCCAGTTGAGCGCTGAGCGATGGTTTACATCGGCAGCACAGCAGCACCCATGACTCATCAGCGCATGGCGCTTAAATCGCGGCAGTGTTAAATGCTGCAGGATAAATTGTGCACCGAGCCGCGATTGCAGGCTAACCTGCACCTACAAAAGCGTGCTCTATCAGCCTGTTTTACTGCGCAACAAATTGCGGTAAGTCAGCCAGCTCAACTGTTTGTGCTTTACGCGGAGCAATAATCAAAGCTTCGCCGTCCACGACAATTTCATCACGCTGATTCACTACGCGCGTCATAATGCGCACGCGAAACTTGGGCAGTTTCTCAAGAATTTCCAACTGTACAGTTAACTCATCACCGAGCTTAACCGGTAACTTAAACTCCATCTGCTGACCTAAGTAAATCGTACCCGGCCCTGGCAACTCACAAGCCACTGCGGCGCTGATCAACGCACCACTGAACATACCGTGTGCGATACGCTCTTTAAACATGGTACCTGCTGCATAATCTGCATCTAAGTGCACCGGGTTACGGTCACCGGACATGCTAGCAAACATCATAATGTCGTTCTCGGTGACTAATTTACTAAAAGTCGCCTGCTGGCCCACGGTTAACTCGTCATATGCAGTGCTTGTACTTTGTGTCATGTTGTTCTCCAAATTAATCTTATGTCAGCAGCATCGAGCGCTGATGAGCTAAGGCTGTATCCAGCCAACGTATAATATCTGCCGTCACTTCGGCATGGTTAATTTCTTGCAATACCTCATGCCGCGCTTGTGGATACAGACGAATATCCACCGCACGATTACCTGATTCACGCAGCGCATTCGCCAGGTCTATCAAACGGTGCCCGTGATGAATCGGATCAGCATCACCACCGATCACCAGCACCGGCAAATCATTATCAATCTGTACCAAATTGCGCACTGGGGTGACATGCTGTAAACCCCCTAAAAAATCCAGCCACAATTGCGTCGTACAAGTGAAGCCACAGAGAGGATCAGCAATATAAGCATCCACCTGCGCAGCATCACGGCTTAACCAATCCCAATCGGTGCGACGCTGTTTGACCGCACGCTGATAAGGATAAAAAACTAAGGTCTGCAACAACTGACTGCGCCCGGTTTTGCCTAAGCGCCAGCGCTCAAAACGCGCTAAAGTCATTGCCGCACGGTAACGCCGCGATGTTTTAAAGTAATTCGATCCCGATAAAATTGCACCTTGCAAACTGCAACTGTGCTGCATTAAGTAAGCAATGGCGATGTAACTGCCCAAACTATGCCCCAACAAAAAAATCGGTGTAGTGGGATAACGCACACGCACATAATGATTTAAACAACACAAATCATTGACCACTAAATGCCAACCCTGCTCATCCGCAAAGTGACCTAAGGTGGCTAGCGTTGAACTCTGTCCATGCCCGCGCTGATCCAGCGCAAACACCGAGATACCTTGAGCTGCAAGGGTTTGCGCAAAGCGAGCGTAACGCTGACTGTGCTCAGCCATACCATGGGCAATCAGGATAATCGCACGTGGCGGTTCATCACTGGACCAATGATTGACATACAACTGAGTGCCATCATTGGCAGTTAACCAAAACGCTGCATGGCGCATGTGGGCCTCCTCCTTGCTCGGGGCATTGACGCATTGTAATCGCTATCTTTAGGTTTTGGGAGCGAGGCCGGATACCAGCCGCAAAACCAGAACTAGAAATAGATTTTAGTCTTACTTGTGACCAGAAAGCCTTCTTTTGTGCTGGTCGCTTATTTATAAAGCTGCTAACCTCAAGTTGTTTGCTAAACAATAAAAAGCAAAGCAAAACCAATCATTAAAATCCTGACTTGGGTGAGATGATTGACAAGAACACACACTTGATCGAGCTTAAATACTTAGAATCGTGTAACAAGTAGGCAACCACAGCGTAAACTGGTTCACTTATTGGCCTTATAGCGCATTGTGAATACAGGTTGCTTGCTTATAGTGTGCTTTTGTTAAACATTTTTACCCGGCAAACCGAGCTGTTGCTTAGGAGTTGACTTGCATGAACGAAAACTTCTGGAAGGACAAATACCCTGAAGGTATTCCCACCGAAATCGATCCTGATCAGTACCCCAATATTCAAGCGGTACTGAAAGAGTCCTGCCAGCGTTTTGCTGACAAACCTGCATTCACCAACTTGGGCAAAACGCTCACGTATGGCGATTTATACCGCATGTCAGGCGACTTTGCCGCCTGGCTGCAAAACTACACTGACCTGCAACCTGGCGATCGCATCGCTGTACAACTGCCCAACGTATTGCAGTATCCAGTTGTGGTCTTTGGTGCGATTCGCGCAGGTTTAGTGGTGGTCAATACCAATCCACTCTATACCACGCGCGAAATGGAGCATCAGTTTAACGACTCAGGCGCTAAAGCCTTGATTTGCTTGGCAAACATGGGCCATTTAGCTGAAATTGTCGTACCTAACACCGATGTTAAAACCGTTATTATCACTGAAGTGGCTGACTTTTTACCGCCACTCAAGCGCTTGATCGTCAATAGCGTTGTTAAATACGTGAAGAAGATGGTGCCTGCGTTTCATATTCCTAACTCCCTCAAGCTCAATGATGTTTTAGCTTTGGGCAGTAAAAAAGCAGCACGCAACGTCAACCCAGATTCCAATGAGCTGGCAGTTTTGCAATACACCGGCGGCACCACGGGTGTGGCGAAAGGCGCGATGCTGACGCACCGCAATTTGATTGCCAATATGCTGCAAGCGCAAGCCATGATGGCTTCTAACCTAGGCCACGGTACGGAAACCATTGTTGCACCGCTACCGCTGTACCATATTTATGCATTTACCTTTCATTGCATGGCGATGATGATGACCGGCAACAATAACCTGCTGATCACCAATCCACGCGACTTGCCCAGCATGATTAAGGATATGAAAAATAATAAATTCTCCGGTTTTGTCGGCCTCAACACTTTATTTGTGGCGCTGTGCAATAACGAGGATTTCCGTAAACTTGATTTCTCGCGTCTCAAAATGACGATTTCTGGCGGTATGGCGCTGCAAGTCAGCGCAGCCAAACGTTGGACCGAAGTCACAGGCGCACAAATCTGTGAAGGTTTTGGCATGACGGAAACCAGTCCTATTGCCACAGTGAATCCGATTCAGAATATTCAACTGGGCAGTATTGGTATTCCGGTCGCTTCCACCTTATGCAAAGTGATCGACGATGACGGCAATGAGCTACCTCTAGGCGAAAAGGGTGAACTGTGCGTAAAGGGCCCCCAAGTGATGAAGGGCTACTGGCTGCGTGACGATGCCACCAAAGAAGTCATGGATGCAGAAGGTTGGTTGCGCACCGGTGATATCGCGATTATTCAGGAAGATGGTTATATCCGTATTGTGGATCGCAAGAAAGATATGATTTTGGTGTCTGGCTTTAACGTCTACCCCAATGAAATTGAAGATGTGCTAGCCAGCTTACCCGGTGTACTGCAGTCAGCAGCGATCGGCATTCCCAGTGAGAAATCTGGCGAGGCGATTAAGGTGTTTATTGCGTTACGCCCAGGCCAAAGTCTCACTAAAGACGAAGTGGTGGCGCATATGCGCAGCAACTTAACCGGCTATAAAGTGGCACATTTAGTTGAGTTTCGTGATGAGTTACCAACAACGAATGTGGGTAAGATTCTGCGCCGTGCACTGCGTGACGAGGAGTTAAAAAAGATTCAGGACGCGCAAGCAAGTTAATTCTGCTTTGAGTTTAATCTTAAAACGCGAGCATAAGTTCGCGTTTTTTTATGCCTATTATTGAGCTCACTTTTAGCTGCGGAACAGTTGCAGATTAATATGCGTCTGTCACCTACTCGGTACTGAGCTCATGCATGCTGCCTGTAGAATGCGGTCTGCTGTGAGCTGCGTTTTCTCTGGGCAATAAAAAACGCGCCAGTGGTATCAGCCTGAATCAGGCGAGCCCATGGCGCGTTTGGGGATATTTTGTAACTTAGCTTTTTGCAGCGGTAGCCGGTAGTTCTGCTGGTTTACGTGTCTCTGGTGTGGAGCGACGGAAATAGCTGACTTGTTGCTGACCACTTAAACCACGAGGAACTTCTTCGATCTCACCGCCTTTCTTCAAAAAAGCTGCGGTTTGCTCTGCGAGTGTATCGCGTGAAGTACTTGCTTCTTCAGGTTTGGTACGATTACTTGAACCTTTAATACGCATGACGACCTATGACCTCCTCAAACGTTTAGACTCTGAATCATAAGCTAAAATGCTATAAAAGTCAATCACATATAACTGTAAGGCATATAAAGCTGGTTAAGTATGTGATTTATACTGAAAGTATGATGGCGCATGACCTACCGCTCGTGCAGGAGTCGGCCATGTCTGCGAACGTGTTAAACCTGTTTGACGGCGTACATTGGAGCTGCGTGGCATGGCGTACAGCAGACGCTGGGCTTGCCCCTCAGTGAATCATCCTGATTCAATTCGGGCGCTGCGCCATCCATGGCTACGCTTGTCGCTCCAGCATCTGCTGTACTCAGGAGCATTGGCATTGCTTTCAAGATCAAAAC
>CALZAE010000010.1 GCA_945612235.1 uncultured Gammaproteobacteria bacterium | reverse complement strand
CTTCCATAGTGTTGTAGAAGATTGGAGCAATTTTAGTACCGAAGCAGAAACCGCCAGCGCGCTTGTTAGGTACGTTCGGGATATCGTCACCGAAGAACCACAACACGGAGTTGGTTGCTGACTTACGTGATGAACCAGTACCAACAACGTCACCAACGTAAGCCACTGGGAAGCCGTTGGCTTTCAGTGCTTCCATTTGCTTGATTGGACCCACTGAGCCTGGAACGTCTGGGTTAATGCCATCGCGCTCCATTTTCAGCATCGCTAATGCGTGCAATGGAATGTCAGGACGTGACCATGCATCAGGAGCAGGTGACAGGTCATCGGTGTTGGTTTCGCCAGTGACTTTAAATACGCTTAAAGAGATTTTCTCTTCTAGAGCTGGGCGTGATTTGAACCACTCGCCTTCAGCCCATGACTGCATAACAGCTTTAGCGTTGGCATTGCCCGCTTTTGCTTTTTCTGCAACGTCGTGGAACGCATCAAACACTAATAAAGTGTGCTTGAGTTCAGCAGCTGCTAATGCAGACAGCTCAGCGTCATCTAATAAAGCAACCAATGTTTCGATGTTGTAGCCACCTTGCATGGTGCCTAACAATTTAACGGCGTGTGCTTTATCGATCAGAGGTGAAGTGGCTTCACCTTTAGCGATTGCTGATAAGAAACCGGCTTTAACATAAGCGGCTTCGTCAACACCTGCAGGAACGCGATCAGTGATCAGTTCGAGCAAGAATGCTTCTTCACCAGCAGGTGGGTTTTTAAGTAGCTCAACCAAACCAGTGGTTTGTTCGGTGTTGAGTGGCTGAGGGACAATGCCCTGTTCAGCGCGTTCTGCTACGTGTTTGCGGTAGGCTTCAAGCACAGTATTATATCCTCATCATTGGCCCCCAAACAGGAAGGGGCGCTTATCCAGAAGCTGTTTTCAAAGTGTTGCAGGCACACGTAAACAAGACAACTTAGGGTTTTACTGTTGCTTTTACGTTGCAGCGACAAGGGTTTGCACCCTTTGCGCTTTGAAAACAGCCTCGATTTTGGACGTGGTTGCCTAAAATGGCGCGCTTATTCTAAGCCACAAGCGCTGTAAAGTTAAGAGGCATTCATAGTTTTGCATAGTAAAAAGCATGTTAGACCTTGGGCTAACATGCTTTTACTGT
This sequence comes from uncultured Gammaproteobacteria bacterium, assembly GCA_945612235.1. Lineage (GTDB taxonomy): Bacteria > Pseudomonadota > Gammaproteobacteria > Pseudomonadales > Pseudomonadaceae > Denitrificimonas. Next base: position 48,894 of record CALZAE010000010.1, on the reverse strand, counting down.
GGTTTTGCTGGCTGCAAGCACAGGCGGCCTTATCCAGCTATAAGTGCCTAAGACAGACTCAATAGAGCCTTTTTAACAATTTAGCGCTGCAGTTGGGTCTCTAAATGCATCATAACGTCGTGCGGCTTGAGTACTAATACGTCAGTTTCTACAGCATCCAACACGGCTTCTGCAGTGTTACCAATCAAAGCACCGGATAAACCTGTGCGCGCAACAGTACCAATTACAGTGACAACTGCATCAAGCTCACGCGCCATATTAGGAATTAAAATGTCAGCGGGACCTTCTTTGATGTGCATGTACTGTTCGTCGATCTCAAACTCTTTAACAAACATATGGCATTGCTCGCGGTAGCGCGCTTCAATCGTCTCACGCAACTGGAAAGTTGGGTCAGCTGCTGAAAGCATGGGCGTTGGGTGCGCAGTAAAGACATGCAAAGTGCCTTTAGCAATGGAGGCAACTTCATGGGCATTGCTAATTAAGCTGGCATGCAGTGCGCGGTGTTCGGCGCTACTATTACCCACATCGACAGCGGCTAACACTGTACCGCCAGTCCAAGGTTGATTGGTTTTTGCAATCAGCACTGGACAAGGGCAGTAACGCAGTAACTTCCAGTCATCGGGAGTCAGGAGTGCACGTTTCAGTGGATTCTCAGGGAAGTGCTGCTTAATCACTAAGCCGCAGTTTTCAGCTTGCTGGACTTGGATGATGGTGTCGTGAAAGGTTTCAAACCAGGCTTGTTGTGTGGTGACATCGTAGCCATCATTTTGTAGTGACTCTGCAGCGTCAGCCAAAAATTGAGCATATTCGCCACGCTTGTCGCAGACTAGCAAATGCAGGCGCGAGTGCGTCACTCCAGCAATCAGTTTGGCGCGTTTGAGTGCCAGACCCTCGGGTTGGTTGGGGGTCATAACCACTAAAATATTACGGATAGCTTGCATGTGTGTCTCCCTGAGTTTTTAGAGTATAGAGAACCTTGTCCACTAGAATGCCAGCTTTACCAATGAATGCACATTGATGCCTGTCAAGTAACAAGGCTGGCTGTTCTGTGTGTGCACCGTATAATGGTGCTTCTCCATGACCGTCACTACTAGTATATATCTATGTTAATACCTGAAATTGAAGCTTTTTTACAGTGCCAAACACCGCACAGCTGGATTGAATGGGCACTGCAGCATCCAGAAGAATTATTGCTGGACCATGCTAACTGCGAAAAGAAAGCTGCGGGCACCGCTTTGACTCTGATGTTTCGCTACCCTGAGCGAGAAGAACTGCTGCAGCATCTGTCGCGTTTAGCCCGTGAAGAGTTACGCCATTTTGAGCAAGTGACGGCCTTGATGAAAAAGCGTGGTATGCGCTACCGCCAAATTACGGCATCGATTTATGCGCAGCGCTTACATAAGCACGTGGCCAAGCAAGAGCCGCAAAAGCTAATTGATAGCTTAATTGTCTTAGCTTTTATTGAAGCGCGCTCCTGCGAGCGTTTTTATCGTTTAGCACCGCATTTGGATGAGGAGTTGGGGCGCTTTTATACTTCGTTATTAAAGTCTGAGGCGCGCCATTTTGAAGGCTATTTGCGTATGGCTGAGTTGTATGCCAAGCAGCCCATTGATGAGCGCGTGGCCTTCTTCGCTGAGGTAGAACGTGAAGCAATCTTAACCGAAGACGAAGTGTTTAGATTTCACAGTGGTGTGCCAGCCGCCGTAGAAGCTTAAACGGCAGCTGTGGTTGCAGGAAAAGGTAGAGATTTAAGCTCTATTGTGTGGCGGCTAACTTGAATAAACCAACCTTGGCTGTCCCAGTCTCCCAGTACAATACGTTGCTTTTCGTTGCCGAGATTATGCACTGCAGGACGGTGTGTGTGGCCGTGAATTAAGGTGCGCACTTGGTGTTGGGCCATTACTTTACTGACGGCCGCAGCATTAACATCCGTAATATCCATCGCTTTCATGCGTGTGCTATTTGTGCTTTTTTTCCGTAAATCACCGGCTAAACGCTGACGCATGCGCAGTGGCAAATGGCGTAAGGTAAATAGCACCAAGGGGTTGCGTAGCACTCTGCGCAAACGGATATAGCTGCGGTCACTGGTGCACAGGCTGTCGCCATGCATCAACAAGACTTGCTCGCCAGCCAACTTGACCACGCTTGGGTCAGTAATAAGTTCACAGTCAGCCAGCTGACAAAAATCTTGGCCGAGTAAAAAATCACGATTGCCATGCATCAAGTAAATTTGTGTGCCGCCACCGGCAATATTATTTAATGCTTGCGCGATTGACTGCTGAAAAGGCGTAATAGCATCATCACCAATCCAGACCTCAAAGAAATCGCCCAGGATATACAGCGCTTGTGCATGCTTAGCGTGCTGCTCAAGAAACGCAAGGAACGCGCCAGTAATATCTGGGCGCTCCTCGTGTAAGTGCAGATCAGAAATCAGCAGAATCACTCGATGAACTCTGCTTTTTCAATGATCACATCTTCCGCAGGTACGTCTTGGTGGCCATTGCGGCTGCCAGTTTTAACGTTCTTAATAGCCGTTACTACATCAAAGCCGTCAACCACTTCACCAAAGACCGCATAACCCCAACCTTGTGTAGTCGGTGCGCTGTGGTCAAGGAATTCATTATCGTTGACGTTAATAAAAAACTGCGCTGAAGCAGAATGTGGGTCCATAGTGCGCGCCATGGCCACTGTGCCTACTTTGTTCGATACACCGTTGTTAGCTTCGTTTTTGATGCTATCGCGGGTTGCTTGCTCTTTCATATCAGTGTCAAAACCACCACCTTGGATCATAAAGTTGCTGATCACACGGTGGAAAATGGTGTTGTCGTAGTGGCCGTCTTTAACGTATTGAATGAAATTGGCAACAGTTTCTGGAGCTTTGTCGGCAAACATCTTTAAAGTAATCACGCCGTGATTGGTGTGTAATTTAATCATTAAGTTGATCCATAGAAGCTAAAAAGTCATAGACCTGTCAGAGAGCTGGCAGGTTCGGGTATGATAAGCACTTTATTTGAGCCAGCCTACCCATAATAGGCAGTAATGAGTATTTAAGAGCCCATGAGCACGTCTGATTCTTCCGTTAATGTCGCCGCGAACTTTCTTCGTCCTATTCTTGAAGCTGATTTAGAGTCAGGTAAGCACAGCAGTATTGTTACGCGCTTCCCACCTGAACCCAATGGCTACTTGCATATTGGTCACGCTAAATCCATTTGTCTAAACTTTGGCATGGCTAAGGATTTAGGCGGGGTTTGTCACTTGCGTTTTGATGACACCAACCCAGCCAAAGAAGAGCAAGAATACATTGATGCCATTAAAGATGATGTGAATTGGCTGGGTTTCCAATGGGATGGCGATGTGCGTTATGCCTCAGATTACTTCGAGCAGCTTTACGCATGGGCTGTGCATTTGGTTGAGCAGGGCAAAGCATTTGTTTGCGACTTGTCACCTGAGCAAGGCCGTGAATACCGTGGCAGCTTAACTGAGCCAGGTAAAAACAGCCCATTTCGTGAGCGCAGTGTTGCAGAAAACTTGGATTTATTAACCCGCATGCGTGCCGGTGAATTTCCTGATGGTGCTCGTGCGTTGCGTGCCAAGATTGATATGGCGTCACCGAATATGAATCTGCGTGATCCTATTCTGTACCGTATCCGTCACGCGCATCACCACCAGACCGGTGATAAGTGGTGCATCTATCCCAGCTATGATTTTACTCATGGTCAGTCCGATGCCATTGAGCAGATCACCCACTCCATCTGTACCTTGGAGTTTGAAGATCACCGTCCTTTGTATGAGTGGTTCTTAGAGCAGTTACCGGTGCCGGCTAAGCCGCGTCAGTATGAATTTGCGCGTTTAAACTTGAATTACACTGTGACCAGTAAGCGCAAGCTTAAGCAGTTGGTCGATGAGAATCACGTTACAGGTTGGGATGACCCGCGTATGTCGACCATCAGCGGTTTCCGTCGTCGTGGTTACACAGCAGCATCGATTCGTAATTTCTGCGACATGATTGGTGTGAACCGTGCCGGTGGTGTGGTGGATTTAAGCATGCTGGAATTTTGTATCCGTGAAGATCTGGATAGCAATGCCACGCGTGCCATGTGCGTATTGAATCCGATCAAAGTCGTGATTACTAACTATCCAGCAGATGCCGAGCTGACTTTGCAACTGCCACGCCACCCGAAGAAAGAGATGGGTACGCGTGAATTGCCTTTTGCCCGTGAAATCTACATTGATGCCAGCGACTACGAAGAAACACCGCCTAAGGGCTACAAGCGTTTAGTGCCCGGTGGTGAAGTGCGTTTACGCGGCAGCTATGTGATTCGTGCTGATGAAGCGATTCGTGATGCAGACGGCAATATCACTGAATTGCATTGCTCATACGACCCGGAAACTTTAGGAAAGAACCCAGAAGGGCGTAAAGTTAAGGGCGTGATTCACTGGGTGCCGGCTGCACAAAGCGTTGAGTGCGAAGTGCGTTTGTACGATCGTCTGTTTAGCACGCCTAACCCAGACAAAGGTGCTGACGGCGAAACCAGCGAATCCTTCTTGGATAACGTTAATCCAGAGTCACTTGTAGTTTTGCAAGGTTGTCGCGCAGAGCCATCCTTGCTGCAAGCGCAAGTGGGTGAGGGCTTCCAGTTTGAGCGTGAAGGGTATTTCTGCTTAGACAGTGTCGATAGCAAGCCGGACGCATTAGTATTTAACCGCACAGTGACCTTGCGTGACTCATGGGGTAAAGCATGACAGTAACGATTTATAACACGCTGACTAAGCACAAAGAGCCACTTCAGCCACTCGAAGGCAAGCATGTACGCATGTATGTCTGTGGCATGACCGTGTATGACTTTTGTCATATTGGTCATGCCCGCGTCATGGTGGCTTTTGATGTGGTATCGCGCTGGTTGCGTCACCGTGGTTACCAGGTGACTTATGTACGCAATATCACCGATATTGACGACAAAATCATCCGTCGTGCGCAAGAGAATAACGAGCCCTTTGAGCAGTTGGTTGAGCGTATGATTGCTGCGATGCATGAAGATGAAGGCCGTCTCAATGTGCTGCGTCCTGATCAAGAACCGCGTGCCACTGGTCATATCGATGGCATGTTTAAGATGATCCAAACCCTGATTGATAAAGGCTTTGCCTATGCAGCGGACAACGGTGATGTGTATTACCGTGTGGCTAAGTTTGAAGGTTATGGCAAATTATCGCGCCGTAATATCAAAGATTTAAAAATCGGCGCCCGCATCGAAGTCGATGAAGCGAAAGAAGATCCATTGGATTTTGTGCTGTGGAAAGCGGCCAAAGCCGGAGAGCCCAGCTGGCAGTCGCCTTGGGGTCATGGTCGTCCGGGCTGGCATATTGAGTGTTCAGTGATGTCCACTTGCTGCTTGGGTGACAGTTTTGATATTCATGGCGGCGGTCCAGACTTGGTCTTCCCGCACCATGAAAACGAAATTGCACAAAGCGAAGCGGCGACCGGTAAACAGTATGCCACCACTTGGATGCATGCTGGAGCGGTGCGCGTGGATGGCGAGAAGATGTCCAAATCTTTGGGTAACTTCTTCACTATTCGTGACGTATTAGAAAAGTATCACCCCGAAGTGGTGCGTTACTTATTGGTGTCCAGCCATTACCGCAGCGCAATTAACTACTCAGAAGATAACTTGCGTGAGGCCAAGTCAGCGCTTGAGCGTTTTTATCTGACTCTGAAAGGTGTTGAAACGGCAGTTGCTGCCGGTGGCGAAGTCTTTGTTGAGCGCTTTAATAAAGCCATGGACGATGACTTTAACGCTCCAGAAGCCTGTTCAGTGCTGTTTGAAATGGCCCGCGAAGTCAATCGCCTTGCGAGTCAAGACCCCGCCGCAGCCGCAGGTTTAGCCGCGCGTATGCGTGAATTAGGTGCTGTCTTAGGTATCTTGCAGCTTGAGCCAAATGCGTTTTTACAAGCCGGCTCTGACAAAGTGGATGCGGCGCAGGTTGAGGCGCTGATTGCTGCGCGTTTGGCGGCGCGTCAAAATAAAGAGTGGGCTGAGTCTGACCGTATTCGTGACGAACTCACCGCAATGGGTATTGTTTTAGAAGATGGAAAAGATGGAACCGGTTGGCGTTTTGCTGATCAGTAACAACAAAGCTGTGTAACTTATTGAAATAGAAGTGGAGAGCTTGATGCGCCTTTTTTTAACCCAGCCGCTGCGCTGTATGCTTGGTGGTGTTGTAGTTGCAGGTTGCTTAACCTTGCCAAGCATGGCTATTGCACAAGACGTTGATGATGAGTACGACGAAGAGCAGTGGCAGGATTTTGGTGAAAACGAAGATCCTTGGGAGTCGATGAACCGTGCAGTGTTTCGTTTTAACGATACGCTCGATCGCTGGGCGCTCAAACCTGTAGCTAAAGGTTACCGTGCGGTGACGCCTGATGTGGTTGAAAATGGTGTGCACAATGTGTTTCGCAACTTAGGCGAAGCGCGTAACTTGGCCAATAACGTGTTGCAGTTAAAGATGCATGATGCAGGGGTAGATACTGCACGTTTCTTCTTTAATACCACCTTTGGTGTGTTGGGTTTCTTTGATGTGGCCACTAAAATGGGCCTGCAGCGCAACGACGAAGATTTTGGTCAGACGCTGGGCGCTTGGGGTGTGAAAAGCGGTCCGTATGTCGTGTTGCCATTAATGGGGCCAAGTACCCTGCGTGATAGCGTATCTTTATACCCAGAGAGCTACACCAGTCCTTACCGTTATATCAATGATGTGCCAGTACGTAACAGTATGTTTGCGCTGAATTTGGTGGATACCCGTGCCAAGTTGTTATCAGCTGAGCGCTTGATTACCGGTGATAAGTACCGTTTTGTGCGTAATGCGTACTTACAGAACCGTGAGTTTAAAGTTAAAGATGGTAATGTCGTTGATGACTTTTAACCCAGCAAACTAAGATGGGTCGCCAAGGATGGCGACTGATCTTTATCCCTTGCGTGCGTTACGCAGTGGGCGTTCCACAGATTTCAGCAGAACCCCCTCCCCAGATGCAAAGTAGCCTGCAGCTCATTTATCAAGCTTAGCTCTAGTATGCAGGTACACAGATCACTTGAATCACCTCGGCGATAAGAGTACCTTTTGCGCTTAGACATGATTGGCGAATAAAGTAATGCATTCGACTCCGCAACAAAGCAGTCTAGAGGCTGCATCCGCTGAGCTGTTAGTTTTACAAAAACAGCGCGCACTCTTAATCGAAGATCAACAGGCCGGTAAACTGCTGCAACAGCAGATACGTCCAGCTACACCATGGCAGGCGCAAGGCATTGTTTTCGAGCATTGTATTGTTCCAGCACTCTATTTAACCGGTGATTCACTGGATTACTTTGTTTTACCTGACGGGCGTATTTTTCTATATCTTGCCGATGTGTCGGGTAGTGGTACAGCTGCAGCGTTGATTAGCATGTTGCTCAAAAGTATTGTGCAAGAGTATGTGTTGAGCCATCGCGCAGCGCATGTTGATACAGATATGACCCCTGCAGCCTTGCTGGCTTATGTAAATCAACGTTTATTGAGTTATGGCTCTGATCGACATATCACTTTGATTTGCATGATGGTGGATACTCAGAGAGCTCTGTTGCAGTGGAGTGTGGCGGGGCATCTACCTTCGCCTGTTTTATACACTGCAGGACGTGCGCAGTTTCTACGCGGCAAAGGTCAGCCTATCGGATTGTTTGAGCAAGCGAGCTTTAATGATGAGCAGATGCCGTTACCGGACTCGTTTAGCCTGAGCTTATTCTCAGATGGCATTTTTGATGTGCTACCCGAAAAGCACCTGATTACCAGTGAAGCTGCCTTGCCTAAACTCATCAGTGCTGTGCAGGGCGACTATGCTGCTGCTGTTGAGCGTTTAGGGCTGGCTAACTGTAGCAATATGCCCGATGATATCGCCATGCTGGTGCTGAGCAGGAATCTTGCATGAGTGATGGTAAAATTCAGTGTGCTGAATACAACGATACTTTTGTTTTAAAGTGTGTGGGTGATGTGCGCTTAACTTTTTGTTCGGCGCTGAATGAAAAAATCGAAAAAATCCTTAAAGAGCATTCGCTTAAATCTATAGTGATTGATTTGACTGAAGTGATCAGTATCGATAGTACAACTTTAGGGTTGCTGGCGAAGCTGTCTATTTTGTCTAAGCGTAAATTCGGTATGCTGCCCACTTTGGCCAGTACCAATCCGGATGTCAGTCGTGTGCTGGACTCAATGGGCTTTAATCAAGTGTTTAATCTGGTGCATACACCAGCGCCGTGCCCCGAGTGTTTGGATGACCTGCCTGAGCAGGATCAGTCTGAGGCCGTGGTTAAGGAGCGTGTGCTGGAAGCTCATCAAATTTTGATGAGTCTCAATGAGTCCAATCGAGACGAGTTTCGCGACTTAGTCAGTGCATTAAAAAGTACATCATCTTAAATCAGAGCTTAAAACATTAGCGCTACAGGTTGCGATCAGCCGGTAGCGCTCAAGGGGTTTATCGAAACAGTTGTTCTAGTTTTTCTTGATCACTGGCAAAGGCGCGAATGCCTTCAGCGAGTTTTTCTGTGGCCATGGCATCTTGGTTATGCGCCCAGCGGAAATGCTGTTCATTAATAGCGCTAGGTGTTTCGCCTGGGTTGTTTTCTTGCAATTGACGCTTGAGTGGACCTTGATCAAGGCTCAGTTGCTCAAGCAATTCAGGGCTGATAGTCAGGCGGTCACAGCCAGCTAAGGCCTCAATTTGGCTTAAGTTTCTAAAGCTGGCTCCCATGACAATGGTTGGGTATTTGTTGCTTTTGTAATAGTTATAAATACGCGACACAGATTGCACGCCAGGGTCTTCATTGCCGATGTAATCGCGCTTGTGTGAATTTTTATACCAGTCATAAATGCGCCCAACAAAAGGTGAGATTAAAAATACACCGGCATCGGCACAGGCTGCGGCTTGGGCGAATGAAAATAATAATGTCAGGTTGGTTTGAATATTAAGCTGCTCTAAGCGGCGTGCGGCTTGAATGCCTTCCCAAGTCGCAGCGATCTTGATTAAGACGCGCTGGCGATCCACGCCCTGCTGCTCGTAGCGATCAATTAAGCGCAGTGCATATTCAAAGGTGGCTTGCTCATCAAAGGATAAGCGTGCATCCACTTCGGTTGAAATTCGCCCTGGAATTAACGCTAAAATCTCGCTGCCGACAGACACAGCAAACTGCTCACACGCCGTTTGTGGTTGACCTGAGAAGTCCTGCTTAATTTTTTCCAGCATCTGTGCATAGCGTGGAAATGTTGCGGCTTTGAGCAGTAATGAAGGGTTGGTGGTGGCATCGACTGGCTGTAAGCGAGCAATGGCGTCTAAATCGCCAGTGTCCGCCACGACAGTCGTAAAACGTTTTAGTTGTTCTAGTTTTGACGGCATAGTATGGGCTGCAATATTGGACTGAAAAATAATTTACAGAACATAACTGAGCGCGCAAATGGATGCAATGGATTATCGTTGATTAGCGACCTTCGAGAACTGCAATGGCTTGATCATAGACGCGCAGTGGGTCATCGGTTTTATAAATATCTGCCGATAGCAACTGACGAAAACGTCGCGCACCTTGAAAACCTTGCGCAATGCCTAAAATATGACGGGTGACATGCGGTGCTTTACCGCCTTGGGCAATATGCTTCACTAGGTATGGGCGCAATTGCTCAAGAATAGAGGTGCGAGTGATATCGCGTTGCGGATCACCAAACAGTTGATGGTCGACTTCGCTGAGCAACCAAGGGTTGTGGTACGCCTCACGGCCGAGCATGACACCGGCAAACGTTTTTAAGTGTTCGCTGCATTCTTCGAGCGTTTTGATACCACCATTCAAGATGAATTCTAAATCTGGAAAATCTGTGGTGAGTTGTGCGGCAATATCGTAACGCAGAGGTGGAATATCACGGTTTTCTTTTGGTGACAGGCCTTCTAAAATCGCAATCCGCGCATGCACAGTAAAGCTATTACAACCTGCTTCACTGACGGTACCGATAAAATCACACAACTCAGCGTAGCTATCACGACCGTTAATACCGATACGGTGTTTGACGGTGACAGGAATCTGCACGGCATCTTGCATCTGTTTGACGCAATCGGCGACCAGTTGCGGATGACCCATTAAGCAGGCACCAATCATATTGTTCTGCACACGGTCACTGGGGCAACCGACGTTGAGATTGACCTCATCATAGCCTGCTGCTTCAGCCATTTTTGCGCAGGTAGCCAAATCAGCCGCATTGCTGCCCCCTAACTGTAAAGCTAAGGGGTGCTCAGATTGGTCATACTGCAAGAAACGCGCGCGATCGCCGTAGATTAACGCACCGGTGGTGACCATCTCAGTATAGAGTAGGGCACGCTTAGAAATGAGCCGTAAAAAGTACCTGCACTCATATGTAGTCCAGTCCATCATCGGGGCAACGGAGAAGCGGCGGTTCACTGTGTTCATGTGGTTTTCAGCTCAGTAATAGCAATGAGTCTGCGCTTGCAGGCCATGTCATAGAGGGTTTTAATGTTGTCAAAAATAAGCAGGGCTGAATCTTAAGCGCTGAACTTACTCTTCAAATTCACTTTCACCACCAGCGGTTCTGCGGCATGCGCACAGCAAGGCAAGATCTCATCTTGGCGCAGATAGGCCAAAGGCGTGGTGTTGTATTTTACGCTACCGGCACGCAGGGTCACGCGGCACGCGCCGCAGTAACCGCTACGGCACTGGTATTCAACTTGATGGCCGGTACGTTCCAAACCCTCAAGTAGCGTTTCTGATTCATCTAATTTAAAAATTAGATCTTCAGTAATCACCTGGATTGGATTCTTCACTTAAAGCTCGAAATCGCCAAGGTCCTCAGCAGAAACAGCTGAGTTGATTTGCCCAACAAGGTAGGAGCTGACTTCTACTTCTTGTGGTGCAACCTGTACGTTATCCGACACCAACCAGGCGTTAATCCATGGAATGGGGTTGTGTGAAGCATTGCTAAACGCAGGTTCTAGCCCCACCGCATGCATGCGCAAGTTGGTGATGTATTCAATGTACTGGTTCAAAATTCCTTCGTTTAAACCAATCATTGAGCCACCTTGGAACAGGTATTTGGCCCATTCTTTTTCTTGGTGTGCCGCATGCTTAAAGATTTCTACGCTTTCGGCATAGCAGGAGCGCGCCACTTCAGCCATTTCTGGATCATCGTGACCGTCTTGCATGATATTGATGATGTGCTGAGTACCTGTCAGGTGCAGCGCTTCATCGCGGGCAATCAGGCGGATAATTTTTGCGTTACCTTCCATCAAGCGGCGCTCAGCAAAGGCAAATGAGCAGGCAAAGCTGACATAGAAACGAATCGCTTCAAGGACGTTAACGCTCATCATGCACAAGTACAGTTTACGCTTCAGCTCAAACAAACTGACTTCGTAGGTTTTGCCATTCAGGGTATGCGTACCTGGACCGCACTTGTTATACAGCATGCTGTAATGGATCAGGTCATCGTAGTACTTGGAGATATCACCAGCGCGTTCAATGATGTGCTGGTTACGCATGATATCGTCAAACACCACCGCGGGATCATTGACAATATTACGAATAATATGCGTATAAGAGCGCGAGTGAATGGTCTCAGAGAATGACCAGGTCTCAATCCAGGTCTCTAACTCGGGGATCGACACTAAAGGCAAGAACGCCACGTTCGGGCTGCGACCTTGAATGGAATCCAGCAGAGTTTGATATTTTAGGTTGCTGATGAAAATATGTTTTTCATGATCGGGCAGATTGCGATAATCAGTACGATCTTGAGACACATCCACTTCTTCAGGACGCCAGAAAAACGACAGTTGTTTTTCAATCAACTTCTCAAAAATAGGATACTTTTGTTGGTCGTAACGCGCGACGTTAACCGACTGCCCAAAGAACATTGGTTCTTTGAGCTGATCGTTATCAATCAGTGAGAAAGTGCTGTATTTCATAAAAATTCACCCTTAAATCTTGCAGGCGCCACCAGCGCAATCATCTTCCATATCGCTTTGGCTATCATCAGCGCCATCACGCGTGTTTTGGTAATACAGTGTTTTTAGACCAAACTTGTAAGCAGTCAGCAAGTCTTTAAGTAGCTGCTGCATGGGTACCCGACCACCGTCAAAGCGCTGTGGGTCGTAGTTGGTGTTAGCAGAAATGGCTTGGTCAACAAACTTCTGCATGATGCCCACTAGGTGTAAATAACCTTCGTTATTGGGCATGCTCCAGAGTAATTCGTACTTGTCTTTAAGCTCGTCATAACCCGGCACCACTTGTTTCAGAATGCCGTCTTTCGATTGTTTGATGGTTACTAGGCCGCGTGGCGGCTCAATACCGTTGGTGGCGTTGGAAATCTGGCTTGAGGTTTCCGAAGGCATCAACGAGGACAGGGTAGAGTTGCGCAGACCGTGTTTAACGATATCAGTGCGCAAGGTTTCCCAGTCTAAATGCAGTGGTTCGCTACAGATCACATCTAAATCTTTTTTGTAGGTATCAATTGGCAAGATACCTTGCGCATAAGTAGTTTCATCAAATGCGGTACAGGGGCCAAATTCTTTGGACAGATTGTTAGATGCTTTAAGCAGGTAGTACTGAATGGCTTCAAAAGTACGGTGAGTCAGCGCATTGGCTGAACCGTCAGAGTACTTCAGACCGTTTTTAGCCAAGTAGTAAGCAAAGTTAATCACGCCCACACCCAGAGTGCGGCGCTTCATGGTTGCGTTACGCGCAGCTTCCAGCGGGTAGTCTTGGTAGGTCAGCAATGAGTCCAACGCTCGGACGGCTAAGTCTGCTAATTCTTCCAGCTCATCGAGGCTATCAATCGCGCCGAGGTTAAAGGCGGATAAAGTACAGAGCGCGATTTCTTTATCGGTTTCGTTGATGTTTTCCAGCGGACTGGTTGGTAAAGCAATTTCCAAGCACAGGTTGGACTGACGAATCGGCGCTACCGCAGGGTCAAACGGGCTGTGGGTATTGCAGTGGTCAACGTTCTGAATATAGATACGACCAGTGCTGGCACGTTCTTGCATCATCAGGGAGAACAGTTCAACGGCAGGCAGAGAGCGCTTGCGAATGCTTTCATCGGCTTCGTACTTAACATACAAACGTTCAAATTCTGCTTGGTCAGCAAAAAATGCTTCGTAGAGGCCAGGCACTTCGTGTGGCGAGAATAAGGTAATCTTACCGCCTTGAATCAGGCGCTGGTACATCAGTTTATTCAACTGCACACCGTAGTCCATGTGACGCACGCGGTTTTCTTCAACACCACGGTTGTTTTTCAGAACCAGCAGGGATTCAACTTCCAAGTGCCACATCGGGTAGAACAGGGTTGCTGCACCGCCACGCACACCGCCTTGTGAGCAGGATTTAACTGCGGCCTGGAACAGCTTGAAGAAAGGAATACAGCCCGTGTGCTGTGCTTCACCGCCACGGATCGGGCTGCCCACTGCGCGAATACGACCGGCGTTAATACCAATCCCAGCACGCAGAGAAACGTATTTTACAATGGCTGAAGTGGTGGCGCTGATCGAATCCAAGCTGTCGCCGCACTCAATCAGTACGCAGGAGCTGAACTGGCGTGAAGGTGTCCGTACACCCGCCATAATAGGCGTTGGCAAGGATAACTTAAACAGTGAAATCGCATCATAGAAGCGCTTTACGTAATCCAAGCGCGTGGCTTTTGGATAATCCGCAAACAGGCACATACCAATTAAGATATACAGCATCTGTGGGCTTTCGTAGACTTCTTTAGTAACACGGTTCTGCACCAGGTACTTACCTTCTAGCTGCTTTACTGCAGCGTAAGAGAAGGACATGTCACGGCCGTGATCGATATATTCGTTGAGTTCATCAAACTCAGCTTTATCGTAATCACGTAGAATATGGCTGTCGTAACGCTCTTCTGCGGTCAGCTTGGTGACGTGATCAAAGAGGTGCGGTGGTTCAAACTCACCGTAAGCAATCTTGCGCAAGTGGAAAATCGCTAAACGCGCAGCGAGATACTGATAGTCTGGAGTGTCTTCAGAAATCAAATCGGCGGCGGCTTTAATAATGGTTTCATGGATATCTTTAGTGCGGATACCATTGTAAAACTGAATATGCGATTTTAATTCAACTTGCGATACTGAGACATTCTTTAACCCCATCGCAGCCCAATCAAGAACACGATGAATCTTATCCAATTCGATCGGTTCCTGGCGACCATCGCGCTTGGTTACTTTGATGGCGTTAAAGTCTGTCATAGTGAGATCCTTACGGTATTTGTGTGCAATAGGGGTTGAATAATTACGAGTACTGATGTAGTGCGGCTTTGCGGTTGAAAACACACTATATAGTGTTTTTTTGCAGAGCGAGACGCAATATAGGGTATTGGGTGGTGAATATCAACCTATCAAAAGCGCTCTGCAGGCTGGGTTTTTTAATGCATCAGCCTAACGCCGCATCCTGTATGCGCTTGCGAAAAATCAAGTGATTTTAAAAAATATTTAGCTTGTATTTTAGATTTTAAGCAGCTAGATAAAGGTGTGTTGAAAGTTGTTTGAAAAGTAACCAGCAGCTGAGTCAAGAGACTGGTTTGATGTGTTTTTAGGGTGAAGGCCGTTTTATGCAGCAGCTTGAGTTTTTTGAAATTCCCAGTCCTTGTATTGGTGTGTGCGAAGCTAATAATAAAGGTTACTGCAAAGGCTGTTTTCGTTCACGCGATGAGCGCTTGTATTGGCTGCAGTTCAGCGATACTGATAAGCGTCAGGTAGTGCGTTTATGTCAGCAACGTCAACTGCGGGTTCTTAAAGCTAAAGCAGCTGCCTCACACAATGCCGCTCAGACCCCTGACGAATCTGAGCAGAGCGGCTTGTTTTAATCTATCACTGAGCAGATAAATGCAAGTGCTGCGCGTCTGGAATATCCATGACTTGGTGGCTGACAATAATCAAAATGCCGTTGGCTTGGCGCTGACGTAAAGCGCGCAACACCTGCTCACTACTGGCTTGATCAAGGCCGGCAAAAGGTTCGTCGACTAGTAGGATAGGACGCTGCGCTAATAATAAGCGCGCCAAGGCGACGCGCCGAGCTTGCCCGCCGGAGATTTGCGCACCGTACTCACCCAGCGCCGTATCTAAACCATTTTGCTCGCGCGCCCAGTCGGCTAATGCTACATCGGTTAACACTTGCCAGAGTTGCTCATCACTGGCCTTAGGATCAGCCAGGCGTAAATTACCAGCCAAGCTGCGATCGAAAATATCCAATTGCTGCGGCAAGTAACCTATGCAGTCGTCCAGTTGCCAGTGTGCGGCAGGGCGCTGATTAATCAGGTAATCCCCGCTGCTGTGTTGCAGTTGCTTGGCTAACACCTTGAGCAGTGTGGTTTTACCAATGCCTGATGCACCGGTAATCATCAGCACTTGCCCGCTGCGCACATCAATATCAATATTGTGCGGGCCGTTTAACGCGCCAGGAATGCGTGCACTGAGGGCTTGAGCTTGTAACTGAAATGGCCCGCTTGGGCGTGGCTTATCCGACTCGGTGCTAGATGCACTTGCCAGTGACTCAAGCTCCATCAGTTGATTGATACGATCACGCGCCGCTTGGCTCTGGCCTAAACCAATAAAGCTGCCAGCCAGTGGTACTAATGCTTCATGGATGCCAAGTAAAGCCAAAGCAGCTGCCAATAACCAAGGTACGCTAATGGCTCCCGTAGCCACCAATGGCACACCGGCCCACAACAGACAGCCTAAGCTGAGTGCTAAGGCTAACTGCTGTAATAATCCTAATAAGCTGATCAATTGTTGCTGTTGATGCTGCTGCTCTTGATAGTGTTCATCAGCCTGCAACGTATCGCGTTGTTGTGCTTGCCAGCTTTGCCATAGGGTCAGTGAGGTCAGCAGCGATAAAGACTCTAAAAAATGTTCGCGGCGTAACTCGGCCGCTTGTACATCATTAAGGGCTAAGGTGCGCCCGCGCCAAAAACCTAAAGCAGGGATCAATAGCAATGCGCTCAATAAACCTGCGCTGGCAGCGAAAGCAAGTGTTGGTTCTAGCCAAAAAGCAAAGCCTAGGTACAGGGCCACTATTAATACAGCCCATAACCAAGGGGCTAAAAATTGCAGTGGAAAGCGATCCAAGCGGTCAATATCAGCCACCAGACGGTGCATGGTGGCTGCAGTACCGGTGCTGTCTTGGTTAAGCGGCGTGGTACGTAAAGTTAAGGCGCGAAACACTTGGCTGCGTAAATCTTTCAGTAAAGATAAAGTTGCGTGGTGTGAGGCTAAGCGCTCACCATAGCGCCCAGCAGTACGCACAATAGCAAATAAGCGGATCAAAGCAGCAGGGCGAAAATAGTCGAAGGTGAAAGAACTGGCCATCACCAATCCAGCAATGGCTGATGCAGTAATAAACCAGCCAGAAGTGGCCAGCAAAGCAATGGCTGAAAACAAAGTTAAAGCACCCAGCAATAAAGCTAAGTTCCAACTGGCTTGGCGGCTGCGTAATAAAGTGCGTAAACGAATAGGCTTTAGCATAAGGGCTGCTCCTGCTCCGAGTGCAGAGTTTGTAAATCTAAATGGCGATCGAGCCAGTCCAAACCTTGCCACTGATGGCTGACTAAAATCAGTGTTTTGCCGGCGCTCAGTCGTTCCAGCAGAGTATGAATTGTCGCACTGGTATCTGGGTCTAAATGTGCAGTGGGCTCATCCAGCAACCATATATGTGCATCACGCAGCAAGAGTTGCGCTATGGCTAAGCGACTGAGCTGACCACCTGATAGACCTAAGCCGCGCTCACCTAAGGGTGTCTCTAACCCCTGGGGCAACTGTTCAACTAAAGACAATAAGTCCACATCGCGCAGTACATCAAGCATCTGCTGCGCACTGGCACTTGGCTTGGCTAAACGCAGGTTGTCCGCCAAGCTGCCGCGTTTAAAGTTAGGTTGTTGTGATAAGTAGCCGAGCTGACTGTGCCAATCACTGCGCTTAACATTCAGTAGCGATTGCTGGTTGACCTCAATACGACCTGAGTACTCAATAAAGCCCAATAGTGCTAACAGTAGGCTGGATTTGCCACTACCGCTTGCGCCATGCAAACCCACACGCTCGCCGGCAGTAATCTGCAGATCAGTAGGGGGTAAACGTAAGCGCTGATTGTGTGCAGTAATACTGACCTGACTGAGTGATAGCGCAGGGGCTGCATTCAGAGTTAAGGGTTGCTGGCCAGGGTGCTGCCAGCTGTGTTGCTCCAGTAACGGTAGTAGCTCTTCAATTGCACCTTCAGCTTCTGCTTTGGCGTGATAATCACTGCCTAGCTGACGCAGCGGTGCATAAAACTCAGGAGCCAAGAGCAAAATAAATAGTGCGCCCACATAAGGTACAGGAATCACGCCCTTAGCCCAGGGTAAAACTCCCAATAAACCTAAACCTAAATATACGGCAACCAAGGCAATGGCGAGCGAGGAAAACAGCTCTAAAACCGCACCGGAAAGAAAGGCCATTCGCAGAACTTTCATCGTACTGTCGCGGTACTGCGAGGCTGAAATATCCACGTTATGCTGAGCTTGGTCCGTAGCTTTTAGATGCTGCAAGGTCGGCATACCGCGCACCCAGTCCAGAAAACGGCTGCTGAGCTGGCTCATTGCGGCCATTTGTTGCTGACTGCTGCGACTGGCCGCACCACCCACCAGAATCATAAACAGCGGCACCAGGGGCGCCGTCAATAACATTAAACTTGCCGCCAGTGCACTGTAATAAAATGCCGCGATACTAATCAGCAAGGGCACAATCAATACTAAATACAGTTGCACATAATAGCGGCTGATATAGCCATCTAAGGCATCCACCTGTTCAAGCAATTGCGTACTGAGTGCGCCATCGGCTCCCAGTGTCTGCCGCTCAGGGCCTAATCCCGCTAAGGTATCCAGCAAACGTTTACGCAGGACTTTGCGTGCACTGAGGCTGGCTGCTTGCGATAAACGTTCGCGCACATATTGCATAGTCGGGCGCAGGGTAAAGCACAGTGCTAAAGCAATGGCGTAACGGCTATTAAAGGCAGTGGTTAAATCAGTACCTGATTGGGCATTGTCCAGCAGTCCGACAAACAACTGCGCCAGCAACCAGCTTTGCCCAATAAACAGTAGCGCACCCAGTACAGCAAAGAGTAATGCTAAACGTAAGCGCGGTGATTCAGGGGCAATAATCTGTTTGAGCTGCGTGCGTAACTGGCGCTTAAGTTGTTGTTCAGAATGCTCTTGGGTGTTATCGACTGATTTAACCATAGGGATAAAATGATCTCGGCTGAGGGTTAAAGGGGTGCAGCACAGCATGAATATGTCTTAATAGTCGCATAACAGAGGCTTAAACTGGTGCGACATGTTGTCCGGTGCGCTCTTGAGATTATATATACCGCATATTGCAACAGTTATAAGTGAGTCGTTGATGCGCTTAACAAAGGGCGTGTGGCGTAAGGTATCCTCTTTTTGTAACTGTATAACCTATTTAAGTTCTCGCAGGGCTTGATTTGTTACAGTCTGAAGATGATAATGATTGCTATTAGTGCTAGCTATCTAAATTAAGGAATCCGTATTCATGCAAGCAACAACTTTGCGCTCACTACTTTTGTGTTGTGTGGTGGTGAGTCCCGTTATTAGTGCTGCAACTGTTGAGCAAGCACTCAGCGCCAGTGAACAACTCAGCCAAACCGCGCAAAGTTCGCAAAAACGCATTGAACGTCTCGATGATGCCAGCCAAGCGATGCTTGAAGAGTACAGCACTACCTTAGCCAAAGCTAAAGCGCTGGAAGGCTATAACGATCAAGTTGATGAGCTGATTGGTGCACAACACCAAGAGTTGCTTAGCTATCAAGAACAAATCGATGCGCTGCAAGAAAGCGAAGCTGCAGTGATGCCGCAAATGCGCCGTATGGTGGAAGTATTAGCTGAGTTTATTCAAGCCGATGTGCCATTTTTGCCGCAAGAGCGTTCCGACCGTTTAGCCACTTTACAAGAGTTGATGCCGCGGGCAGATGTCAGTATGGCGGAAAAATATCGTCGCATCCTCGAGGCTTACCAAATTGAAAGTGATTACGGTTACACCTTAGAAGCCTGGCGCGGCGAACTCGGTGAAGGCGAAGCACAGCGCAGCGTTGAGTTTCTGCGAGTGGGGCGCGCCATGCTGTATTACCAAACACCTAATGGCCATGAAAGCGGCTACTGGAATGCGCAGAGCCAGACTTGGCAGACCCTCGATAACAATGTGCGCCGCCCACTGCAAAAAGCCATCGCCATTGCGCGCCAACAAAAAACAGCAGATTGGTTAGAGCTGCCGATTAAAACTTTAGCATTGGAGCAGCAACCATGAAGCCGTTGTTATGGATAATCAGTGGCTTGATGTTGAGCTGTGTCGTACAAGCCAATACTTTAACGCCTGATCAATTGCTCGAGCGTATTCGCAGCGAAAAGGGCGCTGAAGAGCAGTTGATGCAAGAGCGTGAGCAACAGTTTTTACAATCACGCAATCAGCAAGCCCAACTCTTAGCGCAAGCCAAGCAAGCGCTCGCTAAGCAAGAGTCCCGTGCTGCAGCGCTCAAGTCGACCTTTACGGCTAACGAGCAAGAGTTGGCTGACCAAGAAAAATTGCTCAAACAACAGTCGGGTGAGTTAGGCGAGCTCTTTACTGTGGTACGCCAAAGTGCGGGGGATTTGGCCGGTCAATGGCGCAGTAGTTTGCTTAATGTGCAGTACCCTGAGCGCATTGCTGAGCTGGAGCGTTTATCTAAAGGCCGCACGCTACCTAAGGCAGCGCAAATTGAGAGCTTTTGGCTTACTATTTTAGAAGATATGACGGCGACCGGTCGTGTTGAACGGGTGGCCTTACCAGTGATTGGTGCCGATGGTGAGCGCACCAGGCAGGATGTATTGCGTGTCGGACCCTTCTCAGCCTATACCACGGATGCCTTTTTAACCTTCAGTGAAGGTGATAATGCGTTTCGTGCGTTACCTAAGCAGCCTGCAGGGCTAAGCCAGGTCAAACAATGGGCAAGCAGTAGTGACGCAGCTGTTGTGCTGCCCATCGATCCCACACGTGGCTCATTGATTGAACAATTGCAGCGCAAACCATCAATCCTTGATCGCTTACGCCAAGGTGGCTTAGTTGGTTGGGTTATTGTCGCGTTGGGTGTGTTTGGTTTCTTGTTAGCGGCATGGCGTTTGCTCGGTTTAATGCAAGTATTGCGCAGCGTGCGTGTGCAAATGCGCAATTTATCCACGCCCACGCAAGATAACCCGCTGGGCCGTGTACTCAGTGTGTTAGGACCTAACCCCAAGTTAACTGACTTAGAAACCTTAGAGCTCAAGCTCGATGAAGCGGTAATGCAAGAAGTGCCGCAGCTGGAAAAAGGCCAAGGTTTATTGAAATTACTGGCTGCAGTGGCACCTTTACTGGGTCTGCTGGGTACGGTGACCGGTATGATTATTACCTTCCAGGCCATTACGCAAAGCGGTGGCGGTGACTCACGCCTCATGGCTGATGGTATCTCGCAGGCATTGGTGACCACGGTTGAAGGTTTGGTGGTTGCTATTCCTTTGTTGTTTTTGCACAGCATTCTCAGTGCGCGCAGTAAAGGTGTGGTGCAGCTCTTAGAACAGCAGTGCGTGGGTTTATTGGCTTTACATATGTCTGGCAGCAAGCGCAGTGAGTAATTGGCAAAGCACTTGGTTTTGGCTGGTTGACAGTAGCCATGCCTTACTCGATCTGATGAGCGCCGGCGGCATGGTGATGTGGCTGCTGGCGGGCTTATGTGTGCTGTTCTGGACACTGGTGTTAGAGCGTTTGTGGTACACGCATCGCCATTTTCCCAGTTGGGCCAAAGAGCGCCGCAGCGCTTGGCAGTTGCTGACTCAAGATGCAGGTGAGCAAGCTCGTTGGCCACATGCTGTGCGTGCGGCATGGTTAGCTCAAGCCCGTGAGCAGTTGATTACGCCGTTGTCCGTGACCCGCACCTTAGTGGCAATGTTTCCGCTGTTAGGTTTACTCGGCACCGTCACTGGCATGGTGGCGGTATTTGAAGTATTGGCCATGAGCGGTAGCGGTAATCCTCGGGCGATGGCCGGTGGCGTGTGGCAAGCCACTTTGCCCACTCTGGCTGGCATGGTGTTAGCCATCGGTGGTTTATTTAGTTTGGCCCGTTTAGAGCGCAATGCGCGACGTGCTATTGGGCAGTTGGCCGACCAACTGCGTCATGGATAAGGATTAGACGATGAGAATGCGTCGCTACAGTCAGCAAGCAGAAGAAGAGCCCGGTATTGATTTAACTCCCATGCTGGACGTGGTGTTTATCATGCTGATCTTCTTTATTGTTACCAGCTCTTTTATTAAAGAGTCAGGCGTTGAAGTCAATCGCCCGCAAGCCGATACCGCCAGCTCGCAAGAGAAAGGTAATATTTTAATTGCCGTCACCGCCGATGGCCAAGTCTGGCTGGATAAACAAGTGGTCGATGTGCGTAGCGTGCGTGCGCATGTTGAACGTATGCGTCAAGAGCAGCCTGACGGTGTAGTGGTGGTGCAAGCTGATCAAGATGCCCGTACCGGTTTAGTGGTGCAGGTAATGGATCAAGCCCGTTTAGCAGGTGTGCCTGATGTGGTGTTAGCTGCTTCGATGGAGTCGCGTTAATGCGTTGGCTGTGGTCGTTTTTAGCAGCAGTAGTGGTGGTGTTTGCCAGTTTTATCCTGATGCTGGTGATGATTTTTCCACCGCAAAATAAAGTTGATGAGCCACCACTGCAAATGGGGCGCTTTACGCCTAAATTGCAGCAGGATTCCAGTGACCCCAGCCGCCAGCGCCAGCAGATGCCAGAACAGCCTGCTGAGCCCCAGCTTGAAACACCGCCAACCCAGCAAGCACCGCAGCCGCCGACCACACCGCAGATGGCCAGTTTGGATTTAGCGGTACCCAAGCTCAGTAGCAATATCAGCATCTCGGCAGCTTCAGCGCCGAGCTTGCAAGGCTTAAGCGCGCAGGCAGTGACAACATCAGCCCCCGCCGCACCAGCCGCGGCCTCTGCTCCAGCGGCATCGACAGCACAAAGTGCACAATCAGCACCGAGCAACGATGCTGAAGTGATTCCGTTAAATGAAGTTTTGCCGGTCTATCCTGATGGTGCGCGTCGCCGTGGTATTGAGGGGTACGTCAAGCTGGCATTTACTATTACGCCTGACGGTAAAGTTGAGAATGTGCGCGTAGTTGAATCCTCTCCAAAAAATGTTTTTGATCGTGAAGCACGACGTGCGGCAGTGCGCTGGCGTTTTGCTCCGCGCAGCGAAGGGGGGCGTGCAGTGTCACGCGAAGCCGTGAAAACTTTGCAGTTTCGTCTAGAAAAGAGAGGGCGATAAGATGCGTCGTTGGTTCTTAGCTGTGAGTATCAGCGCTGCGTTAGTTGCGCCCTTGGCTGCGGCACAAAGTATTGCGCCGGATGTGTTTCGCGCTTTACAAAGCTCACAAGTCGCGCAGCAAGCCGGTAAATTTGCTCAGGCAGAGCAGGCACTGCAAGCCGTCAAACCTAAAGCCGGCAGTCTAGAGCAGACGTTAATCTGGCGTAGCCAAGGCTATTTGTTCTGGGCGCAAGGCAAAAATACAGCCGCGATCAAGGTGCTCACTCAAGCTTTTAACAGTGGGCAGTTGACGGATGAGCAATTGACTGAAGACCGCCTCAATTTGGCAAAGCTGAACTTTGCCGCCAAAAATTATCAGCAAGCGTTGACCTACTTACAAAAAACCGCCCAGAGTAATGAAGTCTTAGAGATGCAGATTGAAGCCTGGCAAGGGTTGGGACGTTTAGATCAAGCTTTACCTTTGGCTGAACGCTACTTAAAGGGTAAAAGTCGTATTGAGGATAATTGGCTGCAGTTTATGGTTGGAGCCAATGCCGAGCTGAAACGCTATGCCGAGGCTCAGGGCTGGCAAAAACGCATCTTGCAGCGCAGTCCTGATAGCGTCAATGCTTGGAAACAACTGGCCGCATTGCAACAAATGGCCAACCAAAATACTAAAGCACTCGCGACACTGCGCACCGCTTACAGCAAAGGTATTGAGTTTAAGCAAGCGGATTTAGACAGCCTGATTGCTTTAGCTTCTGCTTCAGGTCAGCCTTGGCAAGCGGCGCGCTTATTAGCGGGTATGCTCAGCAATGGTTTAATGCAAACCAGTCTTGCGACCCAAGAGCGCTTAGCTCAATTGCACTGGCAGGCGCGTGATTACCCTAGAGCGGCCAAGCAGTACAGGCAACTTGCTCAGCAAACGGGCAAAGGTCAACACTGGTTGAGTTTGGCGCAGTTAGAGATTCAGCAAGGTCGTTGGCGTGCGGGTCTACAAGCACTCAATGCGGCTGAGAAAACTGGTGCTAATTCACAGCAAGTGCAAGCGTGGCGCGACTGGGCGCAGAGTCGTGTTGACCTAGACAAGCAGGCAAACCCAATCGCCAGTCAATAAGCCAACAATCCTGCCAGCCCAAACAATACCAGTACGTCATGTTCTTGTAGCAATAGACCCGATGCCCAGCAAACATATTCTCAACCTAAAGCATGAGCTGCTGTGCTTGAGGAAAAATTATAGCGTTAGGCTATGTTGAGCTGCAATTAGTGATGTAAATAGCATGCTGCTTTCAGTTCTCTGCGAGATCAGTAAAGTGCACTGTGGCGCTGAACTATTTCATTTACACTGTCAGTTACATTGTATGGATGTAACGGGGTTTATATGAATCAACCAACACCACCAACCTCTAGCGCAAACGATCTCAGTAATGACCCAGTACGCTGGCGGATTCTTGCGGTATTACTTATCGCGATTTTTATGTCGCTGATGAGTGTCAGTGTAGTTAATGTGGCTTTAGCCTCGATTCAAGATGCATTACACGCCAGCCAGTCTGATATTCAGTGGGTGCTGTCAGGTTATGCACTGACCTTTGGTGTGGTGTTAGTGAGTGCTGGACGCGCCGGTGATTTAATGGGGCGTGGCGGCATTTTTATTCTGGGTGCAGTCATCTTTACTCTCGCTTCAATTGCCGCTGGCTTAGCGCCTGATGCGCAGTGGCTCAATGGCGCACGCTTTGTTCAGGGGGTTGGCTCTGGGTTTATGAACCCGCAAGCAGTGGGTATGATTCAGCAGTATTTTCGTGGCCCAGAACGTGGTCGTGCTTTTGGCTTTTTTGGCACCGCAGTTGGGGTTTCCGTTGCTATTGGCCCTGTTATTGGTGGGCTCTTGATTCAACTGGGTGGTTTAGACATTGGTTGGCGCTTAACCTTCTTGATTAACGTGCCTATCGGGGTTTTGATCATAGTGCTGGCGTTATTGTGGTTCCCACGCCCGTTAATCCACAAACCCAAATCGCTGGAACATAAAGGTTTGAGTTCTTTGGATCCTATCGGCGCGTTGTTGTTAGGTGCGGGCGTGTTGGCAGTGCTTTATCCTTTTGTGGGCTCGAATGCGACTGAACTGGTCTGGTTGCTACTGCCTGCTGGACTGCTTTTATTTTACCTTTGGGCACGTTGGGAGCAGTGGTATACCCAGCGCGGCTATAGCCCGATGGTGGATTTAAAGATTTTTGCCACCTCAAGTTATCGTAATGGCAGCATTATCATGACTCTGTACTTTTTGGGCATGACCAGTATCTGGGTTTTGATTCCTCTGTATGTACAGCAAGACTTAGGTTTTTCAGCGTTTGAGGCAGGAATGGTTGGTATTCCATCGGCGCTACTCTCGGCTTACTCTGCTCACTGGGCGGGTCAACGAGTTAATCACTATGGTCGTAAAATTGTGATTGGCGGCTTAGCTTTAGCTGTCTTTGGTTTGTTCGCCAGTATTGGTGTGGTGTTCTTGCATGAATATTGGGGTGTAAGTATTTGGTGGCTTTTGCTGAGTTTGGCTTTTTTTGGTCTTGGCCAAGGCTCGGTGGTCAGTCCCAATCAAGCCTTGACCTTGGCTGAAGTACCCTTGGCCTACGCAGGCAGCTCGGGCGCTATTATGCAAACCGGACAACGTATTGGTACCTCGGTGGGGATTGCCGTCATCACAGCGCTGGTGTTTGCTGTACGCCCCCATAGCTCATGGGCCGTTGCGGTGAGTGCTGGGTTGTTGGCGATTGCGCTGGTTATTGTATTGGCATTGCTTGTGGCGGTTAAGGATTTGCGGGAGCGGAGGGTGGTTTAGTGTTTGGTGTTTGGTGTTTGGTGTTACAGCACAGGCTTTTTCTTTAGCAAAAGATACCTGTTGTGTCCTGTAAAACACGAGCAGTGCAGGCTTTCTATATAGTGTAGCCACTGAAAACTGTGGATTTCCCCTAAAACACTAGACAATCCTTAAGTTAGAATAAACCTTTAGGAGAGCATCATAGCAAGACCACATCTATACCTGAATTTAAAGCTGAGTCCATCAAGCAAATAACCGAACGCAGCTGTTCTGTTACAGGGCGGATAGATTGTGTTGCAGAGTGGGTAGGCTGGAGCTTTTCTGCAGCCCATAAAAAACCCCAGCCGAGGCTGGGGTTTTTGTGCAACACGCAGTGGTAAGACTGCTAGAGCATTCGATTAGATGTTATCGAACTGGCTCATTGTGTTGTCTTCACCGCTTGCTTTCAGAGCTGCTTCACCAGAGAAGTACTCTTTATGGCTATCACCGATGTCAGAACCCGCCATGTTTTGGTGACGTACGCACGCAATACCCTGACGAATTTCTTTACGCTGAACGCCTTCAACGTAAGCCAACATACCCTGCTCACCGAAGTAACCTTTAGCCAGGTTGTCAGTCGACAACGCAGCAGTGTGGTACGTAGGCAGAGTGATCAAGTGGTGGAAGATACCTGCTTCGCGAGCAGCATCAGCCTGGAAGCTCTGGATGCGAGCATCAGCTTCGTCACACAGTGCAGTACCATCGTAATCAGCGCTCATCAGACGGTCGCGATCGTATGCAGAAACGTCCTTACCTTCAGTTGCCCAAGCGTCGTACACTTGCTGACGGAAGTTCAGAGTCCAGTTGAATGATGGGCTGTTGTTGTAAACCAGTTTCGCATCAGGAACAACTTTACGGATCTCGTTAACCATTTCAGCGATTTGACCAACGTGTGGCTTCTCGGTTTCGATCCACAACAGGTCAGCACCGTTCTGTAGTGAGGTGATGCAGTCTAGAACTACACGCTCAACACCAGTGTTCTCACGGAACTGGAACAGGCCGCTCGCTAAGCGCTTAGGCTTCAGTAGCTTACCGTTTGATTTAACAACAACGTCACCGTTTTCGATTTCGCTTGCATCGTTGATGTAAGTACCATCAAGGAAGCTGTTGTACTGGTCGCCCAAGTCGCCTGGCTCGTTAGTTACTGCGATTTGCTTAGTTAAGCCAGCACCCAAGGAGTCAGTACGTGCAACGATAACACCGTCGTCAACGCCTAATTCTAGGAACGCGTAACGTACAGCGTTGATTTTCGCTAGGAAGTCAGCGTGAGGAACGGTTACTTTACCGTCCTGGTGACCGCACTGCTTTTCATCAGATACTTGGTTCTCGATCTGAATCGCTGCAGCACCTGCTTCGATCATTTGCTTAGCCATCAAGTAAGTGGCTTCTTCGTTACCGAAACCAGCATCGATGTCTGCAATAATAGGTACAACGTGAGTTTCGAAGTTTTCGATCTGGTCTAGGATCTTAGCTTCTTCTGCTTTGTCGCCAGCTGCACGTGCTTTGTCTAACGCGGTGAACAAAAGGTCCAGTTCACGGGTGTCAGCTTGACGTAAGAAGGTGTAGAGCTCTTCAATCAAGTGAGCAACAGAGTTCTTCTCGTGCATTGACTGGTCAGGCAGTGGGCCGAACTCAGAACGCAGAGCAGCAACCATCCAACCTGACAGGTAGAGGTAGCGCTTGTTGGTGGTTTTCAAGTGCTTTTTGATCGCGATCAGCTTTTGCTGACCGATGAAACCGTGCCAGCAACCCAGCGACTGAGTGTAAACTGATGAGTCGGCATCGTACTCAGCCATATCTTTACGCATGATTGCTGCAGTGTACTTAGCGATTTCTAAACCAGTTTGGAAACGGTTCTGAATGCGCATACGAGCGGCAGACTCGGGATTAATCGCGCTCCAACCATTTCCAGCTTTTTCTTTAAGAGCGGCAATTGCCTTAATTTCGTTTTGATAAGTTGACATGGTCAATCCTTCAAATGAGTAAAGTGAGTTTGAGCACCGACTGCCCACACACAACCTGCTATTGCTGGAAGTATAAATTGCGGGTTCGCTTCCACTGAAGTGCCGATAATTGACGAGACGCATTGTGTCTTAAAGGAGGGTAGCTATCAGATAAGGGTGGCTGCTGCATTAAGCTGTGATATCGGCAACTTAACATCCGCAAACGCGACTCACTGTAGTGAGATATCTGATGCATCATTGATGCATATCGCTTCCCCGTCCCTCAGGACAACAACGTTCCAGTCGCAACCTCGTTAAAGCATCTTTTGGATGTAGTTAACACAAAACCAACTGTAAAGTACTGTTACCTTGGTTTTGGAACGCTTCTTAGGGCGTTCTGGCTAGCGGGAGCGTCGCTATAATGCGCTTTAGTAATGCGTTCGTCAAATGTTTTGTAGTGTTTTTTTGCAGGCACTACATAAAAAGTAGTCTGTACGGGGTATATGCTTAATTGATGACTTCAACTTTGATCTGTAGTTGGTTGTTTTCTTGTGTGGTGCTGTAGCGCTTTTGTGTAAAACCATTTTGATTGTAACTGTGGTCAGATTGTGCGCCGCTGACATTAATCCATTCACCAAGGCGTCCACTGACACGGCTGGAGGTTTGTTGTGTGTTAATCACGCCCTGATGTTGCCGGCTGCGGTGATCGTTTTGACTGTCGATTTCAATTTGGACTTGCTCGCCAACCACAGTTGCCGTTACATAAAAGCCTTGGTTGACTGCGCGATATTCAGTGCGCTCTTGGACTTGGCCATAGGGGCCGTAGTGAGATGAGCGCTGCGGGATGCTTTGCCCTACTTGCACCAAGGCTGCTGAGCCTTCTAGAGTTTGCACTGTCTGTAATGAGCCGTTCCGGCCTTGTGTATTATTGCGAATAATACGCACTTGGTCACGACCGTGCTGTTCGCCTTGACCTATCACGATCTCGCCGTGGCGACCACCGAGAGTGCCATCAGCTTGGAAACCGCGTTCGCTACCGTATTGGTTGCCTTGAGTGTCAACACTGATCAATAAACGGCGCGGCTGGGTATCAATCTTGACTAAGATTGAGCGCAGTTCAGTGATTTTATGCTCTGGAGCGTTAACAATCAGTTGATTGCCGTAAGCGGTAGCGCGACCATCGCTACCGAGTATGGAGTTGGCTACAGACAGAACGTCTTCAGCCATACGAAAGTTGAGTTCAATGACTTCGGTTGCAGCATAAGCAGCGCTCAAACTGCACATTAAAATCAAGGCTGTAAAGAGGCGGGTCAAGGCAGTCATAGCGGCATACTCCACGCAGTGGTATTACGGTTGCGACGACCCACTGTGCTAGTTAAGCAATAGATTAGCAATACATGAGTCGCACATAATACATAGACCACCATTGTGGCGTTATGACTGCATTGGCTGGGTTAAATAGCCTTATGCCTCGCTGTTACGCAACATATCGATATGTGGAATACCGGCTTCTAAAAACTCGTCGCTGATGGCTTTAAAGCCCAAACGCTCGTAAAAGCCAGCGGCATGGACTTGTGCAGTCAAAATTTGTTGCTTTAAGCCCATGCGCTCAGCTTCACGTACTGCTGTCATTAACAGTTTTTCGCCAACATGCAGACCACGCCAGTCTTTTAAAACAGACATGCGACCAATGCAGCCGTCGGCTAATAAGCGCGCGGTACCTATGGCAAAGTCACCCTCATAAGCGAGAAAGTGAGTGGCGGTCGCGTCGTCGCTGTCCCATTCTTGTTCTGGGGTTACACCTTGTTCTTGAATAAAAACGCTTTCACGAATACGGCGTAAATCAGCATTGTCTTTATGCCAATCAGCAATACGGATCTGCAAATCATTCATCGATACACTCCAGGCTGCCTTGTTTGATCAGTTCACAGAGCAAAGTTGCTGCTTCTGCATCATTGAGCCAAGGCTTTAAATTATCTATATACATCGCGTCAGCACCACAGAGTACATCCAGTAATGGCACTAAATGTTCGCTTAAAATGCGACTGTTGCCGCTGACAAAAAACACTACTGCTGGTTCGGCGTCCAGTTGAATATGACTCCAAGCTAAGCGAGCAGTGGGGTTGCGGGTAAATACTGCGCCATTTTCCAGAGCTTGGCTGAGTTCGTCCAGTGAAAGTTCAGCGCCCACCAAGAGCTCAGGGTAGCGCGGTTCGGTCATATGCTGGCCGAACCACGTGAGCAGCATACGATCATCGTCCAGTTGTTCGCTGATCAGCTTGCGTAAACGCTGAATGTCTTCTGGGCGAATGTAATTCGGATTGCTGACTGGTGACATATTCGCATCACCGTAACGCTGCTCGTCAGGTAAGAAACGCGCAACAAAGTCAGCGTAGTGAGTGACGACTTCGGCGGTTGAGGGTGCACGAAAACCCACAGACCAAGTCATGCACTCGGTTTGGGCAATGCCCCAGTGTGCCAAGCGTGGTGGCAAATAGAGCATATCGCCAGGCTCAAGAGTCCATTCGTCAGTTTGCTCAAAACCATCCAAAATACGCAGATCAGGGTGCGCTAGCAGAGGGCTGTCAGAATCACACATCTGGCCGACTTTCCATTGTCTTTTGCCTTCAGCTTGCAGCAAAAACACATCGTAATTATCGTAGTGCGGACCTACGCTGCCACCAGGCACGGCAAAGCTGATCATCACATCATCAATACGCCAGTTAGGTAGAAACTTAAAGTTTTCTAACACTTCAGCGACATCAGGGCTGAACTGATCTACGGCTTGGACGAGTAAGGTCCAGTCACGTTCGGGCAGTGTGCTGTAGGTGTCGTCATCAAATGGGCCTTGCTTGAGCTCCCAAGGTGTTGCGCCATGTTCTAAGACAATGCGTGACTCCACCATGTCTTCCAGAGACAGGCCGGCTAAGTCATTGCCATCGAGTGGGCTGACAAAATCAGGTATGGCTTTGCGGATTAATAAAGGCTTTTTTTGCCAATAGTCGCGCAAAAACACTTCGGCGCTGATGCCGCCTAAGATTTCAAGAGGTGTATTGATAGGGTTCGACACGTGATGGCTTCCGAAATAGACACTGAAAATAAAACGCCCGGATTGAGCCGGGCGTTCACACTCACAAATCGCGTTAGACGCGTTTAGCTTGTGCGCCTGCGTTACCAATATAGTTGGCTGGCGTCAGTGCACGCAATTGCACTTTTGCTTCTTCAGGCAGATCTAAGGTTTCAATAAAAGTTTGCAGTGCCTCAGCGCTGATACCTTTACCGCGGGTTAGATCTTTGAGTTTTTCATAGGGGTTTTCGATGCCGTAGCGACGCATGACTGTCTGTACTGGCTCGGCTAAAACCTCCCAGCAGTTGTCCAGATCTTCAGCGATCTTAGCAGCGTTCAGCTCTAGCTTGCTGACACCTTTAAGAGTTGCTTCATAAGCAATCACACTGTGCGCCATACCCACACCAAGGTTACGTAACACCGTTGAGTCAGTCAGGTCACGCTGCCAGCGCGAAATCGGCAGCTTGCTGGCTAAGTGTTGGAAAATGGCGTTAGCAATACCTAAGTTACCTTCGGAGTTTTCAAAGTCGATTGGGTTGACCTTGTGCGGCATGGTAGATGAACCAATTTCGCCAGCAACCGTTTTCTGCTTGAAATAACCCAGTGAAATATAACCCCATACATCACGGTCAAAATCGATCAGGATGGTGTTGAAGCGTGCGACTGCATCAAAGAGTTCAGCGATGTAATCGTGCGGCTCAATTTGCGTGGTGTAGGGGTTAAAGGTTAGACCTAAATCGCCTTCAATAAAGTCACGCGCATTGGCTTCCCAGTCAATCTCAGGGTAGGCCGAGATGTGCGCGTTGTAGTTACCTACGGCACCGTTGATTTTACCCAGCAATGGAATGGCTGCGGTTTGCGCGATTTGACGTTCTAAGCGGTAGACCACGTTAGCGAATTCTTTACCCAGTGTTGTGGGTGAAGCAGGCTGGCCGTGAGTGCGTGACAGCATAGGTACATCAGCGAATTCAACTGACAAGGCACGTAGGCTCTCAGCCAGTTTGCGCATCAGTGGCAGTAATACATCGTCACGGCCTTCACGCAGCATCAAAGCGTGCGAGAGGTTGTTGATGTCTTCACTGGTGCAGGCAAAGTGGATGAATTCAGTGACTTTGGCCAATTCCGGCAACTTTTGCGCTTGCTCTTTGAGTAAGTACTCAACCGCTTTAACGTCGTGGTTGGTGGTGCGCTCAAACTCTTTAACGCGCTCGGCATGCTCAAGCTGGAAGTTTTCCGCGAGCTCGTTGAGCGCAGCATTAGCTGTAGCAGAGAAAGGTGCGACTTCAGTCACGCCTGCGTGAGCGGCTAAGCGCTGTAACCAGCGCACCTCAACCAAAACACGGTTACGAATAAGACCGTATTCACTAAAAATAGGGCGCAGGGCGGAAGTTCTGCTGCCATAACGGCCGTCAACGGGTGAAACCGCGGTAAGCGAAGTAAGCTGCATGATGCGTTCTCTAACAATTAATGAATAAAATAAGGCGCATAGTGTACATCAAATGCACGCGAGTTTTAGTGTTTGCGCCAGAATACTGCCAATAAGCTGGCTGTGAAAATCAATACAGCGCCAAACATTGAGGCTAAGTCTGGCACTTCACCCCAAAGCACAAAGGAGAATACTCCCGCGAAAACAATGGCCAAGTAAGCTACGGGGCCAATCAAGCCCGGTGGAGCTAGCGAGTAGGCGCGTGACATAATGATTTGTGCAAAAGCTGCCAGTAAACCTGCGCTGCAAAGTAAAAGTAACTGCTCGCGATTGAGTGGTTGCCAAGCCCAAATTAAAGGGATGGCAGAGATTAAACTGCTAAAAAAAGCAAAGTAAAAGACCATGCGAAAAGCGGGTTCGCTATTGCTCATTTCACGAATGGATACAAAAGCTAAAGCCGCAAGCAAGCTCGCAGCAAGGCCGACTAAAGAAAGGCTGCTAAATAATGCGTCACTGGGTTTGGCCACTAAAATGACACCTATTAGACCCAGCACAGAGAAGACTAGCATGCGTTTGGTCAGCGGCTCTTTTAACCAAAGGTAGGCAATAATAGGTGTAAAAACCGGTGCGGAGTAAGTAAATACCATAGCGTCTGCTAAGGGCAAATGAGCAATGGCATAAAAAAAGCAATACATGGCCGCTAAGCCATAACTGGTACGCAGCAGGTGGGATTTCAATCGTGCGGTTTTAAAAGGGCGAATGCCTTTGCTGAGCAGCAAAGGCATAAAAAAGATCACCCCAACAATATTGCGAAAGAAAACAATATTTTCGTTATTGACTGTGGCAGACGCTTCGCGAATCAGTACGCCCATCGCGGAAAATATCAGTGCTGAAAGAGCCAGTAATGCTGCGCCCTGTAGTGGGCGAACGCTGCGCTGGATCATAAGCTGCGCGATTTAAGCTCATGCAGCATGGCGCCACGTTTGGTCAGTAAGTGCCAGCGTCGTCCGCCCAATTGTCGCCAAAGACGTGCGGAGCGAATACCGGCAAATAACAAGGCGCGCACTTTCGCCGCAGTTATATCCTGCTGTAAAAAGCGCATATCACCATGTACCTGAATGCGTTGTTTAAAGGTGCTGATGGTGTCTTGATACAACCCGGCAAAAGAGGCAGCAATATTGTCACTGCTGATCCCGTAGAGTTCGACCTGCTGTTCGATTTTAGGTAAACGCAAGCCTGCTATTTCCAGCAAATCATCGCGACGAGAAAATTGACGTTCAAGACTGAGCATCGACACAACATAACGCAGGCTCTCACGGGGCAGGTTATCGGTCTCGCGCGCTAAAATGGACTGCAATAATTTATAGCCATCGCGCAGTCCTAAATCATCACCACCGTACACATCAATAGTGCTTTCAGGATTACGTACCAGTAATGTTTTGAGCATATTTGCTAGAGCTGCATCACTGATTTGGCCGGTGTGCGCCAGCTTATTTACCAGCGCTGCAGCTTGGAAAACGCCTGCCAGCGCGGTCATTTGCTCTTGAAGTAGTGTCATGGTCGCTGGATACTCTCATCCCAAGGGCTACAGGCTTCAATGACACCGCCACCTAAGCAGACGTCACCCTGATAAAAGACAATAGACTGTCCTAAAGTGACTGCACGCTGTGGTTGCTCAAAGGTCACAAGGTAGCCGTCACCCGTATGGCTGATGCTGCAGGCTTGATCTTGCTGGCGATAGCGCACTTTGGCGGTTAAATTGTCGATGCCATCCAGATCGATCGAATTAATCCAGTTCACATCGCGCGTGAGTAGCGTGCGTGAAAACAACCAAGGGTGCTGATTACCTTGACCGACAATCAACACATTACGTTTGAGGTCTTTAGCCAGTACATACCAGGCTTCTTCACTGGCATCTTTGAGTCCTCCGATACCTAAACCCTGGCGTTGACCTATAGTGTGGTACATCAAGCCGCTGTGCTGACCCAGCTCAATACCATCTACGGTTTCAATCACGCCGGGCTGGGCAGGTAAGTACTGCTTGAGGAAAT
Source organism: uncultured Gammaproteobacteria bacterium (assembly GCA_945612235.1). Classification (GTDB taxonomy): domain Bacteria; phylum Pseudomonadota; class Gammaproteobacteria; order Pseudomonadales; family Pseudomonadaceae; genus Denitrificimonas. The sequence continues at coordinate 15,181 of CALZAE010000010.1, read as the reverse complement.
CAGTAAAGCGACGCTCACCAATAAAACAGATACCGGTGGAGTCTTTTTTCTTAGCGGTGATTAAGCCATGCTGCTCAGCAAGCTCGCGTACTGCAGGCTTTTCATACTCGCCGACCGGAAACAAAGTTTTATGAATTTGCGCGCCGCCTACAGCATGCAAGAAGTAGCTTTGATCTTTGTTAGCGTCCACGCCTTTGAGCAGTTCGCTGACGCCATTCACATCACGGCGACGTACATAGTGACCGGTGGAAATCAGATCAGCACCCAATTGCTCCGCGTAATCAAGAAAGGCTTTAAATTTGATTTCACGGTTGCATAAAATATCAGGGTTGGGCGTGCGGCCTGCTTTGTATTCTTCCAGGAAGTGCTCAAAGACATTATCCCAGTACTCAGCAGCAAAGTTGGCAGCATGCAGCTTGATGCCGAGCGTGTCGCAAACCGCTTGTGCATCAGCGAAATCTTCTTTCGCGGTGCAGTATTCAGTGCCGTCATCTTCCTCCCAGTTTTTCATAAACAAGCCTTCCACTTGGTAGCCTTGCTGGATAAGCAATAAGGCTGCAACGGAAGAATCAACACCGCCGGACATGCCGACTATTACACGCGTTTCAGAAGGGGTAAGTGAAGAAGTATGCATGGCCATTTAAATAAGCTGAGTAAAGAAAAAGACTTTAGCAGATTTGCGCACCACTAGGGAGAGCAACACTGTTGCAGATTAGTTTTTAAAGATATCCAAGGAAAAGCGTGTACCACTTAAATAGTCGTCGACACTGCGCAGCACCATCGGACTGCGCCACAGTTCACGCTGCTCTAACAACTCATCACGGGTCAGCCAGACCGGCCCAATAATGCCCTCGTCTAAGGTGTAGTTTTCACGTTGCTGTAATGCGCGTCCCGCAAAACATACGCGCTGATAGGTCACGTTATTACTTGGTGCTGTGTATAAATGAATGCCCAGCAGATGTGAAATCTCAATATCCCAGCCAGTTTCTTCTAAAGTTTCGCGAATAGCGGCTTGAATTAGACTTTCGTCCATTTCTAAGTGGCCTGCAGGCTGGTTTAATACAATGCGTTGTTCAGCATGCTCTTTAACGAATAAAAAGCGTCCATCTTTTTCGATAACAGTGGCAACTGTGATGTGCGGAGTGAAACGTGTCATGCGTAAGCTCCTCAAGGTGCTGGTTTTCTGATATGATTGTTCGCTGCATATTTATGCATTTGTTCGAGTTTGAGCGATGTTAGACATAAATACTTGTAGTTAACGAATAGTTTGACTACAGCAACTTATCCAGTAATCGTATAAAGCGTGTATGATACGCGCTGCACATTTGCGTTCGAGAGTATGATAAACGCAAAAATGAGTTAAAAGAGTTCGTGTGACTTTTTCCACCCATTAAAGGTCACACAGGCTCAAGAAGATTGAATTATCGCTGTCAGGCCACACGCGTGACAGATTTTTGAAGACCACGTAAAGACGGAGTCCAGCATGGGATACCAAAAGATCCAAGTGCCAGCCGGTGACAAAATCACCATTAATGCAGATATGACGTTAACCGTACCAAACAACCCAATCATCCCTTATATCGAAGGTGATGGTATTGGTGTTGATATCAGCCCAGTAATGATCAAAGTGGTTGATGCAGCTGTTGAGAAAGCCTACGCAGGCAAGCGCAAGATTTCCTGGATGGAAGTTTTCGCTGGTGAAAAAGCAACTCAGGTTTATGATTCAGAAACTTGGTTGCCAGAAGAAACTTTGAACGCAGTACGTGACTACGTTGTTTCTATTAAAGGTCCTTTGACTACGCCAGTTGGCGGCGGTATTCGTTCATTGAACGTTGCACTGCGTCAGCAATTAGATCTTTACGTTTGCCTACGTCCAGTACGTTGGTTTGACGGTGTACCAAGCCCAGTTAAGCGTCCACAAGACACTGATATGGTGATTTTCCGCGAGAACTCAGAAGACATCTACGCCGGTGTTGAGTGGCAAGCAGGTACACCAGAAGCTGATAAAGTTATCAAGTTCTTCACTGAAGAAATGGGCGTTACCAAAATCCGTTTCACAGGAAACTGTGGTATCGGTGTTAAGCCAGTATCGCTTGAAGGTACTAAGCGTTTAGTGCGTAAAGCACTGCAGTACATTATTGATAACGATCGTGATTCACTGACTATCGTGCACAAAGGCAACATCATGAAGTTCACCGAAGGTGCCTTCAAAGATTGGGCTTACGAAGTAGCACGTGAAGAGTTCGGTGCAGAGCTTCTAGATGGCGGTCCTTGGATGCAGTTCAAGAACCCTAAGACTGGCAAAAACATCATCGTTAAAGACGGTATTGCGGATGCTATGTTGCAGCAGGTTATCTTGCGCCCAGCAGAGTACGATGTAATCGCAACTCTGAACTTGAACGGTGACTACCTATCTGATGCACTGGCTGCACAGGTTGGTGGTATCGGTATCGCTCCAGGTGCAAACCTGTCTGATACCGTTGCTATGTTTGAAGCAACACACGGTACTGCACCTAAGTACGCTGGCCAGGATAAAGTTAACCCAGGTTCACTGATCCTTTCAGCAGAAATGATGTTGCGTCACATGGGTTGGACTGAAGCAGCTGATCTAATCATCGATGGCATCAATGGTGCGATCTCTGATAAGACTGTGACCTATGACTTTGAGCGCTTAATGGACGACGCTAAACTGCTGTCCTGCTCTGAGTTTGGCGATGCAATGATTGCAAAAATGTAATCTAAGCTACGCTTAAAAAACGCCCCTTAATTGGGGCGTTTTTGTTTGTGCTTGTTTAATACAGGTACAATGCAGCACGAAATGAGGAGGGCGTTATGCCGGACGATGAGTTTTCTTTATTTGCCCAGCAAATGCAGGGCGTGCGCCGTATTTATGTTGATCAAGCCGATGTTGGCAAAGCAAAATTAAATCGCGCTGAACGTGCTGAGCAGCGTGTACGTCGTGAAAATGCATTAAAAAGCGTAACCGCTATTGCAGTGGACGGCCTCTCTGATCAATTTGTGATTGATGTTGGCGCTGAAGACGCCTTGTATTGGGCGCGCGATGGTGTGCAAGATACTCAGTTGCGCCGTATGAAGGCCGGTCAGGTCAGCTTTGAAGGTACATTAGATTTACATGGCATGAGCGTAGAAAAAGCACGTACCACCTTGCGTGAATTTCTGACTGAAGCGTTGCGTCTAGAAGTGCGCTGTGTGCGCGTTACCCATGGTAAAGCCGCTCGCTTAGACGGAAAAGTGCCGATGATTAAAAGTCATGTCAATACCTGGTTACGCCAGCATGAGAAGGTTCTAGGCTTTACTTCATGCGCACCCAAACATGGTGGCACAGGTGCTGTGTATGTGCTGCTGAAGCGCCATATGCTTGATGGTCGCGATGAGTAGTTTTTAGTGCCTAAGGCATTATTTTTCGATTCAATATTCTTAAAATAAGTACGGGGATGGCCAGTGAGTGAGTCTGGATTAGTAACACTGCGTGATTATATCCGTTGGTCGGTCAGTCAGTTTAGCCGCGAGCAACTCTTTTTTCAGGGTGGCGAAGAGAGCGTATTTGAAGAGGCGCGCGCGCTGGTGCTCGGCAGTTTATATCTGCCTGAGCAACTGCATGATAAATACTTAGATTGTAACTTGCATACTGATGAACATGTTGTTGTGCAAAGCATACTGAGAAAACGTATTGAGCAACGTATACCTAGTGCTTACTTGCTCGGACGTGCCTGGTTTGCAGGCTTATCGCTTCAAATAAATGAAAGCGTAGCCATACCTTATTCACCGTTAGAAGAATTAATTCCACAGCGCTTTGCTCCTTGGTTGATCCAGTCGCCACAGCGTATCTTAGATCTATACACTGGTTCAGGCTGTGCAGGTTTGGCCTGTGCCATGCACTTTCCAAATGCCCAAGAAGTGGTGTTAGCTGATGATTGTGCAGCGGCTCTTGATCTGGCGGCTGAAAATATTACAGCGCACAACTTGGATCAACGTGTAACTGTGCAATACAGCGAGTTATTTTCTCAGCTCTGCGGGCAGCGTTTTGATTTGATTGTATGCAAACCGCCGTATTTGTCTGTTGAGCAATGGACACAATTACCACGCGAAATGCACTATGAGCCACAAGCCAGTACGATTGCCAAAAACGGTGGTTTAGAAAGCATTCAACTGATTCTTCAGCAAGCCTGTGACCACCTAACGGATGAGGGTTTGCTGGTATTGGAAGTCGGCCCGCATCGCGCGCACTTGTCTGCGTTGTACTCTGATATTGACTTTACTTGGTTGGAGCATTCTTACACTGATCGTGATGTACTCGCTTTAACTGCGCAGCAATGCAGCCAATACCGTGTACTGAGTACGTCTGATGGATTAGCGCGTAGCAATCCAGATCAATAGCGCGGCCTGAAAAATTGCAAACACAATCAGCATTGAGATAGTAAAGCGCAGCGTATTGTCTTCGCTTTTGAGTTGTTGAACTTGGTCGTGATACAGCTTGATTTGTGTGCTTTGTTCGCTCAAAGATTGATCGGCTTTGTGCAGCATCATCGCAGTATCGATAGTGCTGATGATGCTGACTTTTTTCTCATTCCAGTCGTTATGCAATTCACTAACGCGCCCGGCTGAGCATGATGCGCGCATTTGCACAGCGTCTTCATAGGAAACAGTAAAACCTTGGGCCTGCAAGGCATGATCGCGGCGCAGGCGTGCGGCGTCGTTACTGGTGTGCTTGACCAATAGTACTTGGTTGGCGAGCGTGTAATGACTCCAGCGTTTTTGCGCCCAGCGAGCGGCTTGTGCCAACATAAAACGTCCCAGCCCTCGGTTACTTGGCTCGGTGCGCAAGGGCAGTTCCGGATTGATGCGAACTTCTTTGCGCTGATGATCAGCCCAAACTTCTAAAGTATTGATCTCTTTGTGCGCGCTGTGGCTGACCAGGCTCAGTGTTAAGCGTAAAAAACTCTCTTCAGCACTATGACGTTCCACCCGCTCAAAACTCAAAAACATCAAAGGCCTTAAACCCGTCTCTCGGTCTGCGGGTAAGGCTGATAAGCGTAGGAGTTGAAAGTGCTCAGGTTTTAAACTCAGCCAAGCATGCTCAGTCTGTACAGGCTTTTCAGCGTGCTCTGCTGTATCTAATGGCTCGGCAATATCGGCAGTCATGGCGCTTCACTTTATAGATGTTCGTATAGTTCAGCATATCGGCACTTAGAAGAAAATCTATAGTATTAGTGTCATTCACCAAAAGGGGATGTTGATCTAAGGTGCCAGAAAGAGCTGGGTACAGGTATACTGCGCAATTATTTTATCATTTCGGAGCAGGGTGTATGTCCGGTAATACTTTTGGCAAGCTTTTTACTGTTACCACCGCTGGAGAAAGCCACGGTCCAGCCTTGGTTGCGATTGTGGATGGCTGCCCTCCGGGCTTACCTTTGACTGCTGAAGATTTGCAATATGATCTTGATCGCCGCAAGCCGGGCACCAGCCGCCATACGACGCAGCGTAAAGAGCCTGATGAGGTTGAGATTCTCTCAGGTGTCTTTGAGGGGCAAACCACAGGTTGTCCTATTGGTTTATTGATTCGCAATACCGATCAAAAATCCAAAGACTACTCGGCGATTAAAGATATTTTCCGTCCAGCGCACGCAGATTACAGCTACCACCACAAATATGGTCAGCGTGATTACCGTGGCGGTGGTCGCAGTTCAGCGCGTGAAACGGCGATGCGTGTCGCGGCCGGAGCCATTGCTAAAAAATATCTAGCGACTCAAGGCATTGTTGTGCGTGGCTATATGAGCCAATTGGGCCCCATTGAAATCCCATTTAAAAGCTGGGATGCAGTGCATGATAATGCTTTTTTTAGTCCAGACCCGAGCAAAGTAGCGGAACTAGAAGAGTACATGGATCAACTGCGCCGTGACCAAGATTCAGTAGGCGCCAAAATCACTGTGGTCGCTGAGGGCGTTATGCCTGGGCTTGGTGAGCCGGTATTTGATCGTTTGGATGCTGATTTAGCCCATGCGTTAATGAGTATTAATGCGGTTAAAGGTGTGGAGATCGGTGCTGGCTTTGACTCAGTAGCACAGCGCGGCACTGAGCATCGTGATGAGTTAACTCCTGAAGGCTTTACCTCAAATCATGCTGGTGGTGTGTTGGGTGGTATTTCTTCCGGTCAGCCGATTATTGCGCATTTAGCTTTAAAGCCCACTTCAAGCATTACCACCCCAGGTCGCTCGATTAATATGAGCGGTGAGCCAGTGGATATGATCACTAAAGGTCGTCATGACCCCTGTGTCGGTATTCGTGCTACGCCCATTGCTGAAGCCATGATGGCGATTGTCTTGATGGATCACTTGCTGCGTCATCGCGGACAAAATGCTGATGTTCAAGTCAGCACACCTGTACTTGCACAACTGTAAATTTCAGCGCAACTGCATGGGGCTTATCACTTTAAGTCCTATGCTGAGATGCATTGCATGACAAACACCGCGTTGCCGTATTGGCGTCTATCTGGTTTTTACTTTTTTTACTTTGCACTGCTGGGTGCTACAGCGCCTTTTCTGGCGCTGTATTTTGACCATTTAGGTTTTTCTGCTGCACGTATTGGTGAGTTAATTGCCATTCCCATGCTGATGCGTTGTCTTGCGCCTAATCTATGGGCATGGTTGGCTGATCGTACCCAGCAACGTTTAGCTATTGTGCGTTTTGGCGCTATCTGCACTTTGCTCTCATTTGCGTTGATCTTTTTAGGTCAAAGTTTTGCTTGGCTGGCTTTGATTATGGTGCTGCATGCTTTTTTCTGGCATGCGATTTTGGCGCAATTTGAAGTCATTACTTTAGCGCATCTAGGCGAGCGCAGTGAACGTTACAGCCAACTACGGCTATGGGGTTCTGTGGGCTTTATGCTGGTTGTGGTCGGCTTTGGTTATCTATTTGATCGGGTGGGGCTAGAGTATTACCCTTGGGCTATTCTGGTAGTGATGAGTGGTATTATCCTCAGTAGCTTTTGGGTGCCAGGCCAGCCTGTAGCGTTTGATGTTAAAACCGATTTACCGCAAGCAATCACGCATGAGCCGCGAATCACTTCGATGAGGCCAATTGTGGCCTTTTTGGCCTGCGTTACCTTAATGCAGTTATCGCATGGCCCGTACTACACTTTTCTAACGCTGCATTTAATTGATTTAAATTACTCACGTACAGTAATTGGCTGGCTGTGGGCATTGGGTGTCTTGGCCGAAATAGGCTTGTTTGTCATCATGCCCTGGTTGCTCAGGCGAGTGCGTTTAAAGCGTATTATTTTGATCAGTCTAGTGCTGGCCGCCTTGCGTTGGTGGTTACTCGGTTTTTATGCCGATACCTTGATGGTTTTATTGTTTGTGCAAATATTGCATGCGGCGACTTTTGGTAGCTTTCATGCCGCCGGCATTCACTTTGTACAGCGCTATTTTGCTGCCCATAAACAAGGGCAGGGGCAGGGCTTGTATGTGTCGTTTTCTGGGGTAGGGGGTGCGCTGGGTGCTTTATATGCCGGTTATACCTGGCAAGCATTTGGCGCGAGCCTGACCTTTGCCTTGGCCAGTGTGATTGCCGTTTTAGCTGCATTATTAGTAGTGCTGGGTTTACGTAGCATTGAACAGACTGAGTCTGCATTGAAGAAGGGATCATAAATATGACATTTACTCGTGAACAACTGACTGAGCATATTATTCATGCTGGGCAGTTTTTGTATGCACGTGGTTGGTCGCCCGCCACCAGCAGTAATTATTCGGCACGCTTATCAGCCAACCAAGTATTACTCACCGTTTCCGGTAAGCATAAAGGGCAGTTGGTTGCCGAAGATATTCTTGCTACTGATTTGCAGGCGCAAAGCCTTGAGCCGCATAAGAAACCTTCTGCAGAAGCTTTGCTGCATACACAGATTTACAACTGGCAGCCGGCGATTCAGGCGGTTTTACATACTCACTCGGTCAATGCCACGGTGTTGTCACGCATTGAATCTGCTGCAGCGATTGAGTTTACTGATTACGAGTTACAAAAAGCTTTTGCTGGTATTAGTAGTCATAAGCAGCCGTTGTTAGTGCCGATTTTTGATAATGATCAAGATATGCCGCGTTTAGCACAACAAGTGCAGCAGTGGCTTGATGCTCACCCAGATTGCCCTGGGTACTTAATTCGTGGGCATGGTTTGTATACTTGGGGCACATCAATGCAAGAGGCTTTGCGTCATATTGAGGCTTTTGAGTTTCTGCTTGAGTGTGAGTTAAAAGTGCGTGCGTGTACTGCGCCTTGAGTGCTGAAGTGTTTTTAATTGAATTTGTATAGGAAATAACAAGCGATGAGTCAGCTGTTTGTATACCACACCAGCATGCCTAAGCAGGCGCTGAAGGTTTTAAACCATTTAGAAGACATCACCAGCACCTTGAACCAGGTGGGTATACGTTTTGAGCATTGGCAGGCTCATCAATCTATTACCGCCCAATCATCCAATGATGAAGTGATCGCGGCCTATGCTGATGATATTGCGCGTTTAAAAGCTGAAGGCGGCTATGTGACTGTTGATGTGATTAGTCTTGATGAAAAGCATCCGCAAAAAGATGAGTTGCGTGCGAAGTTTTTAGATGAGCACACGCACAGTGAAGATGAGGTGCGCTTTTTTGTGTCAGGTCGCGGTTTATTCAGTTTGCATATTGATGAACATATTTACGCGGTTTTGTGTGAAAAAGGCTCGTTGATTAGCGTTCCAGCCGGCACTAAGCATTGGTTTGATATGGGTGAGCACCCACGCTTTACCGCACTACGTTTATTTAATAACCCGCAAGGTTGGGTGGCTGAGTTTACCGGCGATAAGATTGCGCAAGCGTATCCAACCTTGGATGAGCTGTTATGAATGTCAAAGCTATTCTAACTGATATCGAAGGCACCACCAGCTCGATTGCCTTTGTCTTTGAAGTGTTATTTCCCTACGCTAAGCAACACTTACCAGCCTATGTGCGTGCTTGCGCAGCAGATAATCCGCAGGCAGCAGTCTTGCAGGCCGTGCGTGATGAGGCAGGTGAGCCTGAGGCAGATGCCGAGCGGGTTATCAGTATCTTGGCGCAATGGATGCATGATGACGTCAAAGCGACCTCGCTCAAGACGTTACAGGGCTTGGTATGGCAAGCAGGTTATGCCAGCGGTGAGATTAAAGGGCATGTCTATGCTGATGCAGTTGCAGCGTTACAGGCTTGGCATCAGCAAGGTTATGCTTTGTATGTGTATTCATCAGGTTCGATTCAAGCGCAAAAATTGATTTTTGGCTGCTCGGTTGCTGGGGATTTAACGCCCATGTTTAGTGGTTATTTTGACACGACCTCTGGACACAAGCGCGAGCGCGAATCCTATGCGCGTATTGCACAAGCGATCAAGTTGCCGGCAGCACAGATTTTGTTTTTATCCGATGTTGTAGAGGAACTGGATGCCGCAGCAGCCAGTGGTATGCAAACCTGTGGTTTGGCTCGCGAGTTGGGTGCGCAGCCTTTGCCGGGTCATACAACAGTTGATAGTTTTGCGAAGATTGATCCTGCAGCTTTTTAAATGCTAAAGCTTAAGACCGTTTTCTAGTCTGTAGATTATAAAAATTTACCCGACTGCTTTACTAGGTCTTTCTTCGTGAGGGCTTATTAGCGTACACTGTAATCATGATTGCGAGGAGTGACTATGAGCACAATTAACATTACAGAAGCTGCACAAACCTATTTAAGCGAGTTACTGGCCGGCCAAGATGTGCCGGGCATTGGTATTCGTGTCTTTATTACTCAGCCGGGCACAACCTACGCTGAAACTTGTATTGCTTATTGCAAGCCCGAAGAGCAGAAGGCTGAAGATACGCCTTTAGTGCTACCGCTGTTTACAGCGTGGATTGATGCACTGAGTGAGCCGTATCTTGAAGATGCTGTAGTGGATTACGCCACTGACCGCATGGGTGGTCAGCTGACGATTAAAGCACCTAACGCCAAAGTGCCGATGGTCAGTGAAGATAGCCCTTTATCTGAGCGTGTGAACTATTACTTGCAAACTGAGATCAACCCAGGTCTTGCCAGTCATGGCGGTGAGGTCAGTCTGATTGACATTGATAACGGCGTTTTAATCTTAAAATTTGGCGGTGGTTGCCAAGGTTGTGGTCAAGCGGACTACACTTTGAAAGAAGGCATCGAGAAAACCTTAATGGCTCGAATTCCCGAAGTCAAAGGTGTGCGTGATGTGACGGACCACAGTATTACTGAGAATGCATATTATTAATCTAAGCACTGGCGCAGGGGACTTTAGTCAAATAGCTCAAGTCAGCGCAAACTTATATTATAGTTCGTGCAAAATAAGCTTGAACATTACCCTGCTAAAGCTTTGCAGCGTGTGATAAACACGCACACTGTTGAGTTGGACGATCCTAGCTTAAGCAGTTCTTTTATACTCAGTGTCTGATATTTTATATATCAAGACCTAAATTAACCGGTGGCAGCCACAAGCTGTTACCGGTTTTTTTGTTATGTATGCCGTACTAAAAATATGGCGTCTTTTGTGCAAAACCTGATAAAAGCTGGCTAATTTCAGATTCTTTTCCTAATTCGTAAGTTGACCCTGTTCAAACTTAAGCAGGCATGCTAAAAACTCATAGCTGCTTGATAAGAAAGGGAAAATAATGAATAAGTCCGAATTAATCGAGCGTATCGTTGACCAGCAACAAGAGCTCTCGGTGCGTGATGTTGAGTTGGCTGTAAAAACGATGCTGGAACATATGACGCAAGTATTGGCTGCAGGGGATCGTATTGAAATTCGTGGCTTTGGTAGTTTTTCTGTAAATTACCGTGCGCCACGTATAGGCCGTAATCCTAAAACGGGCGAAGCAGTTGAGTTGCACGGTAAATACGTACCTCACTTTAAACCCGGGAAAGAGTTGCGTGACCGGGTCAATGATGAGTAATGTGCTGTTGAATGATATGCCTGATGACAGAGGATTTTTATGCGAAATTTTAAACGCCTATTGATTGTGATAATTGCCTTAGCGTTAGCAGCTAGTGTGATATTTTTTACTTTAGAAAATCGTACTCCTACGCAACTGGTGTTTTTTGGTTGGCAAACAGCTGAATTGCCAACAGCATTGTTTGTAATGAGTGCTTTTATTATTGGATTGATTTTAGGGCCGCTGACCACTTGGTGGCCACAGCAGCGTTTACGTATGCGCTACAACAAGCAGGCCAAGCAACTTAAAGCCTGTGAGCAGCGTCTAGCCGAGTTACAAGGTAATGTCGATAGCGCTGAGCCGCAAGCTGAAGTCGCGCAGTTATCCAAAGCTGAATCATAAGCTCATCTAAACCAACGCTACAGCTGTGTGCTGTCAGCGCTGGATGTGCTAGATAGGGCTGGAGCGTCCGGTCATTTCACGAGCCATCTCGGTGGCGTAGCTGTCAGTCATGCCACCAATAAAGTCGATAATGCGCATAAAGGATGTATAGAGCGTCCAATCCGGTTGTGGCGCTGCTTGCCCGAGCAAGTCAAAGATACGACGGTTTTTAAATGACAATGTACCGTGCCTATGCTGCTCAAGCGCTGCACCACAAAAAGCATTCAGTAATATTTCCAGCGTGGTATAGGCACCAATTTCATGCAGCGTTTTACGCTTATCTTGAAAGATCTTTTCGCGCGCTAATGCTTTAGCGCTAAGCACGCAGGTCTGAGCGGGTCCGTTCATATGCGCGACTAAGTCACCTTCCAGTGTGCCAGCCATTAAAGCAGGAAGCTGGTCAACAAAAGCTTGTGCTGCGGCATTGGTTAAATGCTCAATTGCTTTACCGCGTAAAATAGCCAGTTTGCGCCGACGCGAGTCACTTGGACCAAGTAAGCGATAGGTTTCTGGCAAGTCATCGCCGACCAATCCCAGCAATAAGGCTTCGACTTCAGCATAGTCGAGCAAGTCCATCTCAATGCCATCTTCAAGATCAATCAAGCCATAGCAAATATCATCAGCAGCTTCGACTAAGTAGACTAAAGGGTGGCGCGCCCAGTGCTCATCATCCAGTTTTGGAATGCCTAATTTTTCGGCAATTTGCTCCAGCAAGGGCAGTTCATTTTGGTAGCTGCCAAACTTATGCTTTTTATAGCCTTGAGCGCTGGCATGCTTGGAGCTCCAAGGGTACTTGGTAAAAGCACCTAAGGTTGCATAGGTGAGGCGCATACCACCGTCAAACTGATGGTATTCAAGCTGAGTGAGAACACGAAAACCTTGGGCATTGCCTTCGAAATTTAAAAAGTCAGCACGCTCAGCATCACTCATATCGTCCAGCCAGCCATTGCGTGCGGCTTGATGGAACCAATGGCGAATGGCGTCTTCGCCTGAGTGACCAAAAGGTGGGTTACCAATATCGTGGGCAAGGCAGGCTGATTGCACAATCATTCCCAAATCACTGGGCTCGCACCATTGTGGCAGGTCAGGGCGGATCATTTCCGCCACACGCATGGCCAAGGAGCGACCTACACAACTGACCTCAAGCGAGTGGGTGAGGCGTGTATGGATATGGTCATTACTAGACACAGGGTGAACTTGGGTTTTGCGACCTAGGCGTCGAAAGGCACCAGAAAAAATAATACGGTCATGATCTTTGTGAAACGGGCTACGGCCGAGTTCTTCTGAGCTATGGGAGGTTTTGCCTAGGCGTTCACGGTTTAAGAGTTGATGCCAATCCATTGCAGGCCCTCAATTGATATATTAAAGGCGCCTCTAGAGGCTAGAGGTGCCTATTGGAATAGTCAGACTTAACAGAAGTCTCTGTTTCGCTGTGTGATTTACCCATCAGTAAGGGTAGTAAACTAACGGCAATACGCATCATGGGTAATAAACTGCGCACGGAGTTTTTCTTGCGTGCAATAAAAAAACTGGCTAAGCCTACGCCAGCCACCGCGAGTATTGGGTTAGTACCGCTTAAAAAGCGCTGCTTGTAGCCGCGTAATTTATCGACAGGCTCCAATAATAAGAGACCTTCGTGACGAATTTTCTGACGATTAAGCTCGAGACGCATCTGAATCAATTGCTTGCGCAGAGCGATGGGATCGTTATTGTGTGGTTGGGTCATGGTAAGAGCTGCTCCTTAGTTTTTTTAAGTTCCTGTAAGGAAGCACTGAAGGGCGCTTGCATTATATTCTGTGCTGCTCTCATGCGCCAAAAGCACAGTCCGCCTGCAATGGCGTAAGAAGCTGACATAGCAATCAACAGCATATATCCATAACTGTCCCAGAATAAAACAATCAATAATGCATTGAGCAGCAAGAACAACATAAAGCCACACGCAGCGATCAAGCCAAGCCAGATCAATTGTTGTGTACTGTGCTGTTTTTGTTCCTGCAACTCTAGTGCGAACAGTTCGGCATGATTACTGATTAAATCAAGACTCGCAGCGCCTAAGCGCCGCGAAGTATCGACAAATTTATGTTCTGACATCCGTTAGCGCCTAGACACTAATAAACCTAAGAGAAAGCCTACGCCAGCACCAATGGCTAACGATTGCAGCGGATGCTCGCGCACATATTCTTCGCTGCTATTAAGGGCTTCTTTACCGCGCTCAAGTAATGCTTGCTCGGTTGAGCCCAGTGCTTGACGTGCACGCTGTAGGCTGCTGTTGATTTGTCCACGTAGCTCTTCGGCCTTGTCGCCGGTGAGTTCTACAGAGTGCTGTAAGAGTTGTTCAGTATCAGATACCAAAGCTTTGAATTCAGCTAAGAGCTGCTGATTATTGTCTTGTGTGTTTTTTTTAGCCATGACAAATGTACTCCATAAATAAACTCGGGGTTTGCATAACATTAGAGCTAATGTAGCGGCAACTGGTTCACTTTGAAACAGACTATATTTAAAATAAAAATAAACCCGCCTTGTAAGCGGGTTTATAAGACAGATTGGTAGCTTACATCAACGGAATGGTGTAGCTGACGATCAGACGGTTTTCATCAACTTTACCCACGCTGATGTCAGAGCGGACAGTTGAGTTGCGCCATTTGACGCCAAGATTTTTCAGTGGACCTTCTTGGAAGACATAACCGATATCGGTATCGCGCTCCCACTCGCTACCGCGAGAGACATTTTTACCCATATAGATGTTGCTACCTTTAAGGTAACGAGTCATTAGATTTAAGCCAGGGATACCTAGGCCTGCAAAGTTATAGTCATAACGTGCTTGCCAGGATTTTTCATCAGTAGCGGCAAAGTCACGTACTTGTACGTAGTTGACTAAGTGCGGGTCTGTTAACGTCAGGTACGCATAACCTGTGTCGCCAGACATTTTCTGATAACCCAAGCCGAAGCTGTTGTAACCCAGTTGGTAGGTCAACATTCCTGAAATAGCTTTATTATCAATACCACTGTTGTCATCTTCAGATGTTCTGGCAAAGCGTACGTCGGCCTTTAACGACTGGCCTTCAGCGATTGGCAGGATATAAACGCCATTAAGAATATGCTGTTTGTAAACACCATCTAATTGGCCATAGTGGTAGCCGGTCGTCAGTTGGTCATTCCACTTGTAAGAACCGCTGGCGAAATTAAACTTGCTGCTGGTGTTTTTGTTGGTTTTTGCATATTGAGTTGTGTCACGTTTGGCAGAGCTATGCAGGCTGATGGTCATCGGCTCATTATTAGTTGAGTTACGCTGATTGTCACGCTCTAGCTGACCAAGACTAAGAGTCAAATTAGTCACATCTTGACTGGTTAACTGCATACCTTGAAAGGTTTGTGGGATTAGACGGCCGTCACCAGATGAGACTACTGGTAGCTTTGGCATCAAGGTACCCGCTCTTAGCGTAGTATCTGAAATACGGAATTTTGCAGCAGCGCCAATTTGGCCAAAACTGCTTGGCGCTTTATTGTCACTCTTGCCTCTTGGTAGTAAGCCGGTATTTGATGTGCCACCACCTGAATCAAGTTTAAAACCGGTAAAGCCATAAGCATCCACACCGACGCCCACAGTGCCTTCGGTAAAACCAGACTCGTAACGCAATAAGAAACCTTGCGCCCACTCTTCAGCTTTAGATTGACGAGCTTGGCCTACTTGATACTTTCCAGCTTGGTTTGTTGGGTTGTTTATAGATTTATGCTTTTGATCATCGTGACGAAAATCACGATTCATATAAAAGTTGCGCAGCTCTAGGCTGGCTTTGCTGTCTT